>JAFZZW010000008.1 GCA_017615615.1 Bacteroidales bacterium
AAAGGCGGCGCGGCGGCTGCGGCCCTGCTGGTGCTGCTCGCCCTGCCAGCTCGCGGCCAGGACGCCGACTCGCTCTGGCGCTCCGGCGTCGACGCCTACGCTTCCCAGCAGTGGAACGAGGCCGTCGCCGCATGGCAGGCCATCGCCGACGGCGGGCTGGAGAGCAGCGAACTGTATTACAATCTGGGCGGAGCCTGTTACAAGGCCGGAGACATCGCCCATGCGGTGCTCTGGTACGAAAGGGCGCTCAAGGCCGATCCGTCCAACGCCGACGCCCGCGTAAACCTCGATTTCGTCCGCAACCAGCTGCAGGACCGCATCGAGGAGGTTCCGGAATTCTTCCTGGAGGCATGGGGGCGCAAGATGTGCTGGCTTCTGCCTTCCGCAACCTGGGCGGTGCTGTTCCTGGTGCTGTTTGCCGGCACCCTGGCCATGCTGCTTCTGTTCCTGCTTGGCAGCAGGGGCGCACGAAAGGCCGGGTTCTTCGTGGGCATAGCATTGCTTCTCGGAGCCCTTCTGTGCCTGGATTTCGCCTTCTGGCAGAAGACCGACGCCCGCACCGCGGACGGGGCCATAGTGACCGTTCCGGTGGCCGAGGTAAAAAGTTCTCCTGGCAGCGGAGTGAGCCTTTTCGTGCTGCACGAAGGCACACGCGTCAAGCTGCTTGACGAGGTCGGGGAATGGGACAACATAGAGCTCGCCGACGGCCGTCAGGGCTGGATGCAAAAGGAATATGCCGAAAGGATATGATTGCTCGGGATTTTTGATTATATTTGCGAGATAATAATTTTATAGATATGCTTAGATATTTGCTTCAGGCGGACCCTGCCGCGGCCATGCAGGCCGCTCCCGTGGAGGCTGTGCAGACGGCACCCATCCAGCAGGAAATGTCCTATTCCCTTATCGACATGGCTACCAAGGGCGGCCCCCTCATGATCGTGCTGCTCGTCCTTTCCGTCATCGCCCTCTACATCTTCGGCAAGAAGCTCTGGATGATCGGCCAGGCTTCCAAGATCGACAAGGACTTCATGATGGACATCCGCGACTACATCCACGACGGCAAGCTCAAGAGCGCCAAAACCCTCTGCTCCAAGTACGACACCCCTGTCGCACGCATGGTGGAGACCGGCCTTGAGCGTTACGGCAGGCCCCTGGGCGACATCCAGAGCGCAGTTGAGAACGTAGGCAACGTGGAGGTCGCAAGGCTGGAGAAAGGTCTTCCCTACCTCGCCATGATAGCCGGCGGCGCCCCCATGATCGGATTCCTGGGCACCGTCATCGGTATGGTTCAGGCGTTCTTCAACATGTCCCAGGCCGGCAACAATATCGACATCACCCTGCTGTCCAGCGGTATCTACACCGCAATGATCACCACCGTCGGCGGCCTTGTCGTGGGTATCATAGCCTACTTCGGCTACAATTACCTCACCTCCAAGGTCTCCAACGTAGTGTTCCAGATGGAGAGCAGCACGATAGAGTTCATGGACCTGCTCGACGATCCCGACACCCCCGCCAAGGAAGCAACCGAAAAAGACGAAGACTGATGGCACTCAAGCGCACCACAAAGGCGGATCCCAACATCACGATGTCCAGCATGACCGACATCGTGTTCCTCCTGCTGATCTTCTTCCTGGTGACCAGTACCCTCGTCAACCCCAACGCCCTCAAGCTCCTCCTTCCCAAGAGCACCGGACAGGTGGGCGCCAAGGCGATAGCCACGGTCTCCATCAAGGACTGGGGTAACGAGCAGTACACCTACCATGTGAACGGCAACGAGACGCCCGTCCCCCTGGAGCAGGTGGAAGACGAACTGGTGGAGCTCATGCAGGTGGAAGAAGACCCCACATTCTCCATCTATTCCGACGAATCCGTCCCCATCAAGGAGATTGTACAGGTGATGAACATCGCCAAAAGAAACCATTATAAAGTCATCCTGGCCACCCAACCCGAATGAAACAGTATCTCCGAGAACGCCACGAACGCGAACGCAATTCCGTACTCACCGGCATAGTGCTGACGGTGACGGTTCACGTGTGCGCCGCCCTTCTCGTGTCGTTCAGCGGTATCAAATATCTATATCCTCCGCCCGCTGAGAACTCGTTCCTGATCGACTTCGAGCAGGAAGAACTCGCCAAGGTGGAGCAGAAGACCGGCAAGGACCCCAAGGGCGAGGACGTCAACCCCGACGAGAAAGTGGAACTTGTGCAGCGCAGCGAATCCCCCAACGTTTCGCGCAAGCCCAACACCACCCCCGCCACCAAGCCCGACACCCACGGCGACGTGGAAGTCCCCGACCCCAACAAGCCCGACGAGACCCTCGACCCGAGGGCCAGTTTCCCCGGCATGAGCAAGAAGGACACCACCCACACCGCCGCACACGGAGCCACGGAAGGTTCCACCACCTTCAAGCCCGGGCAGCCTACGGGCAATGTGAACAAGGGCAACACCGACGCCAAGCCCAACGCCCACCTGGAGGGCCGCGAGGTCGACAAGGCAGGCCTCAAGAAGCCCGTCTATACCTCCCAGGAAAGCGGCAAGGTGGTCGTAAAGATCTGGGTGGACCAGTACGGAAAGGTACAGAAGGCCGTACCCGGAGCGGACGGCACCACGGTTACCGACAAAGCCCTTTGGACTGCCGCACGCAACGCAGCCCTGGAAACGGGCTTCACCATGAGCGCAAGCGCCCCGCCTCTGCAAGAGGGCACTATAACATACATTTTCAATTTAAAATGATGACGTGAGTCATCGTCAGAAAAAACTATGGAAGGATATTCTAAAGACGGCCGCAAACTCAGACCGCGCAAAGGAAGTAGTGTAAACCGGACCGAAAAGGTCGACATCCAGTCCTACAGCTCAAACAGCAACAACAGATACGGCGCACAGCAGCGCCCGCACGACCAGAGACGCCCCTACGGCGACCGCAGCGAACGGCCGTATGGCGAACGCCACTATGGTGACCGTCCTTATGGCGACCGCCCCTACGGAGACCGCCAGGCACGCGGAGAGCGCCCCTACGGCGAGCGTCAGCACTCCGACCGCCCTTACGGCCAGAAGCCCGGCGGTTACAGCCATTCATCCCTTGAAAGGCAGTGGGGAGAGCATCAGTCTTCCCCTTACAAGGGCAAGAAGGGAGGCAAGCGCCCCGCCGGCAAGCCCCATTTCTCCAAATCGTCCAACGAAGGCATCAACCGCATGATAAGCCGCAGGCCCCAGGTCTCATCCGAGTATGACGGTCCTGCATACGAGCCCGTCGCCAAGGACGAAATGCGCCTCAACCGCTTCATCGCCAATTCCGGCGTATGCTCCAGGCGCGAGGCCGATACCTTCATCCAGGCCGGTTGCGTCACCGTCAACGGTGAAGTCGTTACCGAACTCGGCACCAAGGTCAATATCTTCAACGACGACGTCCGCTTCAACGGCGAGCGCCTCAAGGGCGAGACCAAGGTTTACCTGGTGATGAACAAGCCCAAAGGCTACGTGACCTCAGCCTCCGACCCCCACGCCGACAAGACCGTCATGGACCTCATCAAGGACTGCCCCACCAGGGTATATCCCGTAGGCCGCCTGGACAAGGCCACCACCGGAGTCCTCATGTTCACCAACGACGGCGAGATAGCCGAACGCCTCACCCATCCCTCATACGACAAGAAGAAGATCTATCAGGTCGCGCTTGACAAGAACCTCTCCCAGGAAGACTACGACAGCATCCTTTCCGGCATCACCCTCGGCGACGGTTTCGTACAGGCCGACGCCCTCGAGTTCGTCGACGAGAACGACCACACCAAGCTCGGCATCGAGATACATTCCGGCAAGAACCGCATAGTCCGCCGCATATTCGAGTCCCTCGGCTACAACGTAAAGGCCCTGGACCGCGTGTATTTCGCGGGCCTCACCAAGAAGGGCCTCAAGAAGGGCGGCTGGCGCTACCTCTCCGAGAAAGAAGTCAACATGCTCAAGATGGGGGCATACGTATAATGGACCACCGTTCAGGATTCGTCAACATCATAGGCAACCCCAACGTCGGCAAATCAACGCTGATGAACGCCCTCGTGGGGGAGAAGCTTTCCATCGTCACCTCCAAGGCCCAGACCACGCGTCACCGCATCATGGGCATTGTAAACGGCGAGGGCTGGCAGATCGTATATTCCGACACCCCGGGCATACTCAAGCCGGCCTACCGCCTGCAGCAGAACATGATGAACTTCGTGGACGGAGCCCTGGGCGACGCCGACATCGTCCTGTATGTGACCGACACCGTGGAGACTCCGGACAAGAACGCCGAGTACGTATCCAAGCTCGCCCGCATCGAATGCCCGGTCATAGTCGTAATCAACAAGATCGACATCAGCACGCAGGAAAAGGTGATGGAACTGACCGGATGGTGGAAGGAGCAGCTGCCCGCGGCGGAGGTCATCCCGGCAAGCGCGCAGGAGCGCTTCGGCCTGGAGAGTATCCTGGACGCAGTGGTATCGCGACTGCCAGTCTGCCCGCCCTGGTTCGACAAGGACGCCTTCACCGACAAGAGCCTCCGCTTCTTCGCCTCGGAAATCATCAGGGAGAAGATTTTCCTCAACTACAAGGAGGAGATTCCATACTGCTGCGAGGTGGGCGTCGAGAGTTTCAAGGAGGGCGCCGAGCGCTACGACATCGAGGCCGTGATTTACGTGTCCCGCGAGTCCCAGAAGGGCATTATCATAGGAAAGAAGGGAGCAGCCCTGAAGAAGGTCGGCACCCAGGCCCGCATAGACATGGAGGACTTCTTCCAGAAGAAGGTCTTCCTCAGCATTTTCGTCAAGGTCGATCCGGACTGGCGGGAGAACAAAAGAGAATTACGCCGCTTTGGCTATGAAGATTAAGTTATGGAAGAAGAGAACATCGTGACCGAAGAAATAATCGAAGACGACGACCTCGAACTGTCGGAAGACGCTCAGGCCAGCGGCAAGTACACCAGGCTCCTGGAGGGCGACGCCCACAAGTTCAAGCTCTCCGGAATGTTCAAGGACTGGTATCTGGACTACGCATCCTACGTAATCCTGCACCGTGCCGTGCCCCACATCGCCGACGGCCTCAAGCCTGTCCAGCGAAGGGTCCTGCACGCCATGTACAAGATAGACGACGGTTCCTTCACCAAGGTGGCCAACATCGTCGGACAGGCCATGCAGTATCACCCCCACGGCGACCAGTCCATACTCGGCGCCCTCGTAACGCTGGGCCAGAAGGGCTTCACCGTGGACTGCCAGGGCAACTGGGGCAACATCCTCACCGGCGATTCCAACGCCGCTCCCCGTTACATCGAGGCCCGCCTTTCCAAGTTCGCCAAGGAAGTGCTGTTCGACCCCAAGGTCACCCCTACAATGAAGTCCTACGACGGCCGCAACGACGAGCCCACCGAGCTTCCGGTGCGCTTCCCGCTGCTGCTGGCACAAGGCACGGACGGTATCGGCGTCGGCCTTGCGTCGAAAATACTTCCCCATAACTTCAACGAGCTTCTGGACGCTTCCGTGGCCATCCTGGAGGGCAAGCCTTACGAGCTGTATCCCGACTTCCCCACCGGCGGTTCCGCCGACTGCTCCAAGTACATGCAGGGCAGGCGCGGCGGCCGCGTGAAGGTGCGCGCCCGCATCGAGAAAATCGACAAGAGCACCATCGCCATCACGGAAATCCCCTACGGCAAATACACCAAAGACCTCATAGAGTCCATCCTGCGCGCCAAGGACAAGGGCAAGATCAAGATAAAGAAGATAGAGGACATGACCACCGACAAGGTGGAGATCCTCATCCACCTTCCCGGAGACGTCTCCCCCGACAAGACCATCGACGCCCTCTACGCCTTCACCGACTGCGAGTGCAACCTTGCGCCGAACGCCTGCGTCATCGTGGACAACAAGCCCCGCTTCCTCACGGTAAACGAGATACTCGAATACAGCACCAGGCACACCAGGGACATTCTCCTGCGCCAGCTGGGAATACGCCTGGACGAACTCGAGCGCGACTGGCACTACAGCTCGCTGGAGCGCATCTTCTTCGAGGAAGGGGTTTACAAGATCCTGGAGCTCAAGACTTACGCCACCTGGGAAGACCAGAAGGACGCCATATTGTCCCGCATGCAGGAATTCCGCGCCCAGGTGCGGCGCGACATCACCATGGAGGACATAGACCGCCTGGTGGAGAAGCCTGTGCGCAAGATATCCAAGTTCGACGTCAAGGCCGTGGACGAGCGCATAAAGGGTATCGAGGCCGAGATGGAGCAGGTCCGCAGCGACATCGAGCACATCGACCGCTACACCATCGACTGGTTCAAGAGCCTCAAGAAGAAGTACGGCAAAGACTTCCCCAGGCGCACCGAGCTCTCCGGATTCGAGACCATAGCCGCCACCAAGGTCGTCAACAACAACGCCAAGCTGTACGCCAACCTCGCGGAAGGCTTCGTCGGCATCGGCCTCAAGAAGGACGAGGGCGTGGAATTCATCAGCGAATGCTCCGACCTCAGCGAAGTCATAGTCATCCGCCGCAACGGCACGTACATAGTCACCAAGGTGAGCGACAAGGCCTTCTTCGGCAAGGACCTCCTCTACGTGGGCGTGTTCAACAGGGGCGACACCCGCACCATCTACAACGTCATCTACCGCGTAGGAAAGACCTCCGTCTATTACGCCAAGCGCTTTGCCGTAACCTCCGTCACGCGTGACAAGGAGTACGACATCACCACCGGAGAGGAAGATTCCCAGATAGTCTGGTTCACCGCCAACCACAACGGCGAGGCCGAAACCGTACGCGTCCTCCTGCGTCCCAAGGCGAAACTCAAGAAGACTTCGTTCGAATACGATTTCTCCACCCTCGCCATCAAGAGCAGGACCGCCAGGGGCAACCTCGTCAGCAAGAACGCCATCCGCACTATCACACTTCGCAGCAAGGGCGTGAGCACCATCGCCGGCAAGCAGATCTGGTACGACACCGACATCCAGAAGCTCAACGACGAGGGCCACGGCCTGTACCTGGGCGAATTCGCGGAGGGCGACAAAGTCCTGGCCGTATTCCGCAACGGAACGTTCTACACCACCTCCTTCGACCTGTCCAACCGCTACCAGGGAGACGTCCTCCTGATAGAAAAGCTCGACCCGGACAAGACCTTTACCGCCCTCTACTGGGACGCCGGTGTCAAGTCGTTCTACGTCAAGCGATTCTCCTTCATACCAAGCGACAACACGCCCCTGTCGTTCATCGCCGAGGGCGCAAAGTCCAGGCTTGTCGACCTGAGCAGCGACAAGCATCCGCAGTACGAAGTCACCTGGAAGCTTGAAGACAAACCCGCCGAGCTCATAGACGCAGAAGAATGGATCGGCAAGAAGGGCTATGCCGCCAAGGGCAAGAAGGTGGTGGAGCGCGGCGAGGTCAAGAGCGTCCGCTTCGCCGAGCCGCTGGTCAAGCCGGAGGACTTCCGGGAAGAGGAGGAAGAGCCGGAGGCAGTGGAAGAAACTCCCGTCGAGGAGGCTCCTGCGGCAGAAACCCAGGCGCAGCAGACTCCGGCGGCCGAGCCGGCGCCCGATATCCGCGGCAAGGAGATCCGCATCCCGGAAACCGCCGAGGATCCCATAGAACTCATTTTCGAAGAACCAACGTTATTTTAATTATCAGTAGTTATGCTTGCAACAATCGTTTACATCGTAGGTCTCGTCGCAGCCATCTGGTGCGTCATCGACATCTTCAAGAAGCCCAAGATCAATCTTCTTTTCAAGGTTCTCCTTGCCGTCGCTGTCCTCGCATTCAGCTGGATCGGCCTCCTGGTATACTACTTCCTTATCCGCGACAGAATCTAATCCGGACATGGCAGAAATAGTCAGAAAATCGCTGCGCGACTCTTCCGCAGCGAGGTGGACTGCTCTTGTGCTGCTCGCCGCGGCCAACCTGTTCGCCTACATATTCATGGACATCCTGTCCCCGTTGCAGGAACTTCTCCAGACCCAGAGAGGCTGGGATCCGGTGGCCTACGGCCATTACGCCGGAAGCGAGACCTTCCTCAACGTATTCGTTTTCTTCCTCATCTTCGCGGGCATCATCCTGGACAAGATGGGCGTCCGCTTCACCGCCATCCTTTCCGGTGCGGTGATGGTCTGCGGCGCCGCCATCAAGTACTTCGCAGTGTCGGAGGGCTTCATCGGCAGCGGCGTGGATACCTGGTTCACGAACAACCTCAACCTTCCCGAGGCGTGGTGGAACGTCACTCCGTTCTTCAAGGGCATGCCCGGATCGGCCAAACTGGCAGCGGTCGGTTTCATGATATTCGGCTGCGGCTGTGAAATGGCTGGCATCACGGTGTCCCGCGGAATCGTCAAGTGGTTCCAGGGCAAGGAGATGGCGCTCGCGATGGGCGTCGAGATGGCTATCGCCCGCGTCGGCGTTGCAATCGTCATGCTCGGCTCTCCCCTTATCGCCAGCATCGCGCCCGTCAGCGTAAGCCGTCCGGTGGCCGTAGGAGCTTTGTTGCTCTGCATCGGCCTTATCCTGTTCATCACCTACGGGTTCATGGACGCACGCCTTGACAAAGAGGGCGTCGAGGAAGAGAAGGACGACCCGTTCAAGGTCAGCGACATCGGCAAGATCCTTTCGCTCAAGATGTTCTGGATCGTGGCACTGCTGTGCGTGCTGTATTACAGCGCCATCTTCCCCTTCCAGAAGTACGCCATCAACATGCTTCAGTGCAACCTGGGTTATACCGCCCAGCAGGCCAGCCTGGTGTTCTTCGTGTTCCCGCTGGGCGCCGCGGCGGTCACCCCGTTCCTCGGCAATTTCCTTGACCGCAAGGGCAAGGGAGCCACGATGCTCATCCTCGGCGCCTTGCTGATGATCCTCTGCCATCTTACCTTCGCCCTTGTCGTACCCGCCACCAAGTCGGTCGTCATAACCTATCTGGCCATCATCCTGCTCGGCATCTCCTTCTCGCTGGTGCCTGCGGCGCTCTGGCCTTCAGTTCCCAAGCTGATCGACAACAAGCTTCTCGGTTCGGCCTACGCGCTCATCTTCTGGATCCAGAATATCGGCCTGTATGCGTTCCCTATGATTATCGGCTCCGTGCTCAGCGCCTCCAACCCCGGCGTCACGGACCCTCTGGCATACAATTACACCGTTCCCATGCTTGTGTTCGCCTCTCTCGGAGTCATCGCCCTGTTCCTGGGCTTCTGGCTCAAGATCGAGGACCGCAGGAAGGGCTTCGGACTCGAGGAACCCAACATCAAGAAAGAGGCTGAATGAAATTCGGCAAGCTGAAATGGGTGGCGCTGGTGTGCCTTATGGTACCCATGTTCGCGTCGTACTTCTTCGACGACGCGTTCTCCACCCTGTCGCAGATTTTCCAGCATCCGGAGACTCTGGAGCTGGGCTGGAACAGCGCCGATTACGGCTTCTACGCCGGCGGATACAGTTTCCTCTGCGTCTGCGGGGGGCTCATCCTCTGCGGCATCCTGCTCGACGTGTTCGGCGTCCGCATCATCGGCAGCGTTTTCGTGGGGCTGATGGCGCTGGGCGCCGGGACCGTCGTGGTGGCGCTGCGCAGCGGGCTCGAACCGCATACGTCACTTGTCCTGGCATACGCCGGCTGCATGCTGTTCGGCCTCGGAAGCGAGATCGCCGGGGTCGCCGTAACCCGTTCCATCGCCAAGTGGTTCAAGGGTGGCAACGTGGCGTTCGCCATGGGCGCACAGGTGGCGGTCGCACGTCTCGGCACTGCCCTGGCGTTCATCCTTGCCCCGGTACTGGTGGCCCAGAAGGCCCCCGGGCAGATGTATTCGCTCGCCGAGACCGCACGTCCCGCGACCTTCGGACTTTGCCTTATCCTCGCCGGCGTGCTTTTGTGGGCCGTATTCGTGGCCATGGACGCCCGGTTCGACAAGGCAAACGGCCTGTCCTGCGGCCGCGGCGCCGTGAAGGAGGAAGACAAGTTCAAGTTTTCCGACCTCGGGAGGCTCCTGGTCAACAAGCGCTTCCTGCTCATCGCCATGCTGTGCGTATTCTTCTACTGCTGCATCATTTCGTTCAAGAAGTTCGGGACGGCCATAGTCATCCCCCGCTTCGGCATGGACATCGACAGCGCCAAGTGGATGATCACCATGATACCGTTCTTCACGGTGGTGTTCACGCCGCTGTTCGGGGCCCTGGTGGACAAAGTCGGCAAAGCGACGGTCTGGATGATTATCGGCGCCTTCCTGGTGCTGGCGGCGCACATGGTGCTGGCCTTCGCACCCCAGGGAGTGCCGTTCTGGGGGTACTTCGGCATTTCGCTGCTCGGCGTAGGCTATTCGCTGGTGCCGTCGGCAATGTGGCCCAGCGTGCCCAAAATCGTGCCCGAGAGGAATCTGGGCACGGCTTATTCGCTCATTTATTGGATTCAGAATATGGGTATGCTGCTGGTACCTGTCTTCGTCGGCCGCATATTCACTTTACGCGAGGGCGTCGACGCCGCAGTGCATGCCGAATGGATATTCATAAGCCTCGGCACCATAGCCGTCGTCCTGGCTGTTTTCCTCCGCCATTCCTCCCGCAACGAACCCGGGATGTGACGGATTTGATTATTTATGTTGTATGGAAAGAAAGTGTAACTACATGGCTCCTGCGCTGAGGCTTTATGAGGTTAAAACCTCCGGCATGATTTGTTTTTCCGTCGAGCCTAATCCCAGTTCCGCCGAGCGCAGCGGCTACGGCAATGTTTTCAGTCTCGGAGACGATGATTAAGGAGGACAGAATGATGAAGACCAAACTGCTATTTACCCTTTGCATTGTCGCTCTGCTGGCCTCCTGCCGGCAGGAGTTGCCGGAAGAACCCGTCATCGGGCCTGAGGACAAACCCGAAAGCGCCGAGTGGGAGATTACCGTCAAGGCCAGCAAGGAAGATGTCGGGACCAAGGCCCTGGACCTCGTTAACGACGGCGCCACCCTGAACGCTTTCTGGCGATCCACCGAGAGGGTTAAAGTCTATAAGGCCGGGACCTGCCTGGGCACCCTCAGAGTGATTCCGGACCCCGGCGAGAAGCCTCTTACAGCCACCCTCAGCGGCAAGTTTGCAATTGACGGCCTTGCCGTCGACGACGAGCTCACGCTGATGATTCCCCGCGACGAATGGAGCTATTCCGGCCAGACCGGCCTTCTTACCGGCACAGGCTCGATCGAAGACACTTACGACTATGCCCTGGCCACCGTCACGGTAAGCGGCATCTCCGGATCGGCCGCCACCACTACGGACGCGACCTTCACCAACCAGCAAAGCATATACCGTTTCGGATTCAAGGCCGGAGGCAGCAGGCTCGTCGTCAAGAGCATCAGCCTGACCGATGCCAACGGCAGCCTTGTGCGGTACCGCACACTGGATGCAGGAATATGGACTTCCACTTTCGGCGCCCTTGAACTCACTCCCGCCGCGGCTACGTCGGAACCTTTCTACATCGCGCTCCGCAACGAAAGCACGGATGCCGACACATACAACTTCATCATTACAGGCAGCGACGACGAGGCCCTCTTCGTTGCCCACAAAGACATTCCGGCCGCCGCTCTTGCCGCCCCCGGCCAGTTCCTCAGCGCAAAGAGCATCACCGCCGTCCAGCCAGATTTCGGCCCGTCCGGAGAATCAACCTCAAACGCACTGTAGCCTATGAAAACCAGGATATTACTTCATACTATCGTCCTTGCGGCCGCGCTGCTGGCCGCAGGGCCGAGCGCTCTGGCCGCCGACTGGTCAGTTTCATATTCCAACGGCAAGTTCGTCGTTTCACGATCCAACAACTCCGGAACTGCATACGTGAGATACCGCACGGTGAGCATTTCGGCACTGGACGGCAAGCATTTCACGGGCGTGAACGGCAGCCTCAGTTTTGCCGACGGCCAGTCTTCCAAGCAGGTGGCCGTCACGGAAACACCCTTGGCCGACGTTCCGCTCAGATACAGGTACCAGGGCACCAACAAGCTGTATTACGACTTTGAAGTGACCGACCAGCAGGGCGCCGTCCTGGCCACCAAAAGGAAACAGATATACACCGGAGGCGATACCAACAATCAGTACTACCTCAGCGGGTGGAATTCGTACGTGAATCTGACCTTACACCAGTTTACATATTTTGATGAACAAAAACTCTATTCCGGGACTACTCACTACCATGACGAACCTTACACTCCTCCCACCGGGGATGTGGAAACCGGCGGCACGCTTGAAGGATATGTGTATATAGACGACAGTTACGACTACAAGTATAAATCCGCTACGGTAAGACCGGATTATCTGTTTGTCACAAACAGGGCAGGCGCGACCCCCGAATGGCATAAGCTAATCGGCAACAAGCTCTACGCCAGCGTCGTCTTTACGGAGAAAGAGAAGGATGACGGCTATGCGTATGTCCAGATTCTGATAGGAGACGGGAACACTGCATACGATGAGGGCTACGATCCCAACGGTGCAGTCAACACTCCCGTGAACAGCATATACAAGGCCTGTTTCGAGCTGAAGAAGGGGAAAGGAGCATATAGCGGTTCCGGCAAGTGCATATTCCCCCATAGATTTGATTACCACAATCAAAGTGAGGAGAATGCCGCAGGATACTATGACGACCGTACCGCTTTCTGGATGGAAACAAGCTACCTTTGGGAGCAGAAGTTCCGTTCCGAAAGCTACCGCGCCCCGGGAGAGCTGAACAACGCTTTCGCCCTCGATCCCGACATCGGCGCCCTCACGGTCCGTTTCGACTGCGGCGGCGAGGATAACGACACCTATGGCTACAAAGACCTTTTCGTGCGATGGGCCCTTGTCGACGATGTTGCGCCTACCGTTCTGAAGGACGAAATAACTGTCAATCCCGGTATTCATGCCACCGGCTGCCCGGTCACCGTAAGCGTTCCTTTCAACGAGCCGGTCACCACGTCGGTGCAAACCAGATATATACTCCATACAAGCTGGGGCGATCTTGATGGGGACGACGACTGCAGCGGCACCAATATTGTCTCTTTCCGGGGCAACATTACCGCAAGCGCCGGCACCCCTCTTACGATCAACAGTTTCGAGATAACCAACTCCCCTGCTTTTCCCTATCAGAACATCAGTCCGATCAAGGACATGAAGGGTAACGAATTCGGCGGCGACGTATCAAAGTCTCTCGGCACGACCGTTGATGCCTTCTACAACATCTACTACACCTTGAATGGAGGAGTTGTACCGACGCCTAATCCGTCCAAGTACAACAATAACAGCGACCCCATCACCCTGGTGAACCCCACCCGCGAGCATTACCTGTTTGCGGGATGGACCGGCACCGGCCTGAGCGGGCCGACCATTACCGTCACCATTCCCACCGGATCTACCGGAGACCGTTCCTACACTGCAACCTGGACACCTGACGTTTCAGAGTACTGGACAGGCGACGGCAGCAAGTCGAGCCCTTACATCATATCCACGCCCGAGGGCCTCAACAGTCTGGCTTTCCTGGTAAATGACGGCAGCACTTTCAGCGCCAATTACTTCGAGCTGGGTGCCGATATCGACATGTCCGGCTTCTCCCCATTCGTCAGTATCGGAACTTCAAATATCTATTCTTTCAGAGGAGTATTCGACGGCAAGAATCATCGTATCAGCAATCTCACGATCAATGCCGGTGGCAATGGCAGTTCCGGACTCTTCCGCTACACCCGCAACGCCAAATTGAGCAACATAATCGTCAGTAATTCCTCTGTCAGCGGAACCACGAATACAGGCGCCATCGTCGGGTATGACTACGTTAGCGACATTACCGGATGCTCCGTGGAAAACAGCACCATCACAACTACGTACAGCGGCAGCGGGTCTTGCTATGTCGGCGCTGTAGCAGGCTACAGCACCGATGCCTCGATCACTTACTGCACTGCGGAAGCCTGCACCGTCAGCGGCTCGGCCAGCGGACTCTTCATCGGTGGAATTTGTGGAAGGTGCGGAACAAGCGCAGCTGCACGCGACTTGAAATACAATATAGTCGCAGACTGTACCATCATCGGTTCAGCGGCCCGCGTTGGTACAATTACAGGCATATTAAGCGGCATCAGCAACAACGGCTACTGCAAATTCTCCGACAATTTCGTCATCAATACCACCACATTCGGCAGCGGCGGCTTCGGGGCCACATCCGGTGATGTCTCTGTTTCCGCAAACCATTACCGCGACCTCACCTGCGGCGTGGCGTCGCCGGTAAGCGACGTCTATACAGTCAGCGCCTGTTCCGGGATTTCGGTGAGCGGAACTGCAACAGCTGCATACCGCGGTGTCAGTTATTACACAGAAGGAACTGACATCACGCTTGCCCCGGCATCGGGGTACACCCTCAACGGCAGTTATACGGTAAAGGATACCGCAGACAACGACATCGCCCTCTCGGGAGGCAACGCCTTCGGAATGCCCGGTGACGACGTTACCGTCTTCGCCCCCATGGGCTTGCCTGCAACCCTGACGCAAGGCTCCAAGGACGGAGTTACCGCTTATTGGGGCAGTTTCTACGACGGCACCGCCAACTACTCGCTCGGCGAGGGCGCCGCGGCATACACCATGGGCGGCGACCATAAGCTTTACAGGCTGGGCGACGACGGCCGCACCATACCCAGGAATACCGCCGTGGTCATAATCGCAGTCACCTCGGAGGTGGCTCTCGCTTCTACCGGGACCGAATTGTTAAGCGTCACGGACCACGCCCCGGGCGGCAACATCCTGCGCGGCTCCGCCTCCGGCACGACCTTAAGCGCCGGCAAGGTAGACGGCAAGACGCCATATGTGCTGAGCGCTGCCGGATCTCCCGCCGCCATCGGCTTCCGCCAGTTCACAGGCGCCTCGATTCCCGCAGGAAAGGCGTACTACCTTGTGACGGCGCCGTAACCGTTCTACTCTTCCGCTGCCGTGTGCAAAAACGGCCTTGTTTGCACACGAGTAGGCATAAAAGTGAAGCCCCGTGTGCAAATAGCAATGATTTTGCACACGGGGCTGACTGTTTTTCAGGTGCGCTCCGGGAGGGGCGTCGGAGGGTGCTAGAACGGGAGGTCGTCCTCGGGGGCGGGGGCCGGGTCGAAGTCGGGGGCCGGAGCGGCGGGCTGGGC
>JAFZZW010000053.1 GCA_017615615.1 Bacteroidales bacterium
CAGGCGGCGCCGCAGACGCCCCGGCTGCGGGCTATCCGCAGACAGGCGGCAGGTCCCTGGAAGGGCCCCAGGACCAGCTCGTCGCCGTCGACGCGGTAGAATCCCACCCAGAAGAATCGCATGCGCTCGAAGATGAGCGCGGCGGCCTCGGCCATGCGGGCGACGGGGTCGGGCTCTCCGGCGAGCATCAGGCGGATATCCTGATACAGGCGGAGGTAGCGGAATACCTTGAGCGGCAGATGGCAGTAGCCGCCGGCGTTCTTGTCCAGATAGTCGCGGTGGCGCTCCTCGGCGCCATAGAAGCAGCGCAGGGGCTGCAGTTCCACCACGGGACCGGCTCCGAGGCGCTCCCGCAGGGCGGAGAATTCGGCCTCGATGACCGGAAGGTCCTCCGGCGAATCGTAATAGACTCCGGTACGGTAGCGGGTGCCCTCGTCGTGCCCCTGCCTGTTGAGGGACATGGGGTCGATTATCGTAAAGAACAGCCTCACCAGCAGGCTCAGGCCCACGCGGGACGGGTCATAAAGCACCCGCACCGTCTCGGCAAAGCCGGTGGTGTCGGTATATACCTGCTCGTAGGTTGGGTTGGCGATGTTGCCGTTGGCGTAGCCGGGCTCGGTGCCGAGTACGCCGTCAACACCTTTGAAGAAATGCTCGACGCCCCAGAAGCAGCCGCCGGCGAAATAAACGGTACGGCTCATCCGTCAGGCCCATTTGTCCTGGGCGACGGGAACGCGGATATCGCCGAGGAACTGGATCTCCACCAGGAACCACTGGCCGGTACTCGGCTTCTTGCGGAGACGCACCGGGCGGGGATTGTCCGCTCCGCCGCTGTGCAGGTAGAGCGTAGCCCAGCCTTCGTTGTCGAAGGAATACGGGTTGGACGACACCTGGATGCGCAGGGGGCTGGACGGGGTGTAATTGTTGGCGGGGGTGGCGCCGTCGAAGAACGAACGGACCTTGTAGTTCTTTCCGTCCATGAAGCGGTCGGCGATGTACTGGCGCTCGGCGTTGGAAAGGTTGTCGGGGCCCTTGAGCCAGTCGAGCATGGCCAGGGAGGCGTCGCGGTCCTGCTCGTAGCGCGCGAGGGCCAGGACGGTGAGGGCCGCGGTGGCGTAAACGTCGGTAAGGGAGGCCTCCGGCAGGGCCTGGAGATCAGGCAGGGCGGAAGGCACAGCCTGGAAGGTAAACGACTTGGTTTTGTTGCCCGCTCCGGGGATGACGGTTTTGACTTTGCCCAGGTTGATGCCCAAGGAAGAGGCAATCCCGGAAAGTTTATTCAGAAAGTTCTTGTCCATACGCAAAAGTAAGATAAAAATTGGATATATTTGCATCTGACAGCAGATATGTTCGACTACATAATTTACACGGACGGAGGTTATTCAGCCAGCGACAACGTAGGGGCGGCGGCATATATCATTTTGTCCGCAAGCGGAGGGAACCTGGTGAAGAAAGACACCTTCGTCCTGCGCAACGAAACCAGCCAGCGGGCGGAGATAAAGGCCATCCTGGCGGCGATGGACGCCCTCCCGGACGGCAGCAAAGCACAGGTCATTACGGATTACCTGTACGCCGCCATAGGGCTCGGCAGGCTTCCCAGGCGCAAGAACCAGCCGGACAGCGACCTGCTTGTCCTGTACCGCCAGCTGCGCAAGCAGAAACACCTGAGGATAGAATTCAAGTGGGTGCGCAGCCATTTCGGCGACTGTTGGAACGAACTCTGCGACAGCCTCTGTACCGAGGCCCTGACGCAAATTGAAGACCAAATCATATGAAGAGATTATTGCTCATCTGCCTGGCCCTGTGGAGCGTGACGGCGCTGGCCCAGCGTACCGGCGTACGCGAGGAGGTCCTGGCCGACTGGAACAAATGTTCCGGGCTCGACTGCCTGTACGACTTTTCACCCAAGGCTTCCACGCCCGTTCCCAAGGGGTACGAGGCCGTCTATATCAGCCATTACGGACGCCACGGGTCGAGGTACGCATATACGGAAAAGGCCTACACCATCTTCCTCAACCTTCTTTCCGAGGGCCGCAGGCAGGACAACCTCACCCCCTACGGCGAGGCCCTTCTGAACAAGCTCGAGCCTTTCTGGGACAACGTAAAATACCGTGTCGGCGACCTTACTCCGCTGGGCTGGGAGCAGCATCAGTACATAGGCAGGACCATGGTGAAGAGCTTCCCTACCGCCTTCGGGAAGGGCAGCGTGGTGGATGCCTGTTCGTCCGGCTCCACCCGCTCAATCGTAAGCATGGGCTCCTGCTGCGCCGCCATCAGCAGGGAGGCTCCCCTGGCGTCGGTATATGGGCACCAGAGCAAGCTGGACATACAGGCCACCCGCCCCAACGAAGGCCCCAACCCCTTCAAATACACCGGTCCGGCCAACGTCTTCCCGTATCCGGAAAGCTCCGAGGACTTCTTCCTCCGCCGTTTCCCGGGGTACAGGGACGTCCTCGCCCGCGTGTTCAAGGACCCGGACTCCTGCCTCGGCAGGTATAATCCGTACAGGGTATTCTTCCACCTATACATGCTCATCGCCGGCATGAACAGCCTGCCGGAGGACATCCGGGTCGATATCAGCGACCTCGTCACGCCGCAGGAGTACGCCACCCTGTGGGAATGCGACAATTACGAACGCCTGCGGGAGTATATCGCCTACCGCACCCCCTGCAGCTCCATAGTTGACGACATCATCGCCAAGGCCGACGAAGCCCTTGCCTCCGGCACCCGCGGCGCGCACCTGCGCTTCGGGCACGACCACGTCGCCATGGCGCTCTTCATGATAATGGACATCGACGGCTTCGACCATTTCCCCTCCGACCCCGACGACCTCGTCTATTGGTTCCAGACCTTCCGCGCCCGGATGGCCACCAACATCCAGCTGGTGTTCTTCGCCCCCAAGAAGAACAGGAAGGGCGACGTCCTCGTCAAGCTGCTGCTCAACGGCGAGGAAGCGAGGCTGGGCGACCTCGAGCCATACAGCGGGCCTTACTACAGGTGGAGCGACGCCCGGTCGTACCTGGCGCAGAGGGCCAACCGTTTCGTCACCCGTCCGCCGGAGAACGAATGGACGGCGACGGATGTGGCTCCCGGCATTGTCTATCGCAGCTACGTCGGCGTAGATCCGGTATCGGGCAGGGCACAGAAGGTGTTCGTGGCCGACTGGGACATGTCTTCGCCGGGGTACGCCCTCAAGTTCAACACCACCGCGGATGCGGTCGTAACCTCCCGGGCGATGGAATCCTCCGGCGCCGTGGTCGCCATGAACGCCTGCTACGAGCCCGCCTCGGTGGTAATCAAGGCCGACGGGAAATACATATCGGACATCCCCAACAACACCATCATGGACAGCGGCGTCCCCAACTGGAAGAACGAGGGCGCCATCTACACCGACGGCGGCCGCAACGTCTCCATCTCCTATGACTCCAGGGGCAGGGACCTCGCTCAGTTGCGCAAGTTCTACAAGAGCAGCACCGCTCCCAACATCTTCTCCAGCGCCCCCATGCTGATCGACGACTACGTCCCCGTAGGCAAGAGCTTCGCCGGCTACTACAACGGAGACGCCCTCAAGGAATTCAACTACGAAGACTCCCGCCGCCACCAGGGGGTACGCCACCCGCGTACGGCGGTGGCCATAACCGCCGACAACCACCTTCTGATGGTGGTCGTTGACGGACGCCGGCCCGGCGTAAGCGAGGGCATGACCTGCCGCGAGCTAACGGAGTTCCTGCGGCAGAACTTCAACCCCCGCTACGCCCTCAACATGGACGGCGGCGGTTCGTCAACCCTCTGCATCTCCGGCCAGGGCGATCCTGCGACCCACGTCGTCAACTACCCTTCCGGCTCCAGGCGCTACGACCACTCCGGCGAGCGCAGGCTGTTTACCCACTTCGTACTTGTGAAAGAACAATGAAAGCATCCCGTTTGTCTATTTCAGGCATCCTGATCCTGCTTGTCCTCTGCTCCTGCGGACCGCAGAAGCAGCAGTATGCCAACAGGGCCGAGGCCATTGCGGCGCAGATACATGACCCGGCGTCCAAATACGTAATCGTGGCGTGCCACAGGGGCGACTGGCGCAATTTCCCGGAGAATTCCATCCCCGCCATCGAGAGCGTCATCCGCATGGGGGCCGACATTGTGGAAATCGACATCCGCCGTACGGCCGATTCCGTCCTGGTGCTGTGCCACGACCGGGATGTGCTGCGGATGAGCAACTTCAGCCTGATTTACCGCTCCAATCCCGACAAGAGCGCCCGCATCGAGGACCTCACGCTGGCGGAGATAAAGTCCCTGAGCCTCAACCGCGCCCACGGCATAGCCATCGACACCCTGCGCTTCCCCACCCTGAGGGAGGCTCTGATGTGCACCAAGGACCGCATCTGCGTCAACATAGACAAGGGATATGACTACTACGACGAGGTTCTCGCCATCACCGAAGAACTCGGCGTGACGGACCAGGTGCTCATAAAAGGAAAGAAGCCTATCGAAGTAGTCGCCGAACACGAGGCCGCATACCCCCGCAACATGATGTACATGCCTATCGTGGATATCCAGAGGCCCGCCGGGCAGGCGCTGTTCAACTCATACCTCGAGCAGGGAGTCGTTCCGCTCGCCTACGAAGTATGCTGGAATGTAAATGACGGGGCCTTCGAGGACGCATGCCGCAAAATACTTGACCAGGGGTCCAAAATCTGGGTCAACACCATCTGGGCAAGCCTCTGCGGCGGCGACGGAAATGATGACGACGCCGCTTTCCAGGCCGCCGACCCGGGCTCAGTGTACCAGCAGTACATAGACGCCGGCGTCACCATGATCCAGACCGACCGCCCCGAGATGCTTATCGGCTGGCTCAGCCGGAACGGACATCATACGCTTTAGGGCGCGGGTTAATCCATCAACTCGAAATACGGAAGACGGTCGACGGGAACGTCGGAGAGAGAGAGCACCTGAGGGCCTTCGAAAGTGGCTCCGAGGTCGTCGCGCCATGTGCCGGCTGGGAGATATACGGTCTTGGAATCGTCTTCCTGCGTGACGGGCGCAACCAGGTACCGCGGGCCGAGCATGAACTGCTGGTTGACCCTTTCGTACCCGCAACCCGGGAATTCATACTCCATGCTGCGCATGATGGGCTCGCCGGTCGCCGATGCTTGGTGCACCTGTTCCATGATATATGGACCGAAATCCACATGCAGCCGGGCATAATTCCGGCACACCTCACATTCTTCCGGAGTGAGGACGCGCCAGGGAGCGGCGCTGAACTGCATCATCGGCATGAGCGCCTGCAGTTCGCATGAACGCAGAAACAGCTTATGCGAGAAACTCTTCCCCGGCATGTAGCTGCCGGACAGTCCGCCGCCTATCATGTCGGCAAAGACGTATGGATTGCCCATAAGGCCGGCGGCGAGCAGGTCGGGGATGACGGAGCGGAACTCTTCCCATGAATGGCCCACGTCATAGTGGCGTATCACGATGGGCATACCGCCGGTTTTGAAGGCGGACCGGTACTCGTTGTATGGAAAGGATTCGCCCACACGGGCGTAAGCATGACCGAAGTCGGCAGGTTCCATCCAGGGTTCGCTGAAAACGGCGTCCGACCGGAAATACTCCGGGTCGCCTCCGTCGAATTTGAAGCCTTCGAAGTGGAAGCGGTCGGCCATATCCTTGAGCTCACGGGTGAATTTGTCGCGAATGTCATCCCGAGTGAGGTCCATGGTGACGCTGATGCCGTTCCACCACCAGACCAGCGCGGGGTCGGCGGAATCGTGTCTGCTGTGAACCAGGATGTCCTGCATCCCCGGCTTGTAGCTGGTAAACTCCGGACGGCTGTCGGCAGAGAGGAAGTAGGAGCACCAGAGCACCCCTTTGTAGCCGTAATCGCGAATCTTGTCGAAGAGACGGGCCGCGTCGGGGAAGGTGTCGGGGTTGAAATCGCGGCAGCCGTGGTAGCGCTGCCACCCGCCGTCTATCATAACCACTCCGCAGGGGAATCCGCTGTCGTGGAGGGCGTCGACGAACTTCTCGGCATTCTCCTGGTTGATGCCCAGCACCACCGTTTCTATCCAGTTGTTGAACTGCGGCATGGTAAACATCAGCTCGGCCGGTTCCCTTCCGTCGAAGGGAAAATGCGCGGCGCAGGCTGCCTGATACGCATCCCTGAGCGTCTCCCCTGCAACTACGGGCTCGAGCTTCTCATACTTCGAGCTCAGATGCAGGACGCCGCCGGCGAACTTGAAGCCGAAGGGGCGGTCGCTCCACACATATCGTCCCTTGCTGGAAACAAGCAGAGGGGCGGTCACGCCCTTCACGCTCATCGTGCCGAGGTCGAAAGGCTTTTCGTCGCCGGGCTTGGGCTCCGGAACCGGGTCGTCCAGAAAGTAATTGTCCCCGGCGCTGAAATCCACATAGGGCTGGATGTAGCCCTTGTTTACGACGGCGCCCCACCAGAATTCGCCGTCAAGGGGTCGGACCGTGGTAGTCCACTCCCGGGAACCGGTTCCGCAGGATAACAGAACCAGTGACGGAATCAGCAAAAAGATAAATCGTCTCATAACTGTCATATGGCGTAGTCCAGCGGCGGCTTCCTGTCGCCCATCAGGGGGACAAATACGGGGTCGGGGCCCTGCACCGCTTCGAATTCATCCCGTATGGCCTTGAGCTTTGCGGGATCCGTGTACAATCCGACGGCTGTAAGATAGAAAATTTTCGCGACATTCAGCAGCGCCTTGGTGCCTATGGTAGTGCCTCCGATGGCTGTCTGCTGCCAGGTATGGATGCCGCCGGTGGTGGTGGACACCCTCAGCCTTGCCACCGGAACGACTTGCGACACGTTCCCCACGTCGCTCGAGCCGCCGCTGGACCCGGCGGGCCCGAATTCCTGCCTGACGGTCAGCAGGTCGCCGAGTTCCTTCTCGATATCCTTGGATCCGGAATTGGACAGTACATCCCTTACGAATGCCTTCTCCCTGTCGTCCAGATCCAGTCCGCCGACCTTTTTGAGGTTGTCCAGCATCAGGGATGCAAGGCTCCTGTTGATCAGGCGCTCGTAGTTGCCGTTGACTATTTCGTACTCCATGGTGGTCCCGGTCCCGAGCGCGGCGCCTTCCGCAGCCTTTATCGCCCTGGGCAGTATTTCACGCAGCTCGGTGCCTTTGGGGTGCCGGAAATAATAGTACACCTGTGCATATTCCGGCACCACGTTGGGCGCCTCTCCGCCGTGGGTTATCACATAGTGGAACAGTGTCCCGGCGGGCAGGTGCTCGCGCATCATGTTCATCATATAGTCGAACGCTTCGACGGCATCCAGGGCGGAACGGCCGTTCCAAGGAGCCGAGGAAGCATGGGCGGACGTCCCGTGGAACGAGAACTTTACGCCGATGTTGGCCTTCCCGGAGGTGAGCGGAACTTCGTTGAGCGCGGCGGGGTGCCAGTCGAAAACGGCATCGCATCCGTCGAAACATCCGGCCTGGGTCATATAGGCCTTGCCGCCGCCCCCTTCTTCCGCCGGGCATCCGAACACCTTGACGGTGCCGCTAATGCCGCTCCCGGCAAGGAATCGCGATATCGAGACGCCGGAGGCTGCCGCGGCGGTACCGATGAGGTTGTGTCCGCACCCGTGGCCGAAGGCTTTGCCCTCCAGCGGCTTGCGATACGCCACCGTATCCTGCGAGAGGCCGGGCAGGGCGTCATACTCCGCCATGACACCGATTACCGGATGGCCGCTTCCGTAAGTGGCGACGAATGCCGTGGGTATGCCGGCAACGCCCCTTTCCACCGCGAATCCGTTTTCTTCCAGGAAGGACGCCAGCAGGGCCGAACTCTTGTACTCATGATATCCGGGTTCCGCATAATCGTGAAGCTGTTTCTGGATCTTGTCGTAAACGGCAAAACTCCGGTCGAGGTAATCCATGCCGCAACGCTGTACGGACTTCTTGACGCTCCTGGCAGGCACTGCGGTGCAGAGCAGGAGCAGCGCGGCCGCCAGAAGGATGGTTTTAACAGATGAACTCATATACGTGGTATGACAATTATCATTAAATTCAGAACGGTCGGCAATAGTCCGGCGACGAGCAGTATATTGGTGTCATGAAAAAAATCAAGCTCTCCCTTTTCGTGAAGGTGCTGATAGCGATCGCTCTCGGCGCGGCTCTGGGCCTTATCATACCGGACGTGCTCATGCGCCTGCTCAAGACGTTCAACGTGCTGTTCGCCCAGCTGCTGAAGTTTATAGTTCCGCTGCTGGTGCTCGGCCTCGTGACCCCGGCCATTTACGGACTGGGTAAGGGCGCCGGAAAGATGCTGCTTGTCGTCGTAGGCGTCGCTTATCTTTCCACCGTCTGCGCCGGCCTTTTCGCATACGGCAGCGCCTCGGCATTCTTCCCGCATATACTCCATGCAGGCGACCTGTCGGCGAATACGGCGGAAACGAAGACCTTCGAGCCTTTTATCGACCTTAAGATCAAGCCGCTCTGCGACATTCTCACGGCGTTGTGCCTGTCTTTCATGGTGGGAGTCTGCTGCATCTACATCAAGGGAGACGCCCTGAGAAAATGGTTCGACGAATTCGGCGAAGTGGTGAAGATGACCATCGAGAAGGCCATTATCCCCCTGATGCCCGTTTACATTTTCACGATGATGTGCGAGATGAGCGCCGCAGGAAAGCTTGCCGTAGTGGTGGGTTCCGGCGCGCTGGTGATCGGTACGGGCGTGGCGCTGTCCATCCTGTACCTGGTCGTACAGTATCTGATTGCAGGATCCATCGCCGGAAAAAACCCCTTCAAGTGCCTCTGGAACATGGTACCGGCATATCTGACCGGATTCTCCATCTGCTCCTCCTCTGCCGTGATTCCCGTCACGCAGAACTGCACCCTGAAAAACGGGGTGAGCGAGGAAGTGACCAATTTCGTCGTGCCGCTGTGCTCCAACGTACATATGTGCGGCTCGGTAATCAAACTGGCAACCACCGCCGTCGCAGTGGCGATCATGATGGGAACGCCGATCAGCTTCCCGGTATTCATGGAATTCATTCTTGTGCTGGCGGTCGCCACGGTGGCATCCCCGGGAGTGATGAGCGGCGTGCTGATGGCATCCGTCGGTTTCCTTGAAAGCATCCTTGGATTCACGCCAGATATGATAGCGCTCCTTATGGCCATCTACCTGGCGCTCGACGGATACGGTCCGGCGTGCAACGTAACCGGAGACGGAGCCATCGCCCTTGGCGTCGACAGGTTTTTCAGGAAGCGGGAAACTGCTCATTTATAGGGGAATACACAGACGGCACCCGTATTCTCCCGCTCGATCTCCGTCCAGAATGCGGGCTTTTTCTCCCCCTCCCTGCAGGGTCCGGGGAAGAAGAACTCCTGCTCGTGGTTGGTGGCGACCGCCCGGTCGCTTTCCAGCGCGAGAGTCACGAATCCGATGTCTCCCCAGTGGCCCGTGGAGGGAATGCAGAGGGTCCTCAGGACGTCGCGGTCGCGGAAATTGGCATGAATCCAGTCCGAATTCCAGACATGTTTGTGCCCGTATATGAAACCCTGGCAGGAGGGGCAGTTGAACATGGGCTTGCGGAGCGCCTTGAGGTCGTCGAGGGCGTGATGAGCCATTACGAACACAGGCTTGCCGTCCGTACGGGACGACAGCTGCGCGTTGAGCCATTTCATCTGCCTGTCGTCAATCACTCCGGGATTGATCCAGGTAGTCTTGTCCTCGCCCTCCTGAAGGGAGTCCAGCAGAATGAAATCAGCCCGGGGCGTCTCTACCAGATAAACGTAACGGTCCGGCAGCAGGGACGCCGCCGCATGGGCGGGAAAGACCTCCGCAAACTCGGCCCTGCGGTCGTGGTTTCCCATTGTCATGGTCAGCTTCATGCCGGCTTTTTCCAGCTTGTCAAGATATCGCTTGGCGGCGGCATACTCCTCGGGCTTCCCTGTAAGATAGGCGATATCGCCCAGGCAGAGCACATACCGCGGACGGGGATTGAGCGTGAGGATCTGGTCGACTATACCGGCGAAATACTGCTCCTGGTGCCGGCCGGGATTGATGTGCAGGTCCGAGATGATGCACACGAGATTCTCGTCGAAGCGGAAATGTCCATCCGTCTTCTTGCTTACGGGAGGGAGGACTCCGCAGGCCTCGAACGAAAGGCCCAGGACTCCCAGTGCGGCCAGACTGCCGAGAAAATCACGTCTATCCATGTCTTATAGGGGCTACAAAGTAATCATTTGGTTTGCCGGAGCGATGCTGAATGTCCGAAGTTATTCAAAATGGGCGGAGTGGTTTCGGGTGGTCCGAAAATGCCGTTGTTTTTCATACCCATTATTGGCTTTACATGCGTCTGCAATTGTTAAACCGGTGCGAAAACAAGGGGTAAAATCAGACTGTTTTCGCGCCATTTCGCAAAAAAGAATTATATTGCAATGTTAATGTAACGATTAAAGCAATAACCATGGACAAAAGTGTAGCCGCTATTCTTCTGGTTGCCGCCGCCCTTATCACCGTTTCCTGCGACAAGACCGAACAGCTGTTCCCCAAGGCCCCCGACAAACCGACTCACGAAGGAACCCAGGATATCCCTTTGCCTGAGAATATCTTTACTGACGATTTCTTCGAGACGTTCACGGATCCTACGTCCGGAGTGGTTTCCTATTGGCTCAAGAGCGACGCCATAGGAAAAGACAACTCCCAGACGGTCTATTTCAACGGATGCGAGATGACCGACGACGAGCGCTTCATCTACGCCCTCACCTCTACCAACGAGGAGAGAATCCGGCTCAAGCAGACCACCGAGTCCCAGGAGAAGCACGGCATCATCATAGATATGGCCGCACGCAAGATGTACAGGGTGCCCAATCCCCACGGCTACCCCTGGCTCGACCCGGAAACCGACGTGTATTATTACTGCACGCTTTCCCCGGACAGGACTTCCGCCACATTCTACAAGAGGGAGCTCCTCGTCGACCCCGCCAAGGTTATCAAGCTTGCATCCATTCCTTCGTCAATAGTCCCTACGGGCGTCAACAAGCCCCTTTCCAGGGTGCTATCCCATATCACCCTCACGTCCGACAAACAGAAGGTTTTCATCGATGCATGGATTGCAGACCAGTTCTGCTGGGGTCTCCTAGACCTGTACACCGGCGCATGGGAGGAATGGGGCCACAGCACCTCCGTCCACATTACGCACGGCCAGCTGAATCCAAGGCACGACGACGAAGCGCTCTGTGCAGTGGACGCCTGGGACGACCGGTCCGGCGCCAACCACCCCATAATGTACGACCCGGACGGGACTTACCCCCGCATCCAGTATGTCAAGAAGGGCCTGCGGCAGACCATCCAGCCCGACCCGGAAAGGAACAACGCCACCCACGAAGGCTGGGCCCCCGACGGCGACCAGGTCTACTGGTGCTCCTCGGGCATCCACGTACGCAACATCCGCAACGGCAACTACCGTAAGATCGTCGAGACCACTCCCGGCATCGACCAGGCGACCCACTGCAACCCCACGGCCGACATGAAATACTGGACCTACGACGACAACACTCCCGGATACTACAGGGGATGCAGCTGGAAAGTGAATTTCTTCAATACCGTTACGGGCAAGCGCGTCCTTGTTTATGACTCCCGCCCGCAGATGAACGACGGCAATCACGAGTCCACCCTCCACCCCGATCCTCACCCCCATTTCGTCTGCAACGACAAATACATCATCTGTACGGTCGTCGGGGACGACCTCAACATGCACTGGAGCATAACCCCCGTTGACCAGCTCATCGAAAAGACCAAATGACGAAACGAATACTCTATCTTGCAATCTGCCTCCTCATGACGGCCGGCCTGCAGGCCAGGGACTACACTGTGCAGTCTCCGGACGGAAGCATCTGCGTAACGGTAAGCGCCGGGGCGGATCTTTCCTGGCAGATTTCCCTGGACGGAGAACGGATTCTGTGCCCTTCCCAGATTGCCCTCACCCTTTCCGACGGCACGGTCTATGGCCGCAATGCCAAAATCAGGAAAGTAAAGCGCAAAAGCGTCAGCCAGGTCCTCGACGCCCCCTTCTTCAAGCGGAGCAAAGTGACGGACAGCTATAACGAGATGCTGCTGGTCTGCCGCGATTTCGACCTCGTTTTCCGCGTGGCGGACGACGGCGCCGCGTATCGTTTCGTCACCAGAAAGGGCGTGACTGTGAGGGAGGAGACCGCAGAATTCCGGTTTCCCGGCGATCACCGCTCATGGGTGCCCTATGCCAACGAGGACGGCACCGTAGAGCAGCAGATGCACAATTCGTTCGAGAACCACTATGCCGACGTCCCCCTCTCCGGATGGGATCCGGACAGGATCGCTTTTCTCCCCGTAACGGTTGAAGGGAAAGGCGGAGTGAAGATGTGCATAACGGAAACGGACCTCTTCAATTATCCCGGCATGTTCCTGGCCAACCCGGACGGTTCAAATACGGTCCGCGGCATCTTCGCCGCAGTACCGGATGAAATTGAGCAGGGCGGGCACAACATGCTGGAAGGCCTTGTGAAAAGCCGCAAGCCGTACATTTATGAAGGGACTGCCGGAGAAGAACTCCCCTGGCGCATCGTTGCGATTGCGCGCGAGGACCGCGCCCTTGCGCAGAGCGACCTCGTATGGCGTCTCTCGAGGCCATCCTGCGGGGATTATTCCTGGGTCAGGCCCGGCAAGGTCGCCTGGGACTGGTGGAACGACTGGAACCTGCGCGGCGTGGACTTCCCCGCCGGAATCAATACCGAGACCTACAAGTACTACATCGACTTTGCCGCCGCCCACGGCATTGAATACGTCATCCTGGATGAGGGCTGGGCCGTAAACCTCGAGGCCGACCTTATGCAGGTTGTCCCGGAAATCGACCTCCCCGGCCTGTGCTCCTATGCTGCCGGCAAAGGTGTAGGCCTTGTCCTCTGGGCTGGATACTGGGCCTTCAACAGAGACATGGAGGCCGTGTGCGGGCACTACGCCAAGATGGGAATAGCCGGTTGGAAAATCGACTTCATGAACAGGGACGACCAGCCCATGGTGGCGTTCTACACCAAAGCGGCAAAAACGGCGGCCAGGTATCATCAGATAGTGGATTTCCACGGCGCCTTCAAGCCTTCCGGCCTCACCCGGGCATACCCCAATGTCCTCAACCACGAGGGCGTCGCCGGCCTGGAGCAGATGAAATGGGCCCTTGAAGACTACGACCAGGTAACCTATGACGTTACCATCCCCTTCGTCCGCCTCGTGGCCGGTCCCGCCGACTATACGCAGGGTGCGATGCGCAATGCCACCAGGCAGAACTACCATCCGGTATGGGGCGAGCCCATGAGCCAGGGGACCCGCTGCCGCCAGCTGGCGGAGTACATCGTATTCGACGCCCCGTTCACGATGCTCTGCGACACGCCTTCCAACTACATGGCGGAGCCTGAATGCACCGCCTTCATAGCTTCCGTCCCCACCGTCTGGGACGACACCGTCGTGCTCGACGGCCGCATCGGAGAATACATAGTCACGGCAAGGCGGAGCGGCGGCAAATGGTACGTCGCCGCGATGACCGACTGGTCGGAGCGCGACATTACGATAGAGCTGCCCGTTCCGGCCACATCCGGCATCCTCTGGCGCGACGGCGTCAATGCGGAGCGCAGCGCCTGCGACTACCGGAAAGAAAACGTCGTCATCCGAGACAACCGCATCACCATCCACCTCGCCCCCGGAGGCGCCTGCGTCCTGGAACTACATGAATAAGCATTTTCATATCTTCTGCTGTTTCCTGCTGTCGTTGTGCCTGTCCTGCACGAACTCAGGAATAGACGTTCCCGTCATTGCCGGCGGCGACGTCGTTGTGGTGGGAGGCGGACCGGCAGGCGTTTCAGCCGCATATGCCGCGGCACGTGAAGGCGCGCAAGTCGTTCTGATAGAAAGGGACGGCTATCTGGGAGGCCTTTGGACAGGGGGCCTTGTCCTGCCGCTCAACGCCTCCAGGGCTTTGGAGAAGGACGGGCAGGCCAGGCAATCCTGTACGGGAATCATGGGAGAGATGGTGTCGCGACTGGAGGGTATGGATATGATCTACCCCAACGAAGGAAGATCCGGCCCCGTACCGGACCCGGAAGCCACCAAATATATGCTCCAATGCATGCTGGAAGAGGTTGGCGTGCAGGTTATCTATTACGCATTGGCCTGCGACATAGTCAAGAAAAGGGACAGCATCAAGGCCGTCATAATCGAGACGAAAGGCGGCAGGCTGGCAGTCACGGGGAAGCAGTTCATCGACTGCACCGGAGACGGTGACGTATTTGCCTGGGCCGGCGAGGATTTCGATCTGCGGAAATACCATATCGGCGCCATGTATCGCGTGGGTGGCGTTCCCGAGGAAATGAAACTTGGCACCAGGACGCCCATATCCGGAGTGCGGGTGATGAATATCCGGAGTGAAGATGACCAGAACGGGCTGGACGTGCTGAACAACTCCCGTCTTCAAAACCTCATCCGGAAGCGCATTTGGGAAGAAACCCAGGACCTCAAGAAGAAAGAAGGAGGGGAAAACATCTATCTGCTGGACACTCCCGCCAAGCTGGGAATCCGCATGACCAGGGTTCTCAAGGGGCAATACTGCTTGACCCTGGACGATTCGATGAAGTGGACCGAATTCCCGGACTGCATCGGCCTTGCCGGACGCGACGCCACGATTGAATACAACGGGACAAAGTATAAATGGTCCGAGCGCCCAATCTGGCAGATTCCATACAGGTCCCTGCTGCCCGTAAAGACAGCCAACCTTCTCGTTGCCGGCCGTTGCTGCTGCTTTGACGAAGGCCTTACCTGGGATGCCAGGGAGGTAGGCACCTGCATAGTCACGGGCCAGGCCGCAGGCACGGCGGCGGCACTATGCGCACGGGAGAATACCTCCCCTGGCAAATTACAGGTCGACTCGCTCCGGAGCGTCCTTCGCGAGAGGGGTGTGAGGCTGGAGTTCTGAAAACGGCTACAGCGTATTACGCATAATCAGCTTCCAGGGATTGTGGACCGTCCGGATACCTGGCTGCCGGATTAATTCCGCTATTGTCCTGCCCATTTGGACGAAGTCGGTGGAAAGCGTGGTCAGGCCGCCGGAGATGACTTTTTTGAGGACCGTTTCGTTGAAAGTAATCAGTCCGAAGTCGCGGCCGATAACGAGATTCTGCTTTTCCATGGCCGTCAGGATGAACACGATTTCCCTGTCTTCCGGTGTCAGATAAATGGCTCCCTGCTTGATGGGAAGGTTTTCCATCGTCTTGATGTAGCCGACCTCGAAGTTGTAGGTCGCACAGAAACGCTTGATTCCATCCATGCGCGACATAGGCTCAAACCTGCTGTTCTGGACAAGGATAATCTCTTTGTACCGGCGGATGGCGGGAAGACAGGACTCCAATGCATCATATGTGTCATTGGCAAAGTCCTGGGTGACGGAAGAGAATTTCCCTATCAGGGAATCCACATAATAGTCGGCCAGGATAACTTTCCCGCCCAGTCGCTTCAATTTGCTTTCAATATTGCAGTTTACGCTGGGTATGATCACGTAGACCGAATACTTTCCTGCGACCTTGTCCAGCAGCAAGTCGAGCGTTTCAGGGTCTGCTCCGTGAAACAGGATGTCCACGGTTACGCCGTTACCGAGCGACTGGATGAGAGAATTGCTGATATCTTCCTTGAACAGGCTGGGTATACCGAACAGCAGCAGGATACGGTACACAACCTCTATCTTAGTACTGCTCACGAAATAGCCGACCGATTGATCGGATTCTATGATGCCGCGCGACTTGAGCTCCTTGAGGGCGAGAATGATGGAACTGCGGCTGAGACCGGTCCGGATGCGCCATGAGTTGATGGAGGGGATCCGGTCGCCCAGCTTGTACTTCCCGTCGAGAATGCCTTTCTCCACGGCGTGGACAACCTGCTTGTAGCGTTTCTCGCGAAACATAGGGATCAATCCGGAATGTCAAACTTCCACAGTCCCAGATCTTTGAGTCCGTGGGCAATCATTGAGGCTACTGTTTCGGCTCCCAATTTTGTAAGGTGTGTATTATCCGGCACGAAGTAAGGCTCGGTACCGTCATAGCCGAGGGACACGAACAACTGATAAGTAAGTTGGTTAATGTCGATAAGGGCAACGCTCTTTGTCTTTGCTACCGACCGCATTGCATTTGCATAGCTGACAGTCGTCTGATAAAGTGTCGTATGGGCATCGTTGTACATGCGGCTGTTTACGCTTGTAAGAAGAACGGGTGTAGCACTCTTGCCGCGAATATCATTGATAAACTTGATCAGGTTCTGGTCGTATGTGCTGCCCGGGTCGGTGTGCCTGTCAGCATCGGTGGAACTGTCGTTGTGGGCGAACATGACGAGCACAAGATCCCCGGCCTGAACACCGTTAATCAGCGTCTGCCACTTTCCGCTGTCGATGAAAGATTTGGTACTCGCTCCGCTTGCTCCGCGGTTGACGACCGTTACGTCACCGCCGCCGAGCGCTGCTGCCAGACACATTCCCCATCCTGTGCGGGAAGATGTTGCGGAGTATTCGCAACAGAGAGAGTCACCTGCCAGATGCAGCGTAGGTTTGCGCATTGCGTTAGGCGAAATTATGCCTGCATTGGTGTACTGTCCGCGCTTCACCACGACTGCATTCTTGCTGCTGAGGACATAGGGCTCGCCGGTCGCAGCATCCTCAGCGGCGGCATCGCCGGCAAACGGAGTGACCGTAAGCGTCAGGTGGTGATATGTACCGGCAGGAAGGACGGCGAACAGGGTGCCGGCTTCGTAGCCGCTGCCGTTGAAGCGTGTGTTGACAGTAAGGAACTGCGACCCGTCGGCAACTATACGCGTCCTGGGTTCATCTCCGGAGTAATCGATCTGGATTTCACCGGCAAGGTTTTCGTCGGCAGAGAAGGTGACGGACTTGATCGTCGCATGCCCGCCCTCGCCGGCAGGAATGGTGAAACGGATGTATCCCATGGCATTGCGGAGCGTAGCGTCGCCGGGTTTCATCACGGCTATGTTGGCCTCCTGGGCAAAGGAGTTGGGGCTGGAGATATTCTGAGGATTGATGACCCGGAGACTGCTTCCGGCGAAGACGGCACGGCCGGCGCTTCCAGCTTTTGTCTGAAACTGAATCGAGCCTCCGGTGCCGATCGGCTCGTAGCCGGCACCGAACGAATCGGTCGTCGAACTCTCCAGGACAATGGCGCTCTGATCTTCGGCCGCAACCTTTCCGGACCAGAGAACCCACTGGACTTCCGATCCTTCCGAGACAGTCCCGGAGAATGCCCTGGTGGCACTCTCCGATGTATCTTCGCTGGTGAAGACGTTCTTGACGCCCTTGCTGTCGAAGACATAGAGAACCCTGTCCTGGGCGCAGGAAGACCATTGGATTGCGGAACCGCCCTCGACGTAGGTTTTGGAGCCGACCGATTCGCCGGTCATGCTTTCAAAACCGGCCTTGATGACAATGTTGTCAACCGGTTTGTCCACGTTGATTTGGTGAGTGCAGGAAAACAGCGAGAGCAGCAGCGCCGGAAACAACAAAAAGCGATTGTTCATGATTTATTTCTATTCGTTGGCCGCAGGGGTCCATGTAATGGGATAAAGGGAAATCTTTGCCACGCCGCCGAAAACATATACGGTGGCAGCGTCATCGATGCCCATCAAGGCGTCTCTGGTGACGTCGATCGTTACCCTGTTCTCTTCGTTCTTCTCCTTGATGGTGGGGGTGACGGTGACATTGTTCTCGGACAAATAACTGAACGTCGTCACTCCCATCTTGGTAGTCTTGACGGCGACGAAAAGCTTGGGCGAAGTGGATCCGGAGAGCCTGACGATGAAGCTGAGGCTCCCGGGCTTGTTGACGTCGAAACGCAGATAACGGTTAAGGGGGAAATTACGGGCGTAGTTTGTCTTGTCCCAACTGTTGCAGGCGGAAAGCGTAACCCTGTCGCCTGCCGATTCGAACAGGACGTCCGGACCATAGGTGATGCCGTCTACGGTATATTCCGTGTCTGCGGGAACCTTATCGCCCGGAGCCCATCCTGCGGCGGCAAAAGCTTCCGCAGAAACAGTGGACGTCCTCGGTCTGGCAGGGGTGTATCCGTAATCGAATGCATCTTTGTTGACAGGCCATTCATAGGCGGAGGTCGCGAAAGAACCCCGGACCCAGCTGGAAGGCTTAAGCCCGTCCTCTTCGTTTATGCCGCGGACGCGATAGTAGAACTTCCTGATGGGGAATTCCATGGTAAACGGGATCTCGGTCACTGACTTCACTATCTTCGGGCAGTAGAGATTCTCCTTGAAAGGTTCCCCGCTGGTGGGCATCGGTTCTTTGTAAATCTCTATCTCGTACTGCTTCACGTTGGCGGCCTGGGTCCATGAGAATTTGACCGACGTGTAAGTGGCCACGGCCTTGGCATCCGCGGGCCTGACGCAAGTATGCTCGGGATCCACTCCCGTCATCACATAGCCGCATGTCCAGCGGGAAGGCTTTTTCCCCGCCAACTCGTTGATCGCCCTCAGGCGCATGTAGCATGGGGTCTCATCCGGACCGATGAACGTGTACGGAAACTCCTCGAATACATCCCTCTTTATAAGGTCCGTATCATTGACCTCATCATCGGCGGGAAGAGGCTCGGAATAGACCTCAAGTTCAAACTTCTCCGCATCCGGGAAGGATTTCTCGCAGTTCACGGTTACGCTGACGTTCTCCACCTTGAAGCGTACTTCGACGGGCGCGAGGCACTGGTCGAATTCAATCTGGTCGTAGATGACCACGTCGGGATCCTTGCTGCACGACAGGAGACCAAGCCCCAGAAGTATCAGTATTGCATATCTGTTAAACGATTTCATCGGAGCTCATTTTTAGAATGTATAACCATAATCGTTCTGGAGAACGCCCATATTGGAAGTGATGACAGAGGCCGGGATGGGGCGGTACATGTTCATGTCGGGATCGGCGAGGAAAAGATTGTCGATCCTCTTCTGGCTCAGCGTAGAGAAGAATGTGCGCCTGTGCCATCCTCCATCCGGATCCTCGACTGTCATATCAAGCGTTTCTCCGGGTTCCAGTCCGTACATCTCCGCGTCGATTCCGTCTTCTTTCACCCTCCAGTAGATATTGTCGTTGTAACCCGACCACTTGCCGGTGCGGTCTCTCATGTTCTGCAGTTCAATCTTGTGCAGTTCAAGGGTTTCCTTGAGGATGCCCCAGCGGATAAGGTCCTGGCGGCGGAGAAGCTCTCCGCACAACTCGAAGGCGCGCTGGTCCTTGACGGCATCGAAGAAGAGTTCCTTGTCGACAAGGGCGGAAAGGTAGTCGTCCGCGAGCTCTTCGCTCCTGTAGGCACGCACCAGGACGGGACGCATATAGGCTTTGGCGCGGTCAAGATACCCCAGCTCGTTGGCTATTTCGGCCGCCATTAGCAGGACATCCGCATAGCGAAGGTAGGGGAACTTGGCTCCGTCTTCCGACGCGTTGCTGGTTATAGGCTGCCGGATCATCCAGTCGAGGCGGAACTTGCCGTTATACCAGGTGGAGCAGGCATTGCTGTTCCAGTTGGGGCCGCCGTCGGTGCCGTACTGGTAGGGGATGCATGTAACGTTGCGCCGGGTGTCGTTCTTGTCGAATTTGAAATAAAGCACGGGGCTTGGGCCGACCCTTCCGCCTGTGATACCGAAGTTGTATTTCGTATTGGGAACGGAGTTGCGCACAAGGTGCTGGCCGCGGGTGTCCGAGAAAGGCAGACCGAAAATGACTTCCTTGCCGTATTCGGCATGAAGGTCGCAGTACCATTTCCAAAGGTCCTCGAAATTGTCGAAGAGAGAGAGTCCGGCGTTGTTGATAATCTCATCCAGCGCTTCCAGGGCCTGGGGATACAACACCTCCGCCTGCAATTCGGGGTCCGTGGACTTGCGGACGGTTCCGAAGGCTCCCGTATTGACCTTCCCTTCGTCGGGACGGCAGGAATAGCCGGACGCCTGAAGGGCGAGTCGTGCATACATGCCGAGGGCGCAGGCCTTGCCGGGAACGGTAATCCGGTCCTGCTTCCAATCCATATAGCCTGCAGCCTTCTGCAGGTCGCCGAGCAGCTGTTTGTAAATGACGTCCTTGTCGGACTTGGGAAGGTAGATCGTTTCCTGCGTTACAGGCTTGAAACGCGCAGGCACCTCGCCGTAGACATTGAGCAGGTCGGCGTACAGAAGGGCGCGGGCCGTCAGGGCCTCACCGTACAAAGCGCCCATCCTGGGCTTGTTGTCGATGTCGCCATACAGCTCCAGATTCTCGATGCAGATATTAGCCCTTTCTATACCTTTGAAATTCCCGGAATACAAGTATGCCTCGTCCGTTTTGTCGAACATGCTGTTCGTAGGCGACATCTTGTACTGGCTGAAGTTGACTTTCTCTATGTCGGAAAACTCCTTGTTCAGATCCACGTCCGTATTGGTGCCGTAGCCGTCCAGGAAGTCTGTGCGGTACGAAGCAGTCATGATGTAGGACTCGTAGATGCTGTTGAGGGCATAACGGGCCAGGGTTTCGTTGGAGAATACCGCCATGTCATCATACGTGGACTTGGCTGTCTGGTTGAGGATGTCATCCTCTTCGCTGCAAGCGACGGCCAGGCATAAAAGAACGAATAATCCAAATGCTTTTTTCATAACGGTCGTTTATTAGAAACCAAGATTGACGCCCCCGATGATGCCGAGGCTCTTAGGATATGCGGAGTAATCGACTCCGGGAGTCAGAGGAGTGCTGCGGCGGCAGTCCACCTCGGGGTCGTAGCCCGTGTATTTGGTAAGGCAGAAAAGGTTGGATGCCGTTGCATAAATGCGGAGTTTCGAGATATGCACCTGCTGCGTAATGCTCTGGGGGAGGGTATAACCGACGGTCAGCGAACTGAAACGCAGGAACGATGCGTCCTCGACGTAATAGTCGGACAGGTAGAACTTGTTCATCGTGGGAGCGAACATCTTGCAGTCCTTGTTGACTTCTTCAAGAAGGTCGGGGTCGGTGATGACTTCCCCGGTACTCCAGTCGATGTTGGTCCATGCCGTACCGGGGGCGCAGATAGCCAGAAGCCTGCGGTACCTGCCGTCCCTGGTGCGCTGGGTAAGGGACAGCTTGTCGCCGTTGTAGACACTGTTGCCCACCGAATAGTTGAACGAAGCGTTGATGTCGAAACCGTAGAGGTAAGCGGTGAGGTTGAAGCCGCCCGTCAGGTACGGAAGAGCGGAGCCGATGCGGACTTTGTCTTTGGAATTGATTATGCCGTCGCCCTCGTAGTGATCGATAACAGGATTGCCGGAAGCATCCAATAAAACGTTGCCGGCTTCGTCTGTTTTGTAAACAGGCTCGGTGGGCTGGTCCTTGAATTTTGGCGATCCGGGACGGATGCCGTTCGATTCCAGTACGTTGGTGGCGTCCGCGACCCCTTCCTTCAGCTTCCATGAGGGAAGACCGGTATTGGAGTTGATGTTCATGTTGAAATCATCGACCATATACCAGCCGTCGCTTTCGTAGCCGTAAATCACGCCGAGCGGCTCATTCTCCTTGACCAGATACTCCCATCCGATGCTGTTCTGGATTTTGGATTCGTTCTCGATCTTTTCCAGGCCGCCGAGAGAAATCACCTTGTTCTGGTTGAACGCGGCGTTGCCGGACAGGGTCAGGCCGAAATTCTTCTTCTCCAGAAGTACGCCGCGCAGCGAGATCTCCACGCCCTGGTTGAGAACGGAACCTATGTTCCTGTATTGCGATGAATAGCCTACGCCGGAGAGCGGGAAGTTGATGAGAAGGTCCTTGTTGGTGTTGTGATAGAGCTCAATGGTGCTGCTCAGGCGCTGCTTGAAGAAGGCCATGTCGAGTCCGATGTTGTGGGAGAGGGTGGTCTCCCACTTGAGGTCCGCATTGGGCATGACGGTTTTTGCGGTGATGCGGTTAGTGACACCGTCGATCCGCGCTTCCTGTGCGGTGATGAACTGACGGAATACCGATCCGGACGGAATGCGGTTGTTGCCGGCGGCGCCGAAGCTGTAGCGGAGCTTGAGCAGATCGACGTTCCTGACCCCCTTGAGCCAGGGTTCGTTGGTTATGTTCCACGAAACGGCGGTGGAAGGGAAACATCCCCACTTGTGTCCCGGAGCGAATTTACTGGAACCGTCCGCGCGGATGGCGGCAGAGACGGAATACCTGCCGTCGAAGACATAGTTTGCACGCCCGAAGAATGACAGCAGTACTTCATTCTCGGCATAAGAGAGGGTAGCGGAAACGATGTCGGAGGCTGAACCGCGGTAACGGCGGGCCATATCCGCATCGTAGAAGGCCGGAAATCCTTCGGCAACGACCGTCTCCGTACGGGACTCCTTGTAGCTCAGTTCCTGACCGGCAAGGAAATCCAGACGGTGGCGCTTGTCTTCGAACACCTCACCGAAATTGTAGGAGAGAGTATTCACGTTACGATAGGTGCGGCTGTAGCTGGTTTTGTTGTCTGTGGTCGGATGGTTCTTGACGGTGGCTTTCTCGCGTACATAGTAGGAACTCAGGCCATAGTAGCGTTCCTGAATCTCCTGCCAGTTGTCAAGCCCCCCCTCAACCTTGAGCTTCATGTTGGGGATGATGGTCCAGACCATGCTGCCGCTGATGTTCATATTCTCCCTCTGGCGGTGGTTGTCGTTGTCGATCACGTTGCGGACGGGGTTGGAGCCGAAATCGGCGCTGTAAATGTCGTAATCCTCGAGATCCTGCAGGTAGTTCATGGGAATCGGGGAGTACTTCAATGCGCCGAGCAGGCGGCCAGTGCCGCTGCCGCCCTTGTCGTTGACGGAGTTGGAGCCGGCGCCCTCGATAGTCGTGGAGGAGAGACGCATCTGGAAATTGAACTCCAGGTTCTTGACGGGGTTGTAGTAGGTGCGGAAGGACAGGTTGTTGCGGTGGTACGAAGAATAGATCATGATGGCGTCTTCGTCCATGCGTCCGAAGCTGGCCGACCACCGGACCTTGTCCGAGCTGCCGCTGAGGCTGACGAAGTGGTTCATAGTAGTGCCCGTGCGGCCGAAGAGGCGCTTCCGCCAGTCGTTGCCTTCGAAATTCTTGTACAACTCCATGTCCTTGAATATGCCGAAGCGGTCGGTGTACGCGGTCGGGGTATTCCAGATCATGGCGTTCTCATAGACTGACTGGGCGAACTGGTAGGGCGTCATAAGCTCATAGGCGTCCATGTTCGCCATCTTCTTGATACCGCCGTAGCCGTCGTAATTGACGCTGATCTTGCCGCGCGAGCCCTGGTTCGTGGTGATAAGGACCACACCGTAAGCGCCGCGGCTACCGTAGATAGCCGTGGAGAAGGCGTCCTTAAGTACGTCGACGCTCTTGATGTCCTGGGCGTTGATGTCGCTGATGCTGTTGACCGGGAAGCCGTCCACGATATAGAGCGGGGAGGCATCCTGGGTAATGGAGCCTGTGCCCCGGACGCGGATCTGGACATCGGCGTCCGGGTCGCCCTCGGTGGTCTTCACCTCGACGCCGGCCAGCTTGCCGGTCAGCGCGGATGAAAAGTTGGGTGCGGGAATGGATTTGATGTCCTTGTTGTCGGCCGAGGCGACGGCCCCCATCAAATCCCTGCGCTGGACTTGTTGATAACCGATTACAACGGTTTCATCAAGAAGGTTGACGTCCTCCTCCATCATTACGTTGATGGTGTTCCGGCCGGCGATGGCCATCTCGATCTCCTTGAGGCCAAGGCAGGAAAAGACGAGAGTCTTCGCACCGTTGCTGTTGTTTATGGAATAGCTGCCGGCATTGTCGGTCATGACACCGTTGGAGGTGCCCTTCAGGTACACGGAAACGCCGGGGAGCGGATTCTTGTCCTGGTCTACGACGGTTCCGGTAATGGTCTGTGCAAAAGCCTCCGCTCCGCAAAGGAAAACCAATGCGGAGAGGAGGAATTTTACAAAACCGGAAGTATTTTTAAACATACTCGGTTATTTGGCTGAAAAAGATGCTAGTTCTGGGTTTCTTTGGCAGTGGGAGTCCATTTGATGGGGAAGTGATGGACCTGGATATTCTGCTTGGAAGTACAATAAGCATAGAAATAAAGCGTCGCGGCCTCGTCGATGCCGACAAGCTTGTCTTTAGGTACCACGAATTCCACATAACTCTCGGGATGGTTCCAGGGCTGACGGGTAAAGTCGATAGGAACTGCGTGTTCCTCAGGCAGATACTCTTCACATTTCTCGGTGGCGACATAATCTATAAGCACCTCGGCGGTCGTATCTCCGGCGACGGTCTTGACAAGGACGACCTTGTATCCGACACCTCTCTTTGCATACTCAGCACTCTGTACACAGAGGAAATACTGGAATTTTCCGGGCCTGTTGATCTTCCAGGAGAAGCAGCGGTTCTGGGGAACGATATTGTCATATGCATCATCCTCAAAGTCCATCCAGGTATCAGGACCGGGAACGCCTCCGGTACTCCAGCGGTTGCTGTTGAAAGTGAGAACATAGTAGTATGTCACCCTGTCCAGCGTGCACTGTGCCAGTCCGTCTTTCGTGAGCTTGGTATTACTCACAATCTGAGGATCATAAGCAAGACGCTCTTCAGAAGGATATGTAGCCTCATGGGTCACACCCTTGGCATAACCATAGTCGAAAGCAGTAGGATCGTTCGGCCACTCGATATCATCATCCTCTTCTTCCTCGTTGGGATCGACGGAAGGCAGTTCGCCGGCTTCTGTGAATTTGCCGCGCTCAACTATTACGTCGCCCTTTGCGGACAGGGTGAAAGGTGCGGCCGCCATGGCGTTTTTCTGGGTGCGGTCCGCATTTTCGGCAAACGGAGTGATGGTGATCTTGAGATTATGGTAGGTCCCCGGGGCAACTGCCAAATAGTAAGAGCCGGGCTCGTAACCGCCGTTGAAATTGACGTCGGCGGTTACAGTCTTCTGGCCGGTACCGGTGATGGTGGCGACAGGGTCGGAGCCGGAATAATCGACCTGCAGCGGACCTGCGAGGTACTCGTCCGCCGTGATGCTGACGTTCTTGATGCTGGCGTAACCGCCTACATCGGGAATGGTATAACGAATATAGCCGAGCACATTGCGGAGCGAGGAGTCGCCGGGCTTCATGACGGCGAGGTTCACATTGTAGGCAAATGAGCTCGCGTGGTCATTGTACTGGGTAGGAGGGATGACAAGGCCGCTGATGACGTCTCCGTCGACTGTCGTAGCGTCAGCGGAATTGCCGGAGGCCAGCTTGCCGGACCAGACGGTAAAACCCTGCTGCGCCTCGACGGGCCAGGTGGCGCAGGAGAACTCTCGTACCGCCTCGGGAGTGGTGGAGGCAGATTCGAAGTTGTACTTGTTGCAGTCGGCGTCGAAGACATAAATGATCTGGTCGACCGTGCTGGCGCCCCACCAGACAGTGCCGGCCTGAGGGTCTTTCACAAAAGTTTTTGTGTCGGCGAGACGATCTTCAAATCCGAGGGAAATAGTCTTTACGGTCGTGATGCCGGTACTCTGTTCCTTGTTGCAGGAAACGGCGGCCACAAGGGCTGCAGCAAAAGCTGCGAAAGCGATAATTTTTTTCATGGCATTTCCGTTTTAATTATTCCCATTCGATACTGTGGCCGGAATCGACGATGTCTTCGTTCCCGAGTCCATCGAGCAAACTGTCGCAGATAAGAGAATCGGGAAGCTTTTCCTCGACTTCTGCAAAAGGAGAGATGTAATTTTTCTTGAGCATAAAACTAATGGATTATGATTGAATTATTATTGAGTCAAAGTTATCAGCTGACTGACAGGTGTTATGCTGAGATGGAGGTTGCCGTCGTCCTGTCCGGCCGAACAAATGATATATTTGTCGTTGCACACGAAGTGGGGATGAGGGTCCGGGTGGAGGTATGACGGCTGCGAGGCGGTGGCGATGGCCGGCAGGTGGGAATGGATGAACACCTGCTTGCCGGTCTGCCCGTTCAGGAAACTGACCTTCCAGCGACATCCCCTGTAATAGTCCGGAGAATTGTCGTCGTACGTCCAGTACTTCATGTCGCTCGAAGGATTGCAGTGGGTGGCCTGCGTCACGCCCGGATTGGTCCTCAGGACCAGGCGGTACTCGCCGGTGCGTATGTTGCGGACGTGAATTCCGGCGCTGCAGAAATACACGTGGTCTCCGTCGGCGGCCCATCCCTCATGGGAGGCGTTGTTTTTCTCGGGATCGGGCGGGATAGTCTGCATCGATCCCTTCTTGACTAACTGCATCCTGCGGTAATAACCGTTTTCGTCATATCCGACACTTTGCGTAGTGCCGCTGCTGTCTTTCCACCCGCCGTCTATGGCGCAGAGCGCTTCGTCATCGTGCCTGGGATTGATCTGGCCGTGGGTGATGTTGGTGGTCTTGCTCCTGCCCCATTCATCCCACGCGCCTGTGTAGAGGTTCATCAGGCCCCAGTAGAACGTGTCGTCAATCCATGTGTCGATGAATACGCTCTGCCTGTCGGTAGTGAGAGTGACGTGGGAAAGCGGACGGTGCTGCGAGCGTCCTCCGTTGGTGGGAAGGAGGGCCTGCGGGAAGTCGTTCATGTATATTTCGTTTGCAGGATTGTCCAGGAGGTCGCGGCGGTAGAACTTGGCGGTACTCCCGTTCCATCTGCAGTAATAGAGCTTGTCGGTCTCGGGGTCGACGTACGGATAGCATCCGGCGTCGGCGTAGAAATTATAGATCTTTTTGTTCTTGAGGTCCAGGATCCTTGCGTTCTTGGCCGGATTGTGGTATTCCGGGGTGAACTCGTTGTCAGAGACCATGACGATGAGGAAGCGCTCGTCGTTGGTCATTTCGCATCCGGAGAAATAAACCGACTGCGAGTTGGCCCAATAGCCGCCGGAACTGCCGCTGCGGGGGAGGACGTCGCTGCGTACCAGATATGACGTGACCCCGGAATCGTCGATGACGCGCTTGAAGAAACCGCTGGACAGCAAGGCCTGCTCGTCCTGCGACGGACTTATGTAAGGAAGGGTTCCGAGGCTGGAAAAACAGCCGCGCTTGATAATTACGTCTCCCTTGCAGCTGATCGTGATGGGGGTGCTTGTGGCGGCATCCCTGGTCCTGGAACTGCCCGCAAAGGGAGTGATGGTAATCTTCATATTGTGGTAGGTCCCTGCCGGAAGCACGGCGTAAAGTGTACCGGGCTCGTAATAGCCTCCTTCCTTGGTGGTCCAGCCTGTATTGACCGTGAGGCTTTTGGAACCGCCGGATACGATTTCAGCCGTGGGCTCGGCCACGGAGCAATCGACCTCGACCAGGCCGGCTAGGTCTTCATCGGCCGAGATGGTGATGGACTTGATGGTGGCGCTGCCGTCCACTCCGGCGGGAATGGTATACTTCATGAATCCGAAGACGCTTTTCAACTTGCCGTCCCCGGGACGCATCACCGAGATGTTGGCGTCTGTGGCGAAAGAGTTGGCATAATCGACATTCTGCGGATTGACTACCGCGAGGCTGGGTCCGGACAGGACGGCACGGCCGGAGGACGAACCCGCTTTGGTGTTGAACACTATCGTTCCGCCCTGGCCTATCGGATCGTAGCCCGCTCCGGTCGATTCATTGCCGGAAGAAGAAGAGACCGTCAATTCGCTGCTGTCGTTCTCTTGCGTCTTGCCGGACCACAGGATGAGCCGCACATCGGCCCCCTCGGAGACGGTGCCCGAGAAAGACCTGGTGCTGCCTGCATTTGTGGTGGTGGAAGTGAAGGTGTTCTTGACGCCCTTGGTGTCGAAGACATAGATGACTTTGTCTACGGCATTGGAACTCCAGCGGACCTGGGTGCCGTTGTAGACGAAAGTCTTTGTGGAGGCGTCCGGAGCCTCGGGAGTCTCGAAACCGACGGTAATCGTCATCTCCCTGCCTTGCCCGGGAGTCAGGTCTTCCTTCTCAGATACGCATGAGAAGAGTGCCGGCACAAACAAGGAAATCCCTATCAACCAGTGCTTGTTCATACGCTTTAGTGCTATTGGTCATTCAAATATAGCAAATATGAAGCACGTGGTATGGAGTGGTATGAAAACGGGGTCGATTATTATACCGCTTCCAGGAGGAACACCGCGCTGGTATCGGCCTCGCGGAAGACGGGATTGAAGCCTCCCCCGGAGAGGAAGGAGCCGGAGAATGTGCGGCCGTCGCCCCACCAGCAGCTGCCGTCCACATTCTGTTCGGTGACCCTGTATTTGAGTGCGGGATCCAGTCCCCGGAGGCGGAAGACATGCCCGCCGATGGAATGGTTCTGGAAGCGCAGGCAGTAGCAGAAGACGACGGCGCGGCGGCGGTCCGGCGACACGTACATCAGCGAATAGAAATCGCCCTCGTAAGGCGACGAGAGGCGGTAAAGGTCGCCGTTGAATACGAGGTCGCGGTAGCCTTTGTAGGACCGGATGCAGCGGTCGGCGAGCGCACGTTCCTCGTCCGTAAGGGTCTTGGGCTGAAGCTCCATGCCGAGCCTGCCGGAGGAGGCCACGTCGAAGCGGAACTTGAGCGGGGTGACGTTCCCCGTCTGGTGGTTGGGGACGGCCGAGACGTGGGAGCCCATGACGCACGGAGGATAGACAAGCGACGTGCCCCACTGGATGCGGGTGCGGGAGATGGCGTCGGTGTTGTCGCTGGTCCAGACCTCGTTGAACCAGCGCATCGAGCCGTAATCCACCCTGTTGCCGCCGGACGAGCAGCACTGGACTATGATGTCGGGGTACTTCTCGCGCATGCGGCGGCACACGTTGTACAGCCCCTGTACGTATTCGATGAAGAAGCGGTCCTGCTCATCGCCCAGGTACGGGCTGCCGAAGGACATGACGCGGCGGTTGCTGTCCCACTTGATGTAGTCGATGTCGGGAGACAGGGAGACGGTACGGTCGAACACGCCGAAGACGAAGTCCTGTACGGCGGGATTGGTAAGGTCCAGCAGCCACTGGTTGCGGGACATGTAGATGTCGCGTCCGGGGCTCTGGACAATCCATTCGGGATGCGCCGCGGCGAGGTTGGAGTCGGGATTGACCATTTCCGGTTCAATCCATATTCCGAACTTGAGGCCCTTGGAATGGGCGTATTTTGCCACGTAGTCGATGCCCTCGGGGATTTTGTCGGTGTTGACCTCCCAGTCGCCGAGGCCTGCCTTGTCGGAGTTGCGCGGATGCTCGAGGCCGAACCAGCCGTCGTCCAGGACGAACATCTCCAGCCCCATCGAGGCGGCGTCGTCAATCATGCGGAGAAGCGTTTCGGTGGCGAAGGTGAAGTAGGCGCCCTCCCAGCTGTTGAGCAGCGTGGGATTGACCTGGCCGCCCTTCCAGACGCCGTATTTGCGTGCCCAGCGGTGCATGTTGCGGGACGCGCCGCCGGCGCCCTCGCCGCTCCAGGTGTAGATCATCTCGGGAGTGGTGAAGCTGTCGCCGGCCCTGAGGGGATACGCCGAGGCGAAGGGATTGATGCCGGAAACTATGTTGAGGCGGTCGCTCTGGTCGATCTCGAAGCTGATGCGGAAATTGCCGCTCCAGGCGAGGGCGCCGGCGATGGCCTCGCCGTCCGTTTCGCTGTAGGTGCCGCCCGGGGACAGCATGAACGAGGGATTGTTGCCCTGGGTGGCCTGGGTGCCGCGGCGCGTCTCTATGACCTTGGTGTCGTGGGTGAGTATGGTCTGGTCCATTTGCATCTCGGTGGCCCATCCCCCGTAGAAGTGCGTGAGGAGGTATTTGCCGGCGGGAAGGTTGAGGGAGGCGGAAGCGGCGTTGCGGAGTTCGACAGCCTTCTTGCCGCAGTTGCGTATGACGGCGTGCATTAAGATTACGTCCTCGGGCACACAGGCGTCATATATCAAGTCCGCTTCCAGGGAGGTGACATAGTCTTTCAGATGGACGGTCGTGGTGGTGATGCCGTCGCGGACCTGAACCTCGTGCGAAGTGTAGTAAAGCTCGGTGTTCTGGGAGCCGTCGGAGTACTTGACATGCAGGGCGTCAAGGCCGTTGAAGGTGCCCCCTGCGGTGGGATAAGTCGTGGGCGCGCTGAAATTGTGCTGGCCGCCGGCGTCGAACTCCATGAACTGGGCGGGGTCTCCGGCCGGGGCTCCGTAGTGGACGGTGCGCACCGTGCCCTTGGCATCTACCTGCAGCACCAGTTGCGTGCCAGAGGTTTCAACGTCTATCACGCGGGGCTGAACGGCTGGAATGTCGAAGGTCTGATGGGAGAACTTCTGGGGCCTTTTGCGGGCGTCGGCGGGGATGACGGCGACAAGGAGGGCCGCAAGCAGGAGGAGACGGAATTTCATATCGGTTACAGTTTTATCAGTTCCGCAAATATAATCAAATTCTTCCGCGGTTTTTTATATCTTTGCAAACATGAACGATATTCACGCGCAGGAACTGCTTGCGCAATACCATTCCCTGCTGCCTGCATTGGCACGGATAGAAGAGATTGTCCCCGCCAGGCTCACCGAAGCCTTCAAGGAGGCCGGCATAATCGTCGCCGCCGTGGAACACCGCATCAAGACGGAGGAATCCCTCTCCGGCAAGCTCAGGCTCAAGGGCGGCAAGTACAAGGACATTTACGGCATAACGGACCTGCTGGGCGTCCGCGTCATCACCTTCTACATCGACGACGTAGACAAAGTGGCCTCCATAGTGGACCGCCTGTTCGACATAGACTGGGACAATTCCATCGACAAGCGCAAGGCCCACGAAATCGACAGTTTCGGCTATCTGTCCCTGCATTACATCTGCAGCATTCCGCAGTCGCTGTATTCCGACCCGGAGCATCCGGAGATTAACAGAATCCGCTTCGAGGTGCAGATGCGCACCGTCCTGCAGCACGCCTGGGCCAACATGAACCACGACACCGGCTACAAGAGCGGCGTGGAGATTCCCACCATCTACCTGCGCAACCTCAGCCGCCTCGCCGGCATGCTGGAACTTGTGGACGACGAGTTCAGCCGCATACGCCGCGAGCTGTCCGACTACCGCCGCCAGGTGCAGAAGCTGGTCGCTTCCGGCAACCTCGGCGAAGTCCAGCTGGACGGCGACTCGTTCAAGAGCTACCTCTCCATCGGCCCGTTCGACCGCCTGAGCCGCCGCATCGCATCCATCAACCAGGCGGAAATCCAGGAGGTCAACCTTTCCAATTTCCTCCCGCTTTTCAAGGCCATGGGATTCAAGACGCTCGGCGACATCGACGCGATGGTGAAGGAGTTTTCCGACGCCGCATACCAGATAGCCTGCTTCCAGATGAGCATAACGGACCTGGACATCCTGTCCTCCTCCGTCGCCCCGCAGAACCTCTGCACGGCATACATCCTCAGAAACGGCGGCGGGCGCACCGGCCTCAAGCTGATGCTCGACACCCTCAACGGCCCGTCGGAAAGCAACGAATTCATGGCGGACTACCTTATCGAACAGACAAAAGACCTTCCTTTCTTGAACAAGACCTATGGCAAATAAACCCCTGGACACCGAACTTCTCGACCGCGCGATAATCTTCGCGGTCAAGGCCCACGCCGGCACTGAGCGCCGCGGCAAGGGCTACCCGTACATCGTGCATCCGCTGGAGGCCGTGGAAATAGTGGCCACCATGACGTCCGACCAGGAGCTCCTGGCCGCCGCCGCCCTACACGACACCGTGGAAGATACGGACGTCACCGTGGAGCAGCTCCGCGCCGAGTTCGGCGACCGCATCGCATCCCTGGTCGCCGAGGAAAGCGACGTGATGCCGGAAGGCGTGTCCGAGGAAGACAGCTGGCACGGCCGCAAGCAGGCGGCGATAGACCGCCTGTCGCGCGCCAGCAGGGACGCCAAGATGGTGGCCCTCGGCGACAAGCTGTCCAACATGCGCACCATAGCACGCGACTATTCAGTAATGGGCGACGCCCTCTGGAACATCTTCCACGCCAAGGACCCGAAGGACCACGAGTGGCACTACCGCGGCCTTGCCGACGCCCTCCGCGAGCTGGACGGGACCTTTGCGTTCCGGGAATTCGAAAGACTTATAAATCAGGTATTTGCATAATGGAAGCGATTAAAATTTCACTCGACGATTACGTCCTTTCCGGAGGCGGTTTCAACGGAGAAAGCTACGACCTCAAAGGCGACCCGTCCGTAATGCTGAAACTCTATTTCCCCGGCAAGATCCAGCAGCCGCTGGACGAGATGAATCTTGCCCGGAAGGTCTACGAGATGGGCATCCCCACCCCCGAACCCGGCGAATATGTGGTGACGGAAGACGGCCGTTACGGCATCCGTTTCAAGCGCATCCTGGGCAAGAAGTCCTATTCCCGCGCCACCGGTGACGAGCCGGAGAAAGTGAGGCAGTTCGCCGCGGAATTCGCTCAGATGTGCAAGCAGCTGCATGCCACGCATGTGGACACCGCCGTCTTCGAGAACGTCAAGGACCGCTATTTCCGCCTGCTTGGGGAGAATCCTTTCTTCACCCCGGAGCAGAAGGACAAACTGGGCCGGTTCATAGCGGACACCCCCGACGAAGACACCGCCATCCACGGCGACCTCCAGTACAGCAACGCCATCTTCGTCGGCGACAAGCGCTATTTCATCGACCTCGGCGATTTCTGCTGGGGCAACCACCTGTTCGACGTCGGAATGGTCTATCTGTGCTGCTGCCTGAGCGGCGAGGACTTCATCCAGGAGACCTTCCACATGCCCAAACCTGTCGCAATCAAGTTCTGGGAAAACTTCGTTCCCGTTTACTTCGGGACGGACGTTCCTCTTAAGGAAGTCAACGAACTCATACGTCCGTTCGCCGGTCTCAAGACACTCATAGTCGAGCGCGACACCAAGTGCCCCATGCCGGAATTCCGCGCAGCGCTGGCCTCCGTCCTATGATGTCCGAAAACCTGCTTCTGCTTGCTTCCCTGCTGGTTTTTGTGGCCATTCTGGTCACCAAGGTCGGCAGCAAGCTCGGAGCGCCTTCCCTGCTGTTCTTCCTGCTCCTGGGCATGGCGGTAGGGACGGACGGACTGGGATTCCACTTTGAAGACTACGGACTGGCGGAGTCGATAGGCCACTTCGCCATGACCATAATCCTGTTCTCCGCCGGCATGGAAACGTCCCTTGCTGAGACCAAACCCGTTTTCCGTCAGGGCGTCCTGCTGTCCACTGTGGGCGTACTGATAACCGTCGTGCTGACGGGAGTGTTCATCAAGCTGGTCCCCGGAGAGATTGCCGGCGACCGCATGATGGCCTGTTTCCTGCTTGCGGCGGTCATGGGCTCCACGGACTCCGCATCCGTGTTCTCCGTGCTGCGCGAGAAGAAACTTCGCCTGCGCGAGAACCTCGGCCCACTGGTGGAACTTGAATCCGGAAGCAACGACCCCATAGCCTACATGCTGACCATCACCATAGTCAGCTATATCGCAGGAGAGAATGTCCACTTCGGCAGCGGGTGGGGAATGGTGCTCTCCGGCATCCTGGTGCTCCTGCTGCAGATCGTGGTGGGCCTCGCGTTGGGATTCGCCCTCGGTTATGCCACCAAATGGCTGCTTGACAAAGTCCATTTCCCCGGATTCGCCCTTACTTCCATATTGATTCTGAGCATAGGGTTCTTTACCAACGGTCTCGCAACGCTCCTGCACGGAAACGGCCTCCTGGCCATCTACGTTGCGGCCATCATAATCGGCAACAAGGCCAACCTCAAACAGAAGAAGGAAATCCAGCACTTCTACGACGGCCTCACCTGGCTGATGCAGCTGGTCATGTTCCTCATCCTGGGCCTGCTGGCGCGGCCCTCGCAGATGCTTCCCGTGCTGCTGCCCGCCGTCCTCATAGGCGCATTCATGCTGCTCGTGGCACGCCCCGCCAGCGTGTTCCTTTGCCTTCTGCCGTTCCGCAAGATGTCCTTCCGCGCCAAGACCTTCATCTCCTGGGTGGGCCTCAAGGGCGCCGGTCCCATACTTTTCGCCCTCTGCCCGGTCGTGGCCGGCCTGGAAGGCGCATCGGACATGTTCAACATCGTTTTCATCATCACGCTGTTCTCGCTGCTTATCCAGGGCGGTTCCCTCGGGCGTACGGCCAAGTGGCTCAAGCTCAGCTACGAGGAGGAGCCCAAGGCGGAGACCTTCGGAATGGAGGTCCCGGAAGAGATGGGCATGATGCGCGACCACGTCGTCACCGAGGAAGACCTTGCCGAAGGATCCACCCTTCGCGACATGCACCTGCCTCACGGCATCCGCGTGATGATGGTACGCCGCGAGGAGCGTTTCCTGGTACCGCACGGCAGCATGCGGCTCGAGCCCGGCGACCACCTCGTCATAATCATCGGAGAATCAGATGACTAAAAAGAATTTCTTCCAGAACCTCAAGGCCCTTATGCTGGTCCTGGTCGCCGCCGTCACCCTGGAGGCGACCGCCCTCGTGCAGTACTACTTCTCCCAGAAAGGCATACGGGAAGAGGCGGCAAAGCGTGCCGAAGGCCTGCTCGAGGCCACCAGCAACGAGATACTGGACGTAATCGACCAGGGTGAAGCGGCGGTCCGCAACAACATCTGGATAGCACAGTGGACGCTCGACCATCTTGACAGCATGGCCCGGGTAAGCTACCGTCTGGTCCAGGACAATCCGGTGGTCGCCGGATCTACGGTAGCGCTGGTCCCCGGATACAACGCCAAAAGGCCCCTGTTCGCACCTTATGTATGCCGCACCGATACCGACAGTCTGCAAATCCTTTCCCTGGCCACTCCGGAATACGACTATCCTAACCAGGAATGGTTCGTGCGCCCGGTCGAACTGAACAACGGCTACTGGTCCGAGCCCTACATCGACGAGGGCGGAGGCGAAATGCTGATGACCACGTACTCCATGCCCGTCCGCGACAAGAATGGCAAAACCGCAGCCGTAATCACCTGCGACATTTCCCTGGACTGGCTCAACGAACTGATAGAAAGCGTGAAGGCTTACCCCCACTCGTGCTGCATCCTGACCAGCCGCAGCGGAAATGTAATGGTAAGCCCCGCGGGCGCCGAGGAGGTCCGGAACCAGCCGCACCTGTCATTCGGAACAATCATAGAGCGCACCGGATGGTCGATGACCCTCGTGATTCCCAAGCAGGAACTGTTCGCCAGCCTGAAGCGCATCGGACTGTTGGTCGGAATTCTCCAGCTGCTGGGCCTTGCGATGCTTATCCTCATGCTGCGTTCGTACATAAAAGGCCAGTTCCGTTACAAAGCCCTGGACGAAAAACGCCAGAGAATCGAGGGAGAATTGAATATCGCCACCGGCATCCAGATGTCCATGGTTCCCAAAACATTCCCGCCGTTCCCGGACCGGAACGACCTTGACATGGCGGCCACGATAGTCCCGGCCAAGGAAGTGGGCGGCGACCTCTACGACTTCTTCATACGCGACGAGAAGCTCTTCTTCTGCGTGGGCGACGTGAGCGGCAAGGGTGTCCCGGCGGCGCTGGTGATGGCCGTCACCCGTACCACATTCCGCAACCTGTCAGCCCATGAAGACAGCCCCGGACGCATCGTGAAGACCATGAACGACAACCTTTCGTCGATGAACGAAAGCAACATGTTCGTCACCTTCTTCTGCGGCGTACTGGACCTTGCAGGAGGAATGCTCCGATACTGCAACGCCGGCCACAATCCGCCCAGGATACTGACTGACGCCATCCGCACGCTCCCCGTAGAGCCCAATCTGCCGCTCGGTATCATGAACGGGTTCGATTACAAGGAGCAGGAGATCCAGTTGCAGTACGATGACGCACTGTTCCTGTATACCGACGGCCTCACCGAGGCGGAGAACCCGGCGCATGACCAGTTCGGGGAAGAGCGCATGGAAGACAGCCTCCGGGGAAGGATGAGCGCGACGGGGCGCCTGGAAAGCATCAAGAAAGATGTCGCCGCTTTCGTGGGAGAAGCGCCCCAGAGCGACGACCTCACGCTCCTCTTCATCCATTATCTGCCGCGGACCCACCGCCTTACGCTGCACAACGACATCAACCAGATCGCCCTGCTGCCCGGCTTCGTCGGAGAGGCCGTAAATGCGTCCAAGCTTGACCCCGCCCAGGCCGGAAGCATCAATCTGGCCTTGGAGGAAGCCATTACCAACGTAATGATGTACGCCTATCCGGAAGGAACGGACGGCATTATCTACCTGGACGCCGCGGTGAGCGGAAACGCCCTCCACTTCACCATAACCGACTGCGGCAAAGCCTTCGATCCAACTGCCCGCGAAGAAGTCGATGTCAACGCAAGCGTGGAGGAAAGGCCGGTAGGAGGCCTTGGAATCCATCTGGTCCGCCAGATAATGGACCGGGTGCGATACGAGCGTATCGGCAACAAGAATATCCTGTATCTAACGAAAAATTATTGATAAAATGGAAGTAAAGATTGAAAAAGGAAACGGAGAAGTTACCGCATACCTGATCGGGCGTCTGGACACTCCCGCCTCGCAGGAAATAGCCCCCACGATGAACGCCCTGGCAGAAGATGCTTCAGGCACCGTCATCCTGGACTGCACCGACCTCAGCTATATCTCCAGCTCCGGCCTCCGTATCTTCATCACCCTTCGCAAAGCCGCCGCGGAAAAGGGGGGCAGGATCATAGTCCGCAACATCACCCACGAAATCCGCAGCGTCTTCATGATGACAGGTTTCCTGAACCTGTTCGAGATTCAGTAGCCGGCTCAAGGCCTGCCACCGCCGCCGGGGCCGCCGCCGCTTCCGGGACCGCCGCCGCCAGGGCTGTTGCCTCCGCCGGAGTAGGTGCCCAGGGATACCTGGGTACCGCCGGATATTCCGGAGACCGCCCACATTCCGTTGGCATATGTAGTTCCGCCTACGGAAACGTCGGTATAGCCGTTGGTAATTGACGGGGCCGATACCGCCACGGAAGATACGCCGGAGGGGGCCTTGAAGGCGCAGATGTAAGCGCCGCCGCCGTAAAGGGCATTCCATTTTCCTGCGGTGCAGCTCATGCTCTTGACCGTCTGCGAGGCCGAGTAACCGCTCTCCAGGCCGCCGTATGCCACCACAGTGGCGCCGCTTTCGATGTAGAGCTTGTATCCTTCTTCCGTATTGGCATCCAGCGCGACCTCGGGGGTTCCCTTGGTCGTTACTGCAAACACATAGCCTCCTGATATCTTCAGGTCGTGGTTGGTGTCTATGGCGTCGTTGCCGGACGAGAAAGCGTACACATATCCGCCCGTTATATCAGTTTCGCCCTGGCTGTTGATGGCATCGTCGGCATTGGAACTTGCCCATACCTCGCCCCCGCTGATGGTTAGGTTGCCCTTGACCTCGAGGCACTCGGACTTGGAGCTGCTGAGGATCAGGCTGCCGCCGCTGATGACGAGGTTGCCAGCGAATGCAGTGACGCGTGCGCGGTCGCCGGTGCCGTTCTTGGTCGCCCATCCTATCTTTATTGCCTTGCAGGAGACGTCGTTGGTCTCGCTGCCGGTGGTGGTAACGGTAATGGTACCTCCGGAGACGTAACTGTCGGGAACGGTATACTTTGACGCGTCGTAGTCGTAGCTGCCGGCGCGTATGCCTTTGCCGCCGTTTGCCGTATTCTTAATGGTCAGGGTGCCGTCGGTCATACGGAAACAGCCGTCGGCCTTGACGCCGTCCGTGCCCTTGTATTCTTTGCTTACGCTGTCATATACCACTCCGCCGCTGACGTTGATGGCGGTGCTGCCGCCACGGATGGAGACATAGCCGTCGCTGGCTATTCCGCGCCCGGCGGCTCCCGTGCTGGTGATGGCAATGTCACCTCCTGTTATGACTACTCCCCTGTCGGCCTTGATGCCCGCGGAATGCTTGAAATCCTTGTCCTCGCTGTCGTAGGCGGAATCTCCGGAGGATTTGAGCACCACGGTGCCGCCGGTAACCGCCACCAGCGAATCGGACGCGAAGCCCTTCTTCATGGAGGCGCTTGTGGAGGCCTCGATCGAACCGTCAGACACAAGTATGTAGTCCTTGCCGCGTACCGCGTGTCCGGAGGTAGAAGTCACTTTTACGGTGGGGCTCGACATGAACCGGACGTAATCGTCGGAGCTGATTCCAGCCTTGCCGCTGGCGGTTACCGAAAGGCTGCCGCTGCCGCTGAATATCAGCTGGCCCTCGCTGAAGAAGGCCGCCTTTTCGTCTTCGGTGGAAGGGGTAGCAGTATAGCTGGGGCCGTCGGCAAGGCTGTTGGAACCGTTGACGACGACGAACGTGCGCTTCTTGCTCTGGTTGTTGATGGCGGCGCCGGAGGGGTTCGTGATGCTTACATCGTTGAGCACTATCGCCTGCTTCTTGGTGCTGTAGAGCTTGAAGAAGCCGTTGGACGTGGTGCCGGACAGCTCGTATCTTACGACCTTCTGGGTATTGTTGGTGATGGTGACGCCGTTGCCCTCGACCTTGACAGTGAGATTATCGGCATTGGTGACGGAAGCGCCGGCTTCGTCGGAGAAGACTACATTTACCGTATAGTCGATTGTGGTGTTGCCGATGATGTCTTCGTCGGTTGAAGGGCTTGGCTCGAGGATTCCGTTGAAATCTTCTTCTTTCGCCTGGGATTCGGTATTCTGGGGGTCGTCCGGCACTTCTACGGTGATGTCGTCCGGGTTGCAGGCTGCCAGCAACAACAGGACAGCCGCGGCTGTATACAATGTCTTGTTCATCTCGGTAAAGGTTTCGACGCGTTTCGATTAGCATAAGTCATGCCAAAACAGAGCATCACGTTCGCTCCTGGCATGGGGTAGCCCTTTACCATCTGGTACTGTGCGTTGAAGATATTGCCTGCGCGAAGGGAGACGTTGAAGATTCCGAAAGACTTGCCCAGGCTGACGTCGCTGACGGTCCAGGGCGGAAGATAATAGTCCGCCGTGTTTGATGTGGTGGACCAGCGATGGCCGGTGACGGAGGTCTCCCAGGCCAGAGTCCAGCCGCGCCATTCCGCCTGAAGGTTGACGCTGCCGCTGTGGACGGGGGCGTACGGAATCTGGTTGCCGTAGGTCTGTCTGGACGGGTCAGAATGGTCCAGGGCGCTCTGGAAGGTATAGCGGAGTGTGCCTTGCAGCTTGCATTCTCCGAAGGTATTTGACGCTTCCAGCCTTGTATCCACCCCGGCGATATCCACCTTGCCTATGTTGAGCATGCTCCAGCGGAATTGCGTGGCGGTGGGAAGGGCGACTATCTTGTCCGTCACCAGGTTGCAGTACGGTGATACGCGGAAGGCCAGATGCCGGCCCTGGAGACGCAGGTCGAGTCCCGCCTGGTCTGCGTATTCAGGCCTGAGGTTGACGTTGCCGACGGCGATGTAATAGAGGTCGTTGAACGACGGCAGGCGGCAGCTGCGCTTGACGAATGCGTCGAGTCCGAGCCACTCAAGAGGCTCCCAGTGAAGGCTGGCCGATGGCATCCAGGCGCCGCGGAAGGTGCCGGCGTCCCATGCTCCCTGCCAGAGGATGTGGGCGGCGGCGCGGAGCTTCGGGCTCATGTACCGGCCTGCAAGAACGGCGGCGAGAGTAGTGCGCTCCGGCTTGACGGCGTAGTCCCTGTCGGCCTGCAGGACGCTTCGCTGGGCATCGGTCGAAAGGTCGACGGACCAGCGGTTGCCAAGGGCGAGAGACTGGGCGAGCGAGACGTACGCGCTCCGCTGCCGGAAATGCAGGTCGTACGGTAGCGCCATCGGGTTTTTCTCCGGATGGGTGTCGTAATGGGTGTAGCTGTCGGAGAGCTTGAAGCGGACTGCGGCGGAGTACGGGATGCCCGTGTCGTATCGCCAGCCGCCCTGCAGGAAGGCGTCCTGGTCGGCCTGGCGCTCGGCGCTGAAGGGGAAGCCGGAGGCGCGGCGGATTACCGGTCCCGGGAATCCACGTTCGGAGCCGTAAGCGTACAGGTACAGATCCCAGACACCACCAAGCAACCGGCCCTCCAGGCGGCTGTCAAGCTTTAAGGACCTGATGTCGGAGTTCTCCCGGACCAAGGTAGTGTCGAAGAAACGATAGCGGTAGCGGCCGCCGCTGTAGAGGAACTCGGCGCCGGCGCTAAGGCGCAGGTCCTTCCAGACCTTGTCGCGCCTTACGGCTGCTCCGGCAGTCGGGAAAGATCCTACCCGCGCCCGGATGCGCCATGCGTCCTTCTCCGGCTTCGCGGGCTCCAGGTACAGGGCTGCGCCGCTCGCATATTCCTTCGCCGTCTGCAGCCGGCGGCTTTTCTGGCCGTTGTACAGGGCAACAGAGGAGAAGCTTTCGGTGGAGAACCGCCCCAGGTCGACCTGCATGTTCTGGGCGTTGTCCACCTGGATTCCTCCGATGAAAACGCCCACGTGCTCGCTGCCGAGACTGCGGACGTTGACGGTCTTGAGCCCCCCGGCGCCGCCGTAGTCCTTGAGCTGGACGCCGGTGAAGCGCCGCACGGCGTCGGATACCAAAGGTTCCACGCCTGTGAGCCGCATCTCCTCAGCGGCACGTGTTACCGGGAGACTTTTTACGGAACTGACGCTGGAAGCCGCAAGGGTATCGGCCTCCTGGGCCAGGACGCTCCAGGAGACCGACATAAGCAGTATCGTCAGGACTCCCCTCAACTACCAGATGGCGAAATGCCCGGGGCAGATGCCTGCTCCGACTGTCCACTTCTTTGCGCCGTCCACGAACAGGCTCACATTGCCGGGATTGAAGTAGTCAACGGCGTCGGCTATGACAAAGCTGTCGTCGGACAGGGCGGCGAGTCCGTAAGGGTTCACGCCGTCCAGATTGATTGTCCATGAGGCCGCAGCTCCGGCTTTGCACTTCCAGGTTTTCCATTCGGGGAGCGCCAGGTAGTCGAATTCGTTCTCGTTGCCGATGCAATAGACGGTGTCTCCTTTAATTGCAGTGTAGGTGGCATAATCAGATACTTTGGCCACGGAGCCGTCGGCCTTTATCTGCCACAGGCCGGAGTGGACGCTGTAGTAGTTACCGAAGGAGGTTACGTAGATGTTGCCTTTGCCGTCGGAATAAACCTTCTGGAGGTTGATCTCAACGTCGATGCTCTTCTCCACTTTGAATGTCTTTGTGTCGATTACGCTGACGGTCTTGTCGTAGGCGTATGTGGGGGGAAGGAAATTGGATATGCCTCCGGAGTTGGCCACATAGAGCTTTCCGTTGTAAACGGCGAGGCCTTCCGGCTGGTAACCGACCTCCACGGAGCCCTCAACCTTCTTCGTCCTGCGGTCTATCCTGTAAACCGCACCCGTGGGATTCTTTGACTGGGAGGAGTCCACGGACCAGTCGGAGCCATATACGGCCACGGCGCCGTTCCAGGAGCTCACGTAAACATACTTGTTGTCGTACGCAAGGCTTCGGGGCATCGGCACCTGGATGGGGGCGATTTCCGTCTCGTCCTTTGCACTAAGGACATCCACGATGCCGGAATTGTTGACGGCGATCCAAAGCTCGTCGCCGATGACAGCGATGTCATTGCCGACGTCGCCCAGGCCTGCCGCCTCTTCCGGATTCATCTTCTTGAATACTCCTGTGATGTAGCTGGCGTCGGACAGGCGCAGCATGTCCAGCGAAGCGTTGTTGGAGCCCATCTGGCCCTCGTTGAGCACGAAGAGCTTCCTGAAGCCGGCAATGCCGGCAATGTCTACTGTTTCTCCCTTGAGGTCTGAGTCGATGGAAGGTTTTTCCGGAAACAGGGTACCGTTGCACGCGGCGAACGCCATCGTGCCGGCGAGCAAAAGCAAAAATGCTTTTTTCATATTTGAAAATGTTTTACGTTACAGCCGGAACTTGTCCCCGAGCCCGGACAAAAACTTGATACCGGCCGGCATTCTGACTTTCCCCTCCCGGAGATCTACAGTTGCGGGCACAGCGCCGGACTCTCACCGGATTCCCCCGCCGGTATCTTCAGTGGCAAAGATACTACCAGTTCGTCTATTTTACAACCCCACGTCCCCTCCTCCACCCCTCCCTTGTGTGCAAAAACCGCCCTATTTGCACACGGAAGGGTGGTTTTCGGCAGGTTGGTGTGCAAAACAGGCCCTATTTGCACACGGAAGGGTGGTTATCGGCAGGTTGGTGTGCAAAACAGGCCCGATTTGCACACGGGAGGGTTGTATTCGGCAGGTGACCCTATTAGAGCTGATTACCGGCTACAGCGCAAAGCGCACCGTGGTGTCGTAGTCGTTCCAGTTGCGCAGGGAGAGTGTAATGGCCTGCTGGTCGTAGACGTTGCTGTACTGAGTATCCTCGACCATGCCGTTGTCCCATACGAGGTCTTTCCAGTGAACCTGGGCGAGGCACTCCTGGGCCTGTTCGAAGGTGAGAGCGCCGTCGTGCGATGCAAGGTATGCGCCTGCGGTCTCGTAGCGCCACCAGCTGCGGCTGTGAGGGTTGCCCACGGCGGGGTCGGGCTCCGTGGTGTAGTACTTGGGGGACAGCAGATGGTTGGTGACGAGCATGAATTTGCTGTCTTCGGCCTTGCGGACTATCATCGTCTTCCAGCCGTCGTCCTTGTCGAATTCCACTACTGCACAGTCGCCGTTCGCATCCGCAACCATGTAGTGGTAGCCAGAACCCACCGCGGCGTCGTGCCGGACGTCAAGGCTTCCCAGCAGCTCCAGCGCCTCATCCACGGTAGCGCACCTGTCGAGCCAGAGGCGCATGATGATGGTGGTGCCCACCTTGTGCTTGCCGCTTTCCTGGCAGGCGGCCTGCTTGGGCAGGGCCATGATGGACGTGCAGAGGCCCTTCTCGTTGATGCCGTCGACCGGCGCGTAAACCGCGGCGAGGCAGTTCAGGCGGCTGAGGAACTTCTGCGGCAGTTTGTCGAGCGAATATCCGAAGTGGGACATGTCGCTGACTGCGATGGACGCGTAACCCTTTTTGGGACGCGATACCGTCACGAGCGTGGGATTCTTGAAGTAGTCGTAATTGCGGCCGTACCAATAGCCATCGCCGCCGGCCTTGGCGGCCTGGAAGCTGGTGCAGTTCATGGTGGCCATCTCACCGTTGTCGTCAGCCACCTGGGAGCTTCCTATTTTTATGGGAAGGCCCTTTCCGATGCGGCCTACGACATATCCAAGCAGCTTTGCATTGGAGTCGATGTCCTTGGAAACCACATCGTCAAGGTCATACGGAGCCTTGTACTCCATCTTGTAGAGGTACTGGTTGCCGTCCACCTCCGATACGGTGGCCAGCGATCTGATTTCCCCGCCCCACAGGGCGGCTACGGCGATGCACAGCGCTGCTATGATGCCTATTGTCCAGAGTAATGTCTTTTTCATATTGTGTTCATCTTTGCGATTCTTTTTGCCGGACTGATGGCCCCAGTGGGGCAGACGAGACGGCAGAGGAGGCATCCTACGCACTTGGAACCGTTGACGCGGGGCTTGCGGTCTTCACCGAAGGATATGGCCTGATGGCCGCCGTCCGAGCACGAGGTGTAGCAACGGCCGCAGCCGATGCAAACTTCGCGGTCGATCCTGGGGAAGACTATAGTGTCACGGTCAAGGTCGTGGGGCAGGTAGAATATCGGCAGCAGTTCGCCTACCAGAGAGGCGATGTCGCTGATGCCGCGGCCTGCCATATAGTTCTGCATGCCGAGTATCATATCGTCGATGATGCGGTAGCCATACTGCATCACGGCGGTGCACACCTGAACGTTGCGGCAGCCAAGCTGGATGAATTCCAAAGCGTCCCGCCAGGTCTCGATTCCGCCGATACCGCTGTACTGGAGGTTCCTCATGACGGGATTCTTGACCATGGCCAGGATGTGGCGCAGGGCGATGGGCTTGACGGCCCTGCCGGAATAACCGGAACCGGTCTGGCAGCCGTTGACCTCGGAACCCTCGCCAAGAGTGACGCTCTTGATGGTGTTGATGGCCGATATGGCATCAGCCCCGCCGGCATAGGCACCCATTGCGGGCTCGCAGATATGCGCGATATTCGGAGTCATCTTGGGGATGACTGGGATCTTGACGCTGCGCTTGACGAATGCGGTGAAGAAGGTGACGAGTTCCGGATCCTGGCCCACGTCGCAGCCCATGCCGGTTTCGCGCATCTGGGGGCAGGAGAAGTTGAGCTCGACGGCGTCGCAGCCGGCGTCCTCGGCCATTTTGGCGAGGCGTATCCATTCATCCTCCGTCTGGCCCATTATGGAGGCTACGACGACTTTGGTGGGATAATTCTGCTTGAGCCGCTTGAGGATGTCGAAATCCACATCCACGGGGTTCTCGCTCAGCTGCTCCATGTTGCGGAAACCGTAGAAATCGCCCTTGTGGCCGCTCTCGTAGACGGCGTCGAAGCGGGGAGAAACCTCACGGATGTCCTGCATGCATATTGTTTTATAGAAAACCCCGGCCCATCCGGCGTCGAAAGCGCGGGCCACCATCTCGTAGTTGGTGCATACGGCGGACGACGCCAGGAAGAACGGATTCTCGCAGCGGATGCCGCAGAAGTCGATGGCTAAGGAGATCTCTCCACGCGCTTCGCTTGGTCGGGATGACACAGGCAGCGCCCCGGCTATCTCCCTGATACGGACGGGGCGGTCGTAATGGATGCAGGCCTTTTCCGCCGCCTCCAGCTCCGCCTCGCCTGCCCCGGCGAGCCATTGCGAGGCAATGGCCTCGTTGCCGAACCGCACGGCCCGGATGGCCCTTGCGGGATCTGCATTCCTGCAGGCTTTGCTGCAGGGGGCATCTGCGCATAACAGGCAGCGTGCCGCTTCTTCGTGAATGTGTATCATTTGATCAAATATGTCAGTCCGACGAGGATGGTCTTGTTGTTGGCCTTGAGGGGCGTACCCTCGTAAGGGATAACTCCGCCGATACCGTTTTCGTATCCGGCGTACAGCCTGAAGGACAGGAATTCCAGGCTTCCCTTGACACCGTAAACGAAGCCATAGGCCCCCGTACCGGCGTTGGCTCCGATGTGGAAGGCTCCGGGGAAATCCAGGGACAGTCCGCATCGAGCCTCCCAGTAAGGGGCGCACCAGCTGTAGCCCGTATAGAGTCCGGAGGCGTCGAGGGAAAGATTCTTCCAGAACGGCATGGCGTAGCTGGCTGCTGCGCTGGCGGTGAGAGGTATGGACCTGAACTTGAACCGGCCGTCCACGGCCCTTGGCTTGATGACGCCGAGGACTTCCTCCCCTGTCGCTTTGAGCCTCTCCATTATCTTTTCCTGGCTGAGTTCGTCGGTGGTGAGGCCCTTGAGGCCCTCGAAAGAATAGGTGCCGGACGAGAGGCCCGCATTGCCGTAGTACCAGATGATACCGCCGAGATCCTGCAGCGAGGCCGACAGGGAGAAGCCGTCGAAGGGCCTCCACACGAATCCCAGGTCCAGGGCGAGGCCGCCGCCGGTGGGAGCTCCGAGTTTACCCTTTCCGGAGAAGCTGGTGTAGTCCAGGCAGCCGGCCTCGTCGGTGCCTATCTTTTTGCTGCCGTTGGTAATGTCGAGGAAGGCGTGCAGATCGAACTCGTACCGGTCTTCGGTGGTGGTAAGATTGAACTGCCTGGCGAATAAATTGACACTGTTGAGTCCAACCAGCAGCTTGACGCGGCCTCCGAGGGAGAAGTTGTCGCCCAGCGGGACGGCATAACCGTAGGCAATCTCTCCATACACATTGCCGAAGGCGCGGAGGGCGGAAAGGTCGTACGGGGACTGGGCGGTACCGTTCTTGAGGATATGGAATATCTCCTTGGGGATGGAAAGTCCGTAATTGACTTTGGCCCCCAGCTCGATGGTGTGGAATCCGGGGCCGGAGCCCTTCCAGCCGTAGGAGACGAGGTTGTAGCCGATCTGATTGTACATGCTGTTGACCGCCTGGAGCCCGCCCAGGAACTCTTCGCTCGATACGGAAGAATGGAGACCAGTCACCAGCTTGTCCTCCCTGGGGAAGAGGAAGGACGAGGCGCCGACGTTGTTGCGGCTGATACTCTGGAACTCCCCGATACGGACGAAGCCGCCGGCGAGGGCGGCGTTCTCGGCGGGATTGCCCTGGGCCAGGGCTCCTGTGGCCGCTACGAAAGCGGCAAGGATGAGGATCAATATCTTTTTCATAGGCCCTGGATGGTTATTCCGCCGGAAACCGTAGCGCGGAGGTTGTTGAAACTGATGGTCTGGTTCATGCCCAGCCTGTGGTCGCCGGAGCCCGTTGGGGCCTTTATGGAGAAACTGAGCCTGAGACCGCTGATGTCGGGGATCGTGCCTTCCTGTGCCTTGATTTCTATCTCAAGCGGTGAGACTGCAGGGGTGCCGGTACAGCCGGACTGAATGGTGATGCCCGGGGTTACGCTTATGTCTTCCGAGGGGACGATGGACTCGTTGCCGTCATCGTCCGTCTGCTTGACAAGCACCTGGACGTTGTCCACCACCAGGGTGACGGGAATCTCGCTAGAGACTTCGGTACAAATCCGGGCTTCCTTTACGCGATATCGAGCAAGAGGAATGTCGAGGTCGCTTATATCAAAAGGAAGGCTCTCGGGGAAGTCGCTCGCGAGGGCGAGGTAGGATTTGTAATGATACGACAGGACGAAGGCGCCGAGGCCTCCGAGAGGGTCCTTTTCCAGCATGGAGGCCGGAAGATGCAGGAAAATGTTCTCCACGCGGCAGCCGAAGAAGGGCTTTCCGGAGGAGCGTTCTTCGCTGAGAATCTCTCCGTCCGCACCGGCATCCACCTTGACCCGGGAGAACTCGCGACAGATCAGGGTCTCCGCCGGATCGTCGCCGTCCGGCTGAGAGGAAACTGTCAGTTTGCCGGAAACGGCGATTTCTTCGGTCAGGGGGTTCTTCGCTTTGACGGTGAATTCCTGACGGGCCAGGGACAGGCCCAGCGAGCTGACGGACGATGCGGTGGTGCCGAGGTTTCCGGACCAGGCGTCGGCCGGAAAGTCCACGGGTACCGACTGGTCCGGAAGAAAGAAGGCTATGAGCATCACATGGTTGCTGTAGACCGGCTCTTCCTTTTCGATGACAAGATATCCGTCTTCGTCTTCATTGACGAAGTCCTTGAGCATATCGCCAAGGCCGGATTTGTCGAGAAGGGACTTGGGGGTCAGCGGGCCGACGTCTCCAAGAGGGAGGCTCACCTGGTCGGTAAAAAGGGTTACCTCTTTGTCTATCCCCCGGCTGAGGTCGTACGCGTCGTGCGTACAGGCCGGGACCAGAATGAGTGCCAGAACAAGAAGTTTCAGTTTCATACCCAAAGGTAACAATTTTGGACAATAAATACATATTTCGCGAAATAGTATTACCTTTGAGATATGAAACTTCGCTTTATCATCGGATTAGCCTTGACGGCTTCACTTTGTGCGTGCTCACGCGAAACGGACCAGACTCCCGATCAACCCGACGGAAAGACGGTCATCACTGCAAGTATTGAAAAATGGACCCCGGCAGACCCCGGCTCCAAAACCTTTGTGGCCGGCGGCACAGAGATCCACTGGTCATCCTCGGACGCCGACAAGGTCCTGTATGTCTTCGACAGCAAGGGCGCCAGGAACGTCTTTACAAGCGCCGAGACGCAGGCAAGCGCCAAACGCTCTTTCTCCGGAACCATCTCCGCGGATTCGGAATACAGGAGCGCCCTCTGGTCCGGCAAGGTTGCAGCCGACGACAAGAGCTCGCTGGCCGGTGGAAGCACGGCGGACAGCCCCGTCTTCACCGGGTCCTCACTCAGGGTCGTCAACCCCCAGAATATAACCAGCGCCGGATCCTTTGCCCAGGACGCCAACATAGCCGTCATGAAGTCCGGCGAGGGCGTGCTGCGCAACGTCTTCGGCTATATCCGCTTCACCGTTCCCGCCGGGGATGGCGGGCATGCGACAATCAAGTCCGTCACCTTCTCCGCCGACGAGGACTTTGCCGGCGAGATTCAGATAGACTATTCCGGCAGCGACCCCGTCGCCAGCATAGTGGCCGACAGCTCCAAGTCCCTGACGGTCAACATGAACAAGCAGGGAGACAATTATGAGGCCGGCACCCTGTTCGCCGTCCTTCCCACGGGCACCTACCATAATATGAGCGTCACCGTCATGCCCGTCACGGGTGAGTCCGTCACCTTCAAGAGCAAGAGCGAAGTTGTCATCAAACGCGGACAGTATACCGATGCCGGGACGCTCTCGTCCGAAAGCGCCCGCAAGCCTGTGCTGCATCTGGCCGGAGATTCGCTCTGCGCGCCTTACGGCGAGAGTTCCGCCCCCCAGTGCGGATGGGGCCAATGCCTCAGTGCGGCCCTTTGCGGAGCCGAGGTCGACAACCGCGGCTACGGAGGGACGAGCACCAAGTCTTACATCGACACCGGCAGATGGGATAACCTTCTTTCCGCGATTGTGCCCGGAGACCTCGTGCTGATCATGTTCGCCCATAACGACGGCAGTTCGGAAGAGGCCCGCCATACAGACCCCAACACCACGTACAAGGAGAACCTCAACAGATTCATCAACGAGACCACCGCGGCCGGCGGCACTCCGGTACTTCTTACCAGCATAAGCAGCCGTTATTTCAACGGCAACACCTTGAAGCATACCACCGCGGACTATGCGACCGCCATGCGTGAGGTGGCGACCGCCACAGGCACCGCCCTTATTGACATCAACGAGCAGACCTATCAGTTCTTCAACAACCTGGGCGTCGCGGGTACCGAACCGTACTTTGTAATGGACAAGCGCAACCCGACCTCCATGGACAACGTCCACATCACCAGGAACGGCGCCGAGCTGGTTGCCTCCATGATCGCCCACGGCCTCAAAGACCTGGGGCTTTGGAAGTATCCCATTTCCGAGGAACCGCTCGTTGTAGGCCTCGTCACCATTTCCAGCAGCCAGGCGTTCAGTTTCGAATCCGCAGGCGGAACCGCATCCATCACCTTTACGTCCACCAAGAACTGGAAGGTGTCCTCGTCCGCCAGCTGGGTCCAGGTCTCTCCCGCTTCCGGCGCTGCCGGGGAGAACTCCTCTATTACAATAACCGTAGCCGCCAGCGCCCTTAACGAGATGCGCTCCTCTTATGTCACCATCGGCTGCGACGGTTATGCCAAGCATGTCACGATTACGCAGTCCGGAGTGGAAGGCGGCTCCGGCGAGACTCCCAATGCGGAGGATTCGTTCGATTACGGACTTGCTCCCGGCGAGTCCCGCACCGCCTCGTATACAGGTTATGCGGCCGCCGGAATCGAGAGCCAGAAAAATATTCCCGAACCCGTTCTCCTGAACAAAGTCGTCTATGGCGGCCCCGGCATAACCTTCTACGGCAACCGTATGACCGCGCACAAGGTGAACAATGAATGGAACACGGAGTATTCGGGCATAATTCCGTCTTCGCGCTATTTCTCTTTCAAGATAAACAGGCCGGGAAGCATCACATTCTACCAGTCTATCGGCAGCGGCATAGAAAGGATACCCACCTACTATCTGGCCATAGTCGTTTCGCGCGGAGGTGCCAGGTCGGCCAAGATCGTGGACAGTCTCACGCCGACGGAAGTGACTGAGGCCCGTCCGGGAAGCGCGGCTTCCGGGGATCCCAAGTATTTCGTTACCATGACAGTCCCCGCCTCCGAATTTGAAGGAGTCTCAGATCCCATAACGGTGTATCTGTACCACAGATGGACCTCCGGCAACACCTGCCTGGTCCATTATTATCCCTTCACCTGGACATCCTGGGACGGAAGCATTTAAAAAAGTTGTTAACAAAATAAGGGGTTGTAAGTCTTATTATCAGTTTTAACTTTTTTTTATGAAACGGTTTTTTCTGATTATCAGCATTCTTCTTCCCCTGCTGGGGTGTTCCTGCAATTCGGGGAATACGGAGACGGAAGTCTCCACAGCTCTTGCCGAATGCGGCCGGTACGATGGCGCAATAGCCATTAAACTTGGACGCACGGCATTGACAACGCTCAAAGGCGTCGTGCGCGTCGCCGGAATCGACGACCCCGACGTACGCAAGGCCATCGGCCTGGTAAAGGACATCCGCGGCCTGTCGGTCCTGACTTTCGACGACTGTTCCGCAGAAGACAAGTCAAGCATTTCACATACGCTCGAACGTGCCCTGGACGGCAGCGAGATGCTGCTTGAGGCCATCGACAGCGGAGAGAAGGTGCGACTGTACGGCCGCCTGGATGATGACACCGACATTGTCCGCGACATCGTAGTGTATGTGCCGTCAAGCTGTGTCGTAGCCTGCATCTCCGGCTCCGTTTCGATGGAGACCTTGGCCAGGTTCTCTTGCGATGACTGAATCGCGCTTCCATAAAGACTACCTCCCGCTTGCCCAAACGCTCTACCGGATCGCGTTCTATATTCTCGAATCCGAGGCGGAGGCGGAAGACGCGGTGCAGGAAGTATATGCCAAGCTGTGGGAGGCAAGGGACAGTCTCGACAGCGTAGACTCGCCGAAGGCCTATTGCATCCGGATGGTGAAGAACCTCTGCCTGGACCGCGTCCGCAGGGCACAGTTCATCAGCTATCAGGACGTCCTGCCGGACAAGATGTGCACTCCCGGGCCCGACGATACGATCGACGCCAAAACCCGCCTGAACAAAGTGCTGGAGGCCGTCAAGGCGCTCCCCGAGAGGCATCGGAACGTGCTGGTTCTCCGTATCGTAGAGGGTCTCTCATACGAAGAGATCGCCGATCGGACCGGAATGAATTACCTTACCTGCCGCGTACTGCTCTCGCAGGCCCGGACAAAAATCAGATCGAAAGTATGAAAAGTATAGAAGAAATAGAGAAACTGGAACTGGAGGAGCTGGAAGCCGCCGCGCTCCAAAACGAGGGGCCCGTTCCCTCCGGACTCGAAGACCGCATCCTGGCGTCGCTTGCCGCCAAAGAGATTGTGGCCTTGCAGCCCGAACCGTCTCCGAAAGCCTGGCTCCCTTATGCCGCCCTGGCGGTCGCCGCCGCACTCGCAGCCGTCGTGATCATCCCCCGGAGCGGATCCCATAAACTCATGGACACTTTCGACGATCCCTATCTTGCTTACGCCGAGGTGGAAGCAACATTCAACAGAATATCGGACAAAATGGCGGCCGGCGTCGAACTGGCGGCCAAGGCGGGTGAAACCGCCGACAAAACAGTAGAACTTATCAACAAATTCTCAGAACAATGAAACGCATCATCATACTTGCAGCCCTGCTGCTCATCACAATAGCATCCTTCGCCCAGAGCGGAAAAAGCATTTATCAGAAATATTCGGAAGCGGAAGGCGTGAGCGCCGTGTACATCTCGCCGGCGATGTTCCGGCTGATCGGCAAGATTCCCGACCTTACCGTAGAGGGAAAGCACGTGAACCTGGCGCCGATTATCCAGAACCTGTCCGGGCTCTATCTGATCGACAGCGAGAATGCCAGGATCAACTCAACCCTGAAGGCCGACGCAGAGAAGTTTGTCCAGAACGGGCACTACGAGATGCTCATGGAGGCCAAGGAATCGGGCGAAAGCGTGAGAATGTATTCCGTCGGCTCGGAAGCCATAGTGAACGGATTCGTAATGATTGCCGACGAGGGCCCCGAAACGACCTTCATCTACCTGGACGGCAAAATGAACAGGGACGATCTCGAGAGGCTCATCGCCGAGAAGATCAAGGATTGACCAACGAGTAGTCAATACTTCCAGACACCGAGGTCCTTCAGCCCCTTGGCGACCATTCCCGCCACTATCGCGGCTCCTTCTCCGGTAAGGTGGGAACGGTCGTCTTTTGAAGCGTCGCGCTTGTCCCGGACAAAATACGGGGTCGCAGCCTCCAGCGAACCGAGTTCCTTCAGCCACTGGTATGTGAGCTCCTCCAGGTCTATCACTGGAGTACCGGTCGACGCGCCCAGCGCCTTCATGGCGGCGGGGTAATCGCCGTGGGTGCGCATGGGATTTCCGTTGCTGTGATAGTAAAGCCGGCACATGCTGGTCACCAGCACCGGGACTCCGCCTTTGGCGCGGGTCTCGTCAATCATAGTCTTAAGGTTGGCCTGATAGGTGGTATAAGGGTCCGTCGCGTGAGCTTCGTCGGATTTCTCATCATTTGCGCCGAAATGGATAAGCACGACGTCGCCGGTGACTATGCCCGCACGGAGCCCGGCCCACCGGCCTTCTTCGATAAACGACTTGGTACTCTCTCCGCCTATTGCATGGTTGCTGATCATGACACCGCCGCCCAGGGCGTCCGAGAGGCATTCGCCCCAACCGGTCTGGGGGCGGGATTCGGCTCCGTAAACGCAACATCCGGAGTCCCCGGCTATCAGGATCTTGGGAACACGCTCGCAGGTGGCACCTGTAATCAACAGTGCGGCGGCAATCCCACAGAATAAGAATCTTCTCATATCGATTTTTAGTAATGGCGGGTAAATGTAGTCATTTTTAAGCAAATAGCTGATTATCCGGTCCGGAAAAGACACCAATTTTAAAACCACATCGAACAGTTCAGAATAGTATCGTTAACTTCGCAACCTTGTTTATTACAAACCATGACCAACCGCATTCTAATTGGATTAAGCACATTGTTTGTCCCTCTTCTCCTTTGCTGTACGCAGGAGGAGTCAGAGCCCATCTGTCCGGGTGGCGGCAAACAGATCGTGATCACAGCCGGGTTCGAGCAGCAGGCCCCCGCCGGCGCGCAAACCAAAACCTATGTGGCCGGCGGCTCGGAAATCCGCTGGAGCTCAGCAGGAATTGACAAGGTAATCTACGTCTTCGACAGCGCCGGAAACAAGAACGTCTTCACCAGCACTTCTACGACGGCAGAAGCAGTCCGTACATTTACCGGCACCATCACCGACAACTCAACCATAGAGTATGTCCTTTGGACTGGAAAGAGCTCGGGAAGTGATAAGAGCGAACTTGTCAAGACACCAGGAGGAGCCGGAACCGAGACCGTCACCTCCGGCGGAAGCGCCTCGTTCACCAAGACTGAATTGCTTCCGGAAGCGTCTATCTTTTCCGGAACCACCCTGGCTCTGCCCGCAACCCAGACCGTAAATAACTACAACTCTTTCGCGGCAAATGCCAACATTGCGGTGATGAAGGCCGGAGACAGCTGCCTCAAGAGCGTATTCGGCTATCTCCGGTACAGGATTCCCCTGTCGAACGTGGACAATTATGCCACCATCAAGTCCATCACCATCTCTGCAGATGAAGACATCGCAGGCCGGGTGGAAATAAACTATACCGGGGACGAGCCGGTTGCCACCATAGTTGCCAACGGCTCAAAGACCGTCACGGTAAACACCCGCTGGCAGACCAACTCGCCCGCTCATTACGAGCCCGGCATTTACTTCGCCGTCCTTCCGGTGGGCACATATCACAATGTGAGCATAGAAATCACACCACTTGCCTACGGCACCTCTACCGATAGTACCGCCACCAAAGATCCCTTCACCATCTATTGCCGCGGTGATGTCGTAGTTGAACGCGGCAAATATACGGACCTGGGCACTCTTCCAATAGCTGAATCGGCATCCTCCAACCCGGGATTCAAGTTCGACACGGACCTCTTCCAGGAGTTTACCGACCCCGTATCCGGCGTGGTTTCGTACCAGCTCAAGTCCGAAGCCCTTGGCTGGGACAACTCGCAGTCCCCTTACTACGTGACCAAGGCCATGACCAACGACGAGCGTTTCATCTTCTTCATGGTATCTGCCAATGAATTCAGGCCTTCCTACCACAGTCTCTCCAAATATGAGCGCTCGGCCAAAATCCTGGACCTGGAGACCAGGAAACTGTATACTTTCTATGCCACGGACGGATGCTATCCATACATGGACCCCGTGAACGACAAGATATATTATTGCATCCTCAACGATACAAGGACTGCCGCCAAGTTCTACATGAGAGACCTTCTGAACGCCCCCGACGTTGAAGTCCCCCTTGCCGATTTCCCCCAGCAGCTTCTTTCCTCCGGCGGAACAATCAAGAGGGTTTGTTCGCACCTTACCCTTACCCAGGACAAGACCAAGGTCTTCCTGGATTCCAGGGTGGGAGATACATTCTACCAGGGCCTTCTGGACCTCTACTCCGGCGTCTGGACCGAATGGAGCCACAACAGCGAGGTCAACCTCACTCACGGTCAGCTCAACCCCACCAGGGACGATGAAGCCCTGCTTGCCGTTGACGGCTGGGACGACACCAGCGGCGTCCACCACTCCATTGTGAAAGACCCGGACGGGGAGTTCAACGGAGACGGGACCTATCCCCGCATGCAGATAATGACCTCGGACGGCAACCGCCGGACGATCCGCCCCAGCGATCCCTGGAACGGCGCCACTCACGACGGCTGGCATCCCGACGGCAATCATCTCTACTGGTGTGCCGGCATGCACTTTGACAACCAGGGCAATCCTATTCTCACCGGCGGAACAGCCACAGGCGGCTTCCATACCCGCAGCATCCGCAACGAAAGCGAGTATGTGTATTACGTTGTCGGACGGGCCACCCACTGTTTCCTCTCTGAAGACTGGTTTACAAACGAAAACAAGATGTACGCCGTATATGACGATGACCGTCCTTACGGTCCTTACACGACGGGTTACTACCGCGGCGGCCCCTGGAAAGTCTGGTTCTACAACGCCCAGACCCAAAAGGAAATAGCCATCTACTCGGGCATGGTTCCTTATGCCATGGATCCCGCGAAGGAGTCCCGAATCCATCCAGACCCTCACCCGAATTTCGTAGTGCATGACAAATATGTCATTTGCACCGCATACGGATCCGACGGCAATCTGCATCTCAGCATAACGCCAGTCGACCAGCTTATTACCAAATCTCTTGAAAACTGAGCGCCATGAACAGATACTTATTTACAGGATTCGTTTTCGTCCTCTTTGCTCTGGCTTCATGCGAACAGAAGGAGACCCCGGAGAGTGAAAACCCCGAGGTTGTCAACCGCAGCGAAAAGATTTCCCTCACCCTGGGATTCGAGAACCAGCTTTCGACCGACACAAAAATCCACGTTTCCGGAGACAGAATCCTCTGGAGCAGTGGCGATCGAACCGTCTACGTCTTTGACAGCGAAGGCAACAAGAACACATTCACCAGCGAGGAAAACACAGTTTCTGAGACCCGCACCTTCGAAGGCACCATCACCGCCGGCTCCGAAATCGCGTATATCCTCTGGACCGGCAAGAACAGTAATGACGAAAGCGCCCTCTCCACAGTATATGGCGGCCCTTTGACAGGTGAAGGAATTACCGAAGGCAACGGCGGCTCCGTGGTTGAATGGGACAGGACCAAATCTTCCGGCTTCTTCACGCACGAAATCATCAGCGGCAGCACGCTGCAGGTCGTCAACCCCCAGAATATATCCACCACCAACACCTTTGCCTCCAATGCCAACATCGCCATAATGAAAAAAGGCGACACCGTATTCCGGAACGTATTCGGCTATATCCGTTTCACTGTTCCCCAGGGTGCCGACGGCAACGCCGCCATCAAGTCCGTGTCTTTCACGGCCGACGAGGACATCGCAGGCAAAATCCAGATAGAGTATGCCACAGACGAGCCGGTAGCAACCATCGTCGAAGACGGGGTTAAAACCGTTACTGTGAACATGCGCTGGAATGAAAAAACCAACCGATATGAGGACGGAACGTTCTACGCCGTCGTCCCTCCGGGAACGTACAACAACCTGAAAATCATCGTCACCCCCTTTGCCGACGGCGCCTCCGCACAGGATGCCGCCACCGGGACTCCCTTTACGCTTGCCAGCGCAAGGGCTGTCACGATAAAGAGGGGCAAGTACATCAACTGCGGAACGCTTCCGGGGACCAAACCAGGCTCGTCGGACGTAATCGGCCAGGTTGCCGAAGTGCTTCCCGGCCATATCGGCGGCATCTGTGTCGAGGGCAATGTGCTCTATGCCGGCAGCAATGGAAAGATCTATGTTTACGACATCAGCACCCCCATGTCGCCCAAGCTCTCCACCACCCTGTCAATCCGTGGCAACGCCCGTCAGATTACCGCATATAACGGAAGGCTCTACGTAACATCCCGCGACTCCGGCGTTTGGATATTCACCATCGGGAATCCCCTGAGGCCGATGTTCTCCAAGCGCTACGACACAGTTGAGCTTGCAACCGGCATTGACGCCGCCGGAAACTGCATGTTCGTAGGAGAGCGGCAGAACGGCGTGGAGTTCGTGGACGTGTCCGACGAAACGTCACCGAAACATATCAGGATAATCAAGACGGACGAGTCCCAGAGCGTATTCTATCACAACGGATACCTCTACTCCGGGGAGTGGGCCGCCGGAAAGGTCACAATCTTCAATGCCCAGCAACTGCATAATATCCAGAAACTGAAGACAATCAACCTTCAGGGCTACGGAGACGGTCTTTGGGCTACCGGGAACAGACTGTATGTCTCTACCGGCCACCATCACCGCAACGAAACGCCTTCAACGGTGAATGGCGACGGGCACGGTGTGGAAATCTGGGATGTAGAAAACCCGGCGGATCCCAGGTTCATCTCCCGTGTAGAATTCGACAATTTCTACCAGTCCGGAATCGACTACTGGCTCCCCCGCCCGTCAGGAGACGGCAAGACGCTGTTCTGCGGCGACGTCTTCAACGGCCTTTACATTGTGGATATCACCGATGAGAACAACCCCTCCATCATCAAGCACTACACCCTGAGTGCAGGAAAGGCGGTAACATCCCTTGCCCTTGCCGACGGCGTCGTTTACGTCGCAACTTCCGGAGACGGCCTCCTTGCCATGAAATGCTCCCGTGCAAAACCTTGCACCCGTGACCGCGGAACACTGCCTACCGGTAATTTCGCAAGATACGATTACACCACCTCCGGAGACAGGTTCACCGTCTGGAAGCCCACCGGACGCGGTGCCGTCCACAGCGTAGCCGCCTGGGGAGACGCCCTCTTCGTGGGATGCGGCGACGCCGGATTCTCCGTTGTGAAAGTCACAAGGAACGGTAACGACGTTACGGCAACCCAATACTCCAGGCTTGACCTGCCTTTTGCCGGCGGCGTTGCAGTGCGCGGCAACAGGCTGTACGTATCAACCGGAGAAAACGGCATTGCCGTGTACAACATCTCCAGCGGGCCGGTCCTTACCTATGTCGGCCGGATCAAGGAAGACCTTGAGACGAACGAAGTGAACCGCTTCAGCGGCTGGGTAAGCGCGCCTAACGACAAATACGTCGTGAACGCATCCCGTTATTCCGGCTTCCAGTTCATATCCGTAGGAGGCACCGACTCGGAGCCTGTCTTTACCTACCGCGGCTCAAAGAGCCAGAACCTGAACTACAACAAGTTCATTTCCGAGGAAGTCTGCGACGGAGACCGTCTTCCTTACGCCACCCGCGACGGACTTATCTGGATAGACCTCTCCTCCACGGAATCCATAAGCACATCCGCCCTCCAAACGAACATCAAGAGCACGGTTTCCAGCGGCGTCACCAACTTCAAGGACGGCAAGGCCCTGGTGTCCCTGAGCAATAAGTTCTGCCTCGTTGACAGCGGAGCCGGTTCCGGAACCGAGATCGGCAACAACTCAGCCTTCACGGGCATCCCCCGCTGGGACGGCAACAATACTGTGCTTATAACCAATTTCTCCGGCCAGTACGTCACAAAGGTTGACTTCACAAACGTGAACAGCCCCTCGATCCTCTGGCAGGAAACCGATATGTCCGGCAATCCCGAGCCGGGAATCATACTCAACGGAAAAGCAATAATCCCCTGTGGTTATCAGGGACTGTTAATAGAGAAATAATATGACCAGAATGCAATATCTGTCGCCCTCGACTAAAACAGTTTACATCAAAGCTGCAAGGCCTGTTTGCACATCATCGTACGGAATCGAAAAAATGGAGTCTTCCGGGGACATTCTCGAATGGCGCGTGGAAGAATAGTGATGACCATGAAAAAGTTGTTATTTTTTGTCACGGTATTGATTACCGCCGCTTCCTGCACCAAAGAGCTGGAGCCCAGCGCCGCCGATAATCACACCCTTACCATTTCTGCCGGTTTCGAACGGGACGCGGCCGATGGAACCAAGACCTATATGAAGGACTATGCCGCAGGAACCATCTGGTGGGGCAACACCACCCAGGACAAGACCCTCTTCGTATTTGACGGTTCCGACACCAAGAACACCTTCACCAGCAACTCCGAGCAGTCCGAGGCTATTCGCCGCTTCACCTGCGACAACTGGAGCGGCGGGGACTGGAAACTGGCCGTATGGACCGGCCGGAATGCCGGAAGCGACCAGTGTTCATTAAGCGGAAACATACTTACAGGCTCCACCCTGAAGGTTAATAATCCGCAGACCGTGAGCAACTCCAATTCCTTCAACAACACCTCCAACATTGCGGTGATGAAGCCCGGTGACGGTTCTCTGAAGAATGTCTTCGGTTACCTCCGTTTCACTCTTCCCACTTATCCCGAAACCACCCTTGCCGCAATCAAGTCCGTGGTCCTGAGTGCCGACGAGAACGTTGCAGGCGACGTCCGGATTGATTATTCCGGAGCAAATCCTGTCACCACAATCATTGCCAACGGTTCCACGGCGCTCACGCTCAACACCCGTTACAAAGACAGCGGTCCTACAGGATATGAGGCAGGCACCGTGTTCATGATACTTCCTGCAGGCACATATCACCACGCCAAGCTTACTATCACTCCCTTCACCTCAACGCCGAACACCCAGGACGCCACCACCGGCACTCCCTTCACCCTGGATTGCAACGGAGACCTGGTAATACAGCGCGGAAAATATACCGACTGCGGAACCCTTCCCGCCAAAAAGCCATGGCCAAACGACAGTGACGCCTTTGACTACGGACTTTCTGCAGGAAGTACCCGTAAGGCAAACATATCCGGTCTGTTAGGCGCTCAGGGCGCCATCAGCGAACCTGTCCTTCATAACGGAGTAACCTATGGCGGCCCGGGAATGAATTATTACGGGAACAGGATACTGAGCCAGAAGGTTGCATCCGAGTGGAGTACGGAATACCCCGACGTTATCCCGGCGTCCCGCTACTTCTCCTTCAAGATAAACCGTCCCGGCACGGTACGCTTCTATCCCGCCCCGGCAAGTAAGGACGGAGATGTCCTGAGGGTGCCCACCTATCACCTTGCAGTTGTCACCATCGTGGACGGAGTAACCACGGCTAAGATTGTCCGGACGTTTACCCCGGAGGCATCAGATATCGCTGACGGGACTATCTCTGCAAACCGCCAAGACGCAAACGTCTATTCGGATGATTGGCAACACTTCTGGGTTTCCATTGCTATTAGTGAAGAGGATATCAAGGGCATAGACTCCGCCGCCACAGTATATCTTTACCATAGGAATACCGCCGTAAATACTCTGGCCGTCAATTACTGGCCGCTCGAGTGGACCGTGGCCGACTAATCACGAAAGCCCACAGGTTGCAGCGGGCCATTTCATGAGTCCGGCCGCTTTGCAACCGAGTTGCAAAATATAAGCGTTTTCTTTGCGGAAATCATACAACGTTATGTCCCGCAAAGAAACGCTTGTTGTTACCGTTTTTCTGATTCTGGTTGGAACCGGCATGCATTTCGTGCACCACTTCCCGTTTTTCAATCACTTCTGGGGCTATATCTTCCCGGTGCAGGAAAGCGTGATGGCGCACATGAAAATGGTGCTTTATCCCATGCTGCTGCTGAGCCTCTACCTGGTCGTCAGCCGGCGGGACATCCGCGAATTCGGCGCCCCAATCCTGGCCGGATTGGCGGTAATGCCCCTGATCGTCGCGGTTTTCTTCTCCTACTGGGTGTTCGTGCGTCATGAAATCATGGCCCTGGACATCGTCATCTATGTGGCTTCCATCGTGGGCGCCGTCCTGCTGGCCCTGCGTTGGCGCAAAAGCCGTTTCGTGCGCAAATTCTGGCCGCTCTGGATACTGGTCTTTATCATGGCGGCCCTCCTGACCGGCTACCTGACCTACCACGGGCCGGACTGGATTATATTCGCCAATCTGGGATAGACAGTCAGTCCACAATTATGACCTTTTTGATTGAATCACTTATCGCCTGCGCCTTGTTCACGCTGCTTGTGTTTCTGATGTCCAGGAACCCGATTAAGATCATCTTCAACTATTCCCCTGCCATTATCCGGCATTGCGATGAGTTGGGGCTGGATTGCATCTGGTTCTGCCACGACAAGCATTTCGTAATTCCCGGTTGGTTTCACATCAAAGGCGCCCTTATCGGAATGCTGCTTGGAATTCCGGCGGCTGTGGTGGCAGGAATTTTTGCTGGATGAGACACATTCCCGACACAATAGTTCTTTGGGGCTGCCTGCCATGCTGTTTTGGTCCATTATCCACATTGCCGTCGTAGCAGGTATCGCCACCTTTGCCGCCATTCAGGAAGGACATTTCATCCGAACTGCTGCCCTTTTCTCCGGTAATCCTATTTTTATCGGGTGACGTGACAGAAAGGGGCTCCAGAGTCACGTCATAAGCGGTTTTCCTCCGGAAAAGCTCCAAAACGGTCTGTGACGTGATAAAACGGGGTGCAGGATTCACGTCGCGTTTGGAGGCGCCAGAAAAACCGCCTGCAGAAAGCGCTGCTGGGATTTGCTTCGGGCCTTGCACTGATGATGGTACTGGATGTCGTAATGGAATAATAGACTTTGAGTTTTCATTGCTCATTATTTTGTCACTTTTTTCAAAATATCGCTTGCGATATAAAAATAAAGTCGTATATTTGCATCGTGAACGATATAAACAACAACAAAACAATATAGAATCATGGACTTCACTACTACTCTTCAGATCTCTCAGATGATCGTAAACGAACTCGCCGGAAGCGCTTTTGTACACAAAATGCAGGGTCAGCTCTTCAAGAGCCAGGGTTTCACTAAGCTTGGCCAGAAATACCTGGACCATTATACCGAGGAAATGGGATGGGTTGAGAAATACACTGACCGTCTTCTGGACCTTGGATGCGTGCCCGAGGTGAAGGTTTGCAGCCAGGCCACCCTGATCGAGGACCCCAAGGCTTATCTGGAGGCCGACCTCAAACTGCAGAAAGAAGGTGTTGAAGCCCTTTACGGGATCATGCCCAAGCTGGCGGCCGATCCTACCACCTACGACCTCACGAAGGCGTATCTGCTGGACGAGGAAGAGGACCTGTACTGGGACGAGGAGCAGCTTGATCTCATTGAGAAGATCGGTTATCAGAACTGGCTGGTAAAGCAGCTCTGATATGGCAAAGATTTATGATTTCAAGGCCCTTAGCAACAAGGGCCTTGACTTTGACTTCGCGCAGTTCGAAGGCAAGGTCCTGATGATTGTCAACACCGCCTCCAAGTGCGGTTTCACTCCACAGTATGACGGCCTGGAGGCCCTCTATCAGAAGTATAAGGACCAAGGGTTGGTTATCGTAGGATTCCCCTGCGACCAGTTCGCTCATCAGGAACCCGGCAGCGACGAGCAGATTGCCGAGTTCTGCCGCATCAACCATGGGGTAACGTTCCCGCTGATGAAGAAGGTCGATGTCAACGGTCAAAATGCCCATCCCATCTTCGAGTACCTCAAATCGGTAGCTCCGGCCGAAGAATACAAGGGCTTGAAAGCCAAGGCCACGCATGCCATGCTCAAAGGCATCAGCAAGAGCGTCGAGAAGGACAGCGACATTCTTTGGAACTTTACCAAGTTCCTCATAGGCCGCGACGGAACCATCGTCAAGCGTTTCCCGCCCGTCACAACACCGGAAGGGATGGAAGACGAAATCAAAGCAATGCTTTAATGGTTAAGGAAGATTTTAAACTGGATAATCAACTCTGTTTCAGGCTGTACACCGCTTCGCGCCTTCTCACGCAGGCCTATCATCCCTTGCTCTCGGAGCAGGGGTTGACCTACCCGCAGTATCTGGTATTGTTGGTTCTGTGGGAGAAAGACACGCAGCCGGTGAATGACATCGCCAAGCGTCTGCTCCTGGAAACGAACACGGTGACACCTCTTCTCCAGCGTATGGAAAAGGAAGACATCCTGACTCGCGCAAAAGGAAAGAAGGACGCCCGGCAGATCATTGTCTCTTTGACCCGGAAGGGTAAAGATCTTCAGAAAAAGCTCTCCTGCGTTCCCAAGACAGTCGGCGATGCCGTCATGTGCGACAGCGTCACCACCGAGACCGTCCCGGAACTCTTCCGGATGCTGGACGATATGATTGCCTGCTTGAGAGCACAGCTGGAAAAGCAAGAGCAATGAGTATTGAGGCCTTATTATCGGATGGGAGTACTACGTTTTGTGGCTAATTAACTATTATTGAGTACCTTTGCAGACGCGCCCCGTGTTTTACTGAAACCATACTGAAACATTTCTGTCAGTCAGTGTCTTTCTATGTCACAATAAACAATATAAATATTGTTATTATCTTTGCAAAAAGAAGTTATGACGTTTGATAAGATACTTGACGATAAACGGCTGTGGGCTGTGAAATATGATGGGGAAAAGGCTAATTGTTTTGACCAGCTGTTCTCAAGTTGGTATGACATGAATTGGCTGCGGTCTTTCTTTCAAGAGAACCTTGCAGATCTGTCATCATACTTCCATATCACGGACGTTTATGAAGCTGTAATGGAAACCATCGATGAGGCAAAGAGGCTGGAGTGTGTGATGATGGATATAAC
>JAFZZW010000054.1 GCA_017615615.1 Bacteroidales bacterium
CAAGGGGAACCTTCCCCTTGTCCCCTGGGGGTGCAGGGGGATTAAGAAGCTTGCTCCACGAAAAATAGCAGGCATGAAGCCTGCTATTTTTCGTGGAGCATAGGGGGATCGAACCCCTGACCTTTAGATTGCGAACCTAACGCTCTACCAACTGAGCTAATACCCCGATTGGGACTGCAAATTTAGAAATTTTTCCTCAAGTCGCAAATATTGTAACGCTAAAAATGAAGAAACTCTTACTCCTGGCCCTGCTGCTCCCCGGACTTGCGGCAAGCGCCCAGAATCTCTCCGGCACATATATGGTCGCTCAGCGCGATACCTGCGACTTGTATATCGACGTCTATCTCCCCACTCCCGGCTCGGCCACGGAAATTGACGGCAAGGCCAAGCCCTCGGTCCTTTTCGTCTTCGGCGGCGGATTCATTATCGGCAGCCGTAACGACCGTTTCTATATGCCCTGGTTCAAGCTTCTTAACGACAACGGCTACGGAGTAGTCTCCGTCGACTACCGGCTCGGACTCAAGGGAATCAGGATGCAGTTCGACCTCTTCCACATAATTCAGAGTGCAGACTTCACCAAGAATGCGGTTGACATGGGCGTCGAAGATGTATTTGCCGCCGTACGGTATCTGGCGGACAACAATGTCGGCATAGATGCAAACAACCTGGTGATATCCGGCAGCTCCGCAGGCGCCATGATCACCCTGAGCAGCGTACTTGAGACCTGCAGTCCAACGGAACGCACCGCTGTTCTGCCGGAAGGCTTCTCGTTCAAGGGCGCGATGTCTTTCGCCGGCGCGATAATGTCCCGTTCCGGTCTGCCGTCGTACAAAACTCCCCCGCCGCCCCAGCTGCTTTTCCACGGCACCGCCGACGGAGCCGTAGCATACGACAAGACAACGTTCGGCCGCAGGGGCTTCTACGGCAGCAGTTCCCTCGTCCGGGATGTTTTCTCAAAAAAGGGCTACACATACTGCATTTACCGGTACCGGGGCCACGGGCACGACATGGCGGCCAACTTCATGGCCACCTGGCCGGAGCAGAAGCTGTTCCTGGAACGCAACGTCGTTGCCGGCCTCAACCGGATCGTCGACGCCACCGTTGACGACCCGTCGGTGCCCGTCATCAAGAGTCTGAGCATCAGCGTAGACGATATCTATTAGCATGCCGTCCTATCTCCAGATAGACAACATATCCAAATCCTACGGCACGAAGGTTCTCTTCGACCGCATAGGATTCAACATCAACGAGGGAGACAAGATCGCCCTCGTTGCACCCAACGGCACCGGCAAGACCTCCCTGCTGCGAATCCTGGCGGGCAAGGACAAATCCGACTCCGGCGGCAGCATCAAGTTCCTCCGCGACGTCCGCATCGCCTTCCTCGAGCAGGAATACGAGTACGACCCGGCCAAGACCATAGCGGAGCAGCTTGCGCCGGTGGATTTCGAGCATGAACTCCGCATCCGACGTATCCTGGACGAGCTTGGCCTGAGTCCGGACAGGCAGATGGGCGGGCTGTCCGGCGGGGAAATCAAGCGCGTGGCTCTCACCGGGATGCTCGCGGCCGACGCCGATTTCCTCATCATGGATGAGCCCACCAACCATCTGGACCTGGACGCCATTGAGTATCTGGAAAACGCCCTGAAACGTTCCCGCTGCACCCTGTTCATGGTTTCCCACGACCGTTACTTCCTTGACCGCGTATGCAACACAATAATGGAGATGGACCGCGGCAGCATATACATTTACCGCGGCGACTATGAGAATTTCCTGGCCAAGCGGGAGGAACGTATCAGCAATTACAACGCAGAGACCGAGCGGGTACGCAATGTCCTGCGCCGGGAGCTTGAGTGGATTCACGCAACCCCCTGTGCCCGCAGCGGCAAGGCCAAGTACCGCAAGGAGGCTTTCAAGGAAATAAAGGCCAGGGCCGAAGACACTTACACCATAAAGAGAGTATCCATGGAAGGGCTCTCCGGCGCATCTTATCTGGGAAAACGGGTAATCGACTGCAAAGACCTGTGTTTCAGCTGGAACGGCAAGACCCTGATAAATGGTTTCACGTACAATTTCCAGCGTGGCGAACGGGTCGGCATTGTAGGCGGCAACGGCATCGGAAAGAGCACTTTCCTCAACCTGCTCTCAGAGGGCGACTCCCCTTCCGTCAAACGCGGAGAGTCCGTGCGCATAGGCTACTACCGCCAGACCGGAATCGAGTTCAGGCCGGACGACACCGTGATGGAGGTCGTGCCCGACACCCGCCTTCTGGAGCGGTTCCTCTTCCCTCACGAAATGTGGAACAACCGCATAGACCGCCTCTCCGGAGGCGAGAAGAGGCGCCTTTACCTGCTTACGGTCCTGATGCAGGAGCCCAATGTACTCATCCTTGACGAGCCCACCAACGACCTCGATATCATCACGCTCAACATTCTCGAAGAGCATCTGCTCGACTTCAAGGGAACGCTGCTCATAGTCACGCACGACCGCCATTTCCTGGACCGCCTTGTCGACCATCTCTTCGTCTTCTGCGGGGATGGCGTCATCAAGGATTTCATCGGCGGCTACAGCGAGTACCGCAGCTATATGGAAGACCTGCGCAAGGAAGAACGAGCCCGGCAGGCGCAGGCCGGGCCGAAGCCGGCACGCGAAAAGTCCCGCAGCGACGCCCCGCGAAAACTCGGATGGAAAGAAAAGAAAGAGCTGGAGGAACTCGAGGCTTCACTACAGGCACTGGAGGAAGAAAAGGCCGCTCTGGAGGCTCTTCTTCAAGGAGGTTCGGAAGATTACAAGGCAATAACGGAGGCCTCCGCACGCTATGAGGCGGTACAGACTGAGATAGACGCCAAAGAGACCCGCTGGCTGGAGTTAAGCGAGATTTAACCTTCCCTCGAATACGGTAACCGCAGGGCCGGTCATGGAGACGCGGCCGTCGGACTCCACCGTAACGGACAGGCTGCCGCCGTCCATGACAATCCTCACAGCCTCACCATAACTCTTGATTCCGGCGAGAACGGCTGCCGCAGCAGTTGCACACGCGCCCGTGCCGCAGGCGAGCGTTATGCCGCTCCCCCTTTCCCACACCCTCATGCGGATAGATCCGTCCCGGCGGACGGAGGCAAATTCGGCATTGACGCCGCCGGGAAAAGCATCGTCGGTCTCGATTGCGGGACCGGCTGCCGGAAGGTCGACAGCCTCTGCATCCGGGACGAACATGACGTAATGGGGATTCCCCATATTGATGCCGGTGCCTTGGAAGCCCGACATGGAGGACGGCGCCGGCATGGAGGCAAAACGGCCCATATCGACGGAAACCGTGCCGTCTGAAGGGTGAAGGACCAGAGTTTTGATTCCGGAACTGGTTTCCAGGGTGACCGTCTGCTTGGAAGTCAAACCTTTGTCGTACACATACTTTCCGATGCAGCGGGCGGCGTTGCCGCACATAAGGCCCTCGGAGCCGTCGGCATTGAACATCCGCATGGAGAAATCGGCCACGTCACTGCGGCCTATCAGAACGATGCCGTCGCCGCCTATGCCGAAGTGCCTGTCGCTTAGGCGCCTTGACAGGGCCGCCGGATCTTCTACGGTGATGTCCCGGGCATCGATATAGATGTAATCGTTGCCCAGCCCCTGCATCTTGGTGAACGCCAGCTCTTTCATACGCTTACAAGCGGGAGGACGAGACACCGGCTGAATTGAGGCGCGACATGGTTGCCGAACGGATATTGTCGATGCTGACTGCAGGGTCTCCGGCAAAGAGGAGCGTGGAGCCGCCGTTCAGATTGACCCTGAGGATGTTTGCCGCAGAAACGCTGAGTCTCGATACGCTTGACATGCGGACGTCGGCATCGGACACTTCAAACCTGGAGGCATCCACCTCGGAAGTGCTTGAGAGCTCGAAGGACGCGCCGTCGCCGGTTCCGGAGATGGTCATCGATGCATTGCCCTTTGCGCCCAGCGTTAGGCGTTTGGTGGCGCTGTGGACTTTGGACTTGGACGAGCCGGAAATACTGTAGACGGAGTCCTCGGACTGTTCGTCAATGGTGAGCGTGGACGAATTGGCAAGATCCACAAGGGTCTCGCGGCAGGTGACTTTGAAGTCGGCGCCGGACTTCCCCTTCATATCAAGCTTGAAAACAAGGGAACTCAGCGTCAGGGCCTTGACGGATGCATTGTCGGACAGGGTGAAGGTCACGCGGGCCTTGTCGAAAATATCCTCCGTATCTTGCAGGATGGCCTTGCCGGAAAGGTTTACGGACTGAAGCAGGTCCGGCGAATAGATTATGGCGGAGAATACAGGGTCGGGCGTGCCCTTGCCGCGGAAAAGCCTGCGGACTTCAAGGGGAACCCTTATCTCGTCGAGCGAAAGCACGAGGGAAGAGCCCTCGGTGCTGCAAATCACATAGGGTTTATATGCTTCGGATACCGATATCAGGACCCTGTACTGTGTGCCGCGGACAATGCTGGCCGTGAAGGGGCCGGAAATGTCCACGTTGCTGAACGGTTGCATGTCCAGGCTGTACTGGGCAACCTGCGCGGAAAGCATGCCGCTCGCAAAAACGGCAAGGCACGCAATGGTGGTAAGCAACTTTTTCATACGCATCTCAGTCTATAAGTGAGCCCCACTCGTCTGTCTTGGCGTCAAGGTCGCGCTTGCACTCAAGATACTCGCGTGTGAGCTCGATAATATCGTCATTCTCTCCCGGGGCGGACAGAATGCCTTCTATCCGGGCCATTCGGGTCTCCAGTTTTTCAATTTCGGCCTCAAGATACGAAATCCTGTTCTTTTTCTTGCGGTCGATACGGGATTTTTCTTTCTGCTCCTGGCGGAGGGTGGTGTCCTTGCGGGCTTCCGGCTTGGGAGCCCCGGCTCCCCTCTCAAGCTCCCGGAGGTTCTCAAGCTTGCGTCGCTCCAGGAATTCGCTCACGCTTCCGAGGTGCTCTGTGACGCGTCCGTCGCGGAACTCGTAGAGCTTGTCCACCAGGCCGTCGAGGAAATCCCTGTCATGACTGACAACAACGAGCGTGCCAGTGTATGATTGAAGCGCCTGCTTGAGGATATCCTTTGACTTGATATCCATGTGGTTGGTGGGTTCGTCGAGGGCGAGGAGATTGTGGCTCTGGAGCATCAGGCGGGCCATTCCCAGACGGGCGCGCTCGCCGCCGGAAAGGACGCTGACACGCTTGTCGATGTCTTCTCCCCGGAAAAGGAACTGCGCCAGGATGTCGCGGAGCTTGGTGCGAACTTCACCCACGGCAATACGGTCCAGGGTGCCGAATACAGTTTCGTTGCGGTCCAGGGTCTCTTCCTGGTTCTGGGCATAGTAGCCCAGATCGACATTGTGTCCGATGACGGATTCGCCCTCCAGGGGCTTGAGTTCACCGGTAATCACGCGCATAAGCGTAGTCTTTCCCTCGCCGTTGCGACCTACCAGCGCCACCTTCTCTCCCCTCTTTATCTCTATGTTGGCGCCGCGGAATACGACTTTCTGAGGATAGCCGGCGGTAAGGTCCGAAGCCTTGTATACGACGTCGCCGGAACGGGGCGCCGGCGGGAATTTGACGGTCAGGCGGACGTTGTCGGTCTCGTCTATCACTATGCGGTCAAGCTTCTCCAGCGCCTTGATGCGGGACTGTACCTGGTTGGACTTGGTGGGTTTGTAACGGAAGGTCTGGATGAATTCCTCCGTCTTCTGTATCATCCGCTGCTGGTTCTCGTAGGCTGCCGTCTGCTGGGCTATGCGCTCTGCACGGAGTTCCAGATACTTGCTGTAAGGCACCTTGTAATCGTGGATGTGCCCAAGCATTATCTCTACCGTGCGGTTGGTCACGTTGTCCAGGAACTTGCGGTCGTGAGATACAAGCAGGAGGCTGCCGCGACGGCTCTTCAGGTAGTCCTCCAGCCACTCGATGGACTCTATGTCCAGGTGGTTGGTGGGCTCGTCGAGCATAAGAAGGTCGGGACGGCGGAGCAGGATTTTGGCCAGCTCGATACGCATGTTCCAGCCCTGGCTGAAGGTTTCGGTCCTGCGGTCGAGCTCGTCGTCCTTGAATCCGAGTCCCCGCAGGGTCTTGCGGGCCTGCACTTCCGGCGGCTCGCTGTGAGCGACGGACAGGCGGTCGTTAAGGTCCGACAGGCGCTCGATAAGCTCGGAATACGATTCCGACTCGTAATCGGTGCGTTCACCAAGCTCGGCGGTAAGGGCTTCTATTTCAGCCTCCAGGCCGGAGGTCTCGCTGAATACGGTCATGGTCTCTTCCATGACGCTTAGGCCCTTGTGGTGCTCCATCATCTGGGGCAGGTAGCCGATGGTAATGGCGGATGGCCTGTCGATATGGCCGGACGTCGGACTCTGGAGTCCCATTATCAGCTTCATAAGCGTCGACTTCCCGGCCCCGTTCTTGCCGACGAGACCGATCTTGTCGGTTTCGCTGATGTGGAAGTTGATTCCGTCCAGCAGGGTGAATCCTCCCCAGGCAACTGTCAGATTGTCAATCGATATCATTGGACCGGGGGCACATGAGGATGGATATTTCGTACAGAAGATACAGCGGAGCCGCCACCACTATCATCGAAAGGGGGTCTGCCGGAGTGACAATCGCGGCAAGGACAAGGACTGCCACTACCGCGTACCTGCGTCCCTTGCGGAGCGTGGCCCTGTCAAGCAGGCCTATCCGTGAGAGGGCCCAGATAACGGTGGGAAACTCGAACGACACGCCCACGAGCAACACGGTGGACGTGAACATCGACATGTAGGAGCTGATGGTGATGGAGTTGGAGACCAGCGGACTTACCGAGTAATTCAGGAAAAACTGAACGCACGCCGGCAGGACCAGGAAATAACCGGCGGCCACTCCCATGTAGAAGAATCCGGTGGCCATCAGGAAGGCGCCGCCGATGGCCTTGCGCTCGTTGTCGTAAAGCGCCGGAACCACGAAACGCCAGATTTCCCAGACAAGGTATGGGAAAGCAAGGATGAGCGCAGCGCCGAACGCAGCCTGAAGATGGACGAAGAACTGGGCCGCCATCTCCACGTTTATCATCTCCATGGAGAAATCCCATCCCAGGAGCCTGTAAATGGCGAAATCGGGAGAAGCCGGGCGGAAGATCACCCGGAAGAGAGGATCCTTGAATATGAATCCCAGAATGGCGAAAAGGCACAAAGCGAGAATTGAGCGGAACAGCGTCCCCCTCAATTCTTCAAGATGGTCCCAGAAGGACATCTCCTTGCCTTTGCCGCCGCCAGCCACACTCAAGCTTCCTTGTCAGCTGCTTCTTCTTTCTTGGGTGCGGCGTCTGCCTGGTTGATCTGGTCGTCGACCTCCTGCATTCCGTCCTTGAAGCTCTTGACGCCTTTGCCTATTCCCTTCATGAGTTCGGGAATCTTCTTGCCGCCGAAGAGGAGAAGGATGATGAGGGCTATGATGGCTATCTGCCAGATGCCTATCACACCGAGTGGATATACTGCCATATAAGTTGTTTTAAAGTGATTTCAATGATGTTTCCAGGGCCTCGATACGGGCGAGGGCGTCAGCCTCTTTCTTGCGCTCGGTCTCCACAACGGCGGCGGGCGCATGAGCGACGAACTTCTCGTTGGAGAGCTTGGCGCGCACGCCTGCAAGGAATTTGCGCTGATGCTCGAGTTCCGCGAGAATCTTGGCCTTTTCAGCCTCGGTGTCCACGAATCCTGCGAGAGGGATGCTGCACTTGACCGTACCTACGATGAAGCTGACGGAAGCGCCGTCGACCTTGTCGCAGAAGCCGCTGACGAACGCAGCCTTCTCTATGACGGGCTTGAGTTCTGAGGGGAAAGATCCCTCCAGGCACAGACTCAGCGGCTCGCGCGGAGGAATCTGCTTCTGGGCCCTCACGGCGCGAACGCCGGCGATTATCTGGCGTGCGATGTCGAAACCGTCGAGGAAGGCGGCATCGTAAGGCCCGGCGACCGGTGTCCTTTCGTACATGATGGTCTCCCCTGCGCTGCGCTCGGCCATTGCATGCCAGATTTCTTCCGTGATGAAAGGCATGACGGGATGGATGAGCTTGAGCAGTTTGTCGAAGAAGCCTACGGTGGCGTCGAATGTATAACCGTCGATGGCCTCGCCGTATGCGGGTTTGACAAGCTCGAGGAACCAGCTGCAGTAGTCGTCCCAGAAGAGCTTGTAAATGGCCATCAGGGCGTCGTTGATACGGAATTTACGGTAATGGTCTTCCACTGTCTCGATGGTGCGGGAAAGCAGGTTGTCGAACCATTTGACCGCAACGCGGGAGGCGTCGGTCTGGCGGCCCTCAGGATCCACCCTCCAGCCGCTGACGAGGCGCCAGGAATTCCATATCTTGCCGCAGAAATTGCGTCCCTGCTCCACCTGGGACTCATCGTAGAGGATATCGTTGCCTGCGGAGGCGCAGAGGAGCATGCCCAGGCGGACGGAGTCGGCACCGTATTTATCGATGAGTTCGAGCGGGTCGGGGCTGTTGCCGAGGGTCTTGCTCATCTTGCGGCCAAGTTTGTCACGGACGATTCCGGTGAAATAGACGTTGCCGAACGGGATGTCGCCCATGAACTCGCCGCCGGCCATAATCATTCGGGCCACCCAGAAGAAGATGATGTCGGGGGCAGTTACGAGGTCGGAGGTGGGATAGTAGTAAGAGAGGTCCCTGTTGGGCTTGTGTTCGGGATGTCCGGGGCGCTTGGGGTCGAACACGCTGATGGGCCACAGCCAGCTGCTGAACCAGGTGTCCAGAACGTCCTCGTCCTGGTGAAGGTCATCCGCTGTGAGGGCGGGATTGATCTTGCGTGCGGCGGCGAGTGCCTCTTCGGCGGTTTCTTCCACCACCACCGTGCCGTCCGGCAGATACCACGCGGGAATGCGCTGGCCCCACCAGAGCTGGCGGGAGATGCACCAGTCGCGGGCGTTTTCCATCCAGTGGCGGTAAACGTTGCGGTATTTGTCCGGAATGAACTTTATGCGGCCCGATTCCACTTTGTCGAGCGCCTCCTTTGCGAGGCCTTCCAGTTTGAGGAACCACTGTTTGCTGAGCTTGGGCTCTATTACGGCGTCCGTGCGCTCGCTGTAGCCTACAGGGGAAGTGTATTCCTCCACCTTTACGAGGTTGCCGGCCTCTTCCAGCATCTTGCATATCTTCTTGCGGGCGACGAAGCGGTCCTCGCCTACAAGAATTTGCGCGTCCCTGGTGAGACGGCCGTCATCGTCAAGTATCTCGATGATGGGGAGATTGTGGCGCTGGCCGATTTCGTAGTCGTGGGCGTCGTGGGCAGGAGTGACCTTGAGGCAGCCGGTTCCGAAATCCATCTCGACGTAGTCGTCCTCGATGACGGGTATCTCCCTGCCGATGAGAGGGATGAGGACCTTCTTGCCGCGAAGGTAATGATAGCGCTCGTCTGCGGGATTGACGCAGATGGCGGAGTCGGCCATTATGGTTTCCGGACGGGTGGTGGCGATGGTGAGGAAATCCTTGGTAGGATTGCCGTTGCCGTCGGAAATGAAGTAGCGGAGATGATAGAAATGGCTCTTGGTATCGCGGTGGATGACTTCGTCGTCGGAGATGGCTGTATGGGCGACGGGGTCCCAGTTGACCATCCTGTAGCCGTGATAGATGAGGCCCTTCTTGTAGAAGTACACGAACGTGGCGATTACGGCGGCGCTGAGCTCCGGTTCCATGGTGAAACGGGTGCGGTCCCAGTCGCAGGAAGCGCCCAGCTTGCGGAGCTGCTGGAGGATGATGCCTCCGTGCTCCTCCTTCCATGCCCATGCGTGCTGGAGGAACTCCTCGCGGGTGAGGTCTTCCTTCCTGATGCCCTGCGAGGCAAGGCGCGCTACGACTTTGTTCTCCGTAGCGATGGAGGCATGGTCCGTGCCGGGGACCCAGCAGGCGTTCTTGCCGTCCATGCGGGCCTTGCGGATCAGCACGTCGTTGAGCGTGTTGTTGAGCACGTGGCCCATGTGTAAGATGCCCGTCACGTTAGGCGGCGGGATAACTATGGTGTAGGGTTCTCTGGAGTCGGGTTCTGAGTGGAAACACCTGTTTTTGAGCCACCAGGCGTACCATTTGTCCTCCACTTCGGAGGGATTGTATTTCGTGCTTAGTTCCATATCTTGCAAAGATAACATTTTTGGCGTAAATTTGCCCCTGTAACACGATTAATTTATGGAAGAGAACAAACAACTCCAGCTTGAGCTCAAGCCAGAAGTGGCAAAGGGCAGCTATTCCAACCTCGCAATCATCAGCCATTCCCACAGCGAATTCGTAATCGATTTCGCAACCATGCTCCCCGGGCTCCAGAAACCCGAGATCAGCAACCGCATCCTCATGACCCCCGAGCATGCCAAGAGGCTTCTCAACGCACTCAACGACAACATAGGCAAATACGAGAACCAGTTCGGCCGCATCGAGCTCCCAGGCTCCCCCAAGGCGACATTCAACCTTGCGGATTTCAATCCCAATGGCACCAAGTCTTAAGGGAATAAAGGCATTCCTGCTGGATGTGGACGGCGTGATGACCGACGGCAGCATAATCGTCGACCCCAACGCCGAGCCGCTCCGCGTTTTCAACGAGAAAGACGGGCACGGCCTACGCATGGCCGCGCTCCAGGGCTACGTTTTGGGAGTCATCACGGGGAGCAACACCGAGGCGGTCCGCAAGAGGCTCGTCGCCTATGGTATTCCCTATGATAATGTATGTCTCAAGGTCCGTAACAAGCTCCGCTCAATACGCGAATTCTGTGAAAGATACGGCCTCCAACCGGAAGAAGTCCTTTATATGGGTGACGATATTCCCGACGTCGCCGCGCTGAGCTTCGCCGGCATCGGGGTCGCCCCTGCGGACGCCTGTCAGGAAGCCAGGGACGCAGCCGATATAGTAGCCCCCGTCCCAGGCGGCCGCGGCTTCGTACGCTGGGTTCTGGAACTCGTCATGAAAGAGCAGGGAAAGTGGGTATTTGACGTTGACAAGTATGAAAATCTGTTCTAGGAAGATTATCCTCGGCAGCGGATCCCCCCGCCGCCGCGAGCTGCTTGCAGGGCTCGACGTGGAATTCACGGTGGATACCGGCAACACCTTTGAGGAGTCGGTCCCTGCAGACGCCGCGCCGGATGAAGTACCGCTTTTGATGGCGCTCGGCAAATCACACGGATTCCACAGGTTACTCGAGGATGACGAGCTGCTCATTACCGCTGATACAGTGGTTATAGTCGATGGAGCCGTACTCGGCAAGCCCCACTCCCGCGAGGAGGCTGTCGAAATGCTCAGGCGCCTCAGCGGCCGGGACCACCTGGTCGTTTCCGGCGTAGTCTTCCGCACCTGCGAGCGCGAACTGACCTCAACCGACACCACCGTGGTAAGCGTCGCTCCGCTGGACGATGACGAGATAACATTTTACATCGACAAGTACAAGCCCTACGACAAGGCCGGCGGCTACGGCATCCAGGAATGGCTCGGCTACGCTTCCATGGGGCATATAGAAGGCTCTTTCTACAACGTCATGGGCTTCCCGGTGCACAAGGTCTGGGAAATGTTGAAAGAGATTGGATAACAACAAAAAAAAGCTGCGGACTCACGTCTGCAGCTTTTTTTTGTGAGAACAGACAGATTTGAACTGTCGACCTCTTGCCTGTCAAGCAAGCGCTCTAAACCAACTGAGCTATGCCCTCATTGTGTGCTCCCTTAGGGGCTCGAACCCTAGACACCCTGATTAAGAGTCAGGTGCTCTACCAACTGAGCTAAGGAAGCAAGATGTCAATTTGTGACCCGTTCGGGGCTCGAACCCGAGACCCCCACATTAAAAGTGTGATGCTCTACCAACTGAGCTAACGAGTCCTCCGTTGTTTTGGGACTGCAAAGATAGAATGTTTTCCCGAATTTGCAAAATTTTTATTCAATTTTTCTGGGATCTTTGCCGGTTATCTTTTCAATCGCCTCAAAACTGCCCAGGTCGCTCCATTTCCAGTCTCCGGCAACCACATAAACTTCCTGCGATTTCTCCATTACGGCGTAGTCTATGCTGATCTTTTCGCACGTGGGGAACAACTCCCCTATCGTCTGCGATTCCGCAGGAGTTCCGAATGATTCCGCTATGGAATCCATCACGCCGCATATCTGCGGAGCGTGTGCCCGCAGTTCGCTCTCAATAGTCCTGACGTTCCAAACGAAGATGCCTGCGTTCCACCAGTAACCTCCGGCCGCAAGATATGCCTGAGCGACTTCCAGTGAGGGTTTTTCCTTGAATGCCGTCACTTTTACGACCTTGCCGGGCTCTGCGGGAGCCTGGATATAGCCGTAACCTGTATGCGGCGAGGTGGGATTGATTCCCAGGCAGACCACTGCGTCGCTGCAGGCAGTAAAGTCCAGAGCCGTTCGCACGGTGACGGCGAATGCCTGCACATCCGGCACATAGGCATCCGCCGGAGTGACGACTATATTGGCGTCCGGCCAGCCGGCCTTTATCTTCCAGCATGCGAGAGCGATGCATGGAGCGGTGTTGCGGGCGGCGGGTTCAGCAAGTATTTGTGCCTCCGGTATTTCCGGAACGATCTCGCGGACGAAATGCACATACTCTGCGGAAGTGACTACCCAGAAAACGGCATCGGGATCAACGGCAAGGAAGCGCTCATAAGTCAGGCGAAGAAGCGGTTTTCCGCATCCCAGCAGATCCAGGAACTGCTTGGGCCTTTCCGGGGTGCTGAGCGGATACAGGCGGCTCCCAACCCCTCCGGCCATGATTACAACGTGGTTTGACATGTTGCAAAGATAATCATTATTCTATATATTTGTAGTTTGAATAACCGGACAAACTCATGTTTAAAAGATTCGCATCCTTCACTTTCGCCGCCTTGCTCATAAGCGTCCAGCTGGCAGGACAGGCGAAAATCAAAGACGTCGTCACCAGCAACTACAACCGCAACAGCGTCTCGTTCATCACCATCCAGAGAGGAGACTCCTACGACAGCTACACCACAAAAGCCGTGGAGTCCTTCAATCCCGGAGCCAAATTCGACATCAACGACATCCGCACCCGCACATTCCGGATCCGCAAGGCCCGCAAGGACGCCGTCACCAATTCGGAAGTCCAGGAAGCCGTAGAGGCCACACCTTACGCAAGGGAGATTCTCTCAAGCGTATTCAACCGCGACTCCCGCGGCATGATGGATGACAAGACGGTCCGTTACCGCGGCAACTACGACGCCAAGGACCAGGATGTCATCAACGCCCGCGCCTCGCGAGTGGGAGAAGACGCCCTCGGCGACATGGGATATGCCCTTCTCAAAGGCTGTTACATCATTCTTACCGACTTCTACAACATCGACAGCAGGACCGACAAGGAAGGCAAGGTCACCTGGAGCACCAACGCCCGTGCGTATGCTTACAGGCTCGGGGTGGATGACGCCGCCATCAACGACTTCTTCGAGCAATGCTGGATATACGAAGACGACGACACCGCCACCCGCGACGCCAAACTCCGTGCGTTCCAGAATCTTGCGATTCCCATGGACTATGTGGCATACGCGACGTCTTCCGGCTCTGGAAAGGACGTCCAGACAGCCGCACACAGCTGCCTGTCCGGCCTTGTCACCGGCCTGGAGAATGCCATCCCCGCATGGGAGGTCGCCGTAGGCATCTCCGCCGTCAAGCCCCTGCGTGCCAAGATCGGAACCAAGGAAGGCCTGACCAACGGCGCCCGCTACCGTTCTTATTCCTATACGGAAGATGCTAACGGCAATCTCAAGTCCGTTCCCCGCGGCTTCCTCCGCGCCACGGAGATTGCCAGCAACACGGGCATGTCCATCGGAGAAACCGAGCCCAGCGAGTTCTACCAGATCTCCGGCCTCGCCAACATCGAGGAAGGCTGGACCATCAAGCAGAGCAACGACGTGGGCGTAGGCCTGATGCTCAGCGGAGCGTTCGGCGGACTGTTCTCTTCGTTCCACATCAGTGCAGACTACCTGATGAAAGTCAAGACCAACGGCCAGATGTCATATATTCTGCTGGACGCCACCGGCGACTTCAGCCAGAATAATGTCAGTTCGCTGTATTTGGCTCTCGGATACGGTTATGCATTCCATCTCTCCCGCCTGATCGAGTTTATGCCTTATGCAATGATAGGCGATGATTACATGTCCCCTTCCGGCAGTGGCTCGAGCATCACTTTCTCGGAATTCTTCAAGCGTTCCGGCTTCGTCATCGAGCCCGGCCTGAGGCTCGCTGTCAACGTGGCATACCCCTTGCAAGCTTTTGGAAAAGTATATTACGATTTTCTTTTGGCCAATAGCGCTTTGAACAGTTCATACGTTTACTATAACAATTATCGCCACCACGGCGGCCTCGGATTCCAGGCCGGCCTCAAATGGACATTCTAAATTTTTCACGCAATATGAGAAAAACATTTATGATCGCGCTCACGGTACTCATGACGGTATCCGCAGTGAGCGTCAGCGCCCAGACAGGCAAAGACCGCAGAAAGTCTTTCAAGAGCTGGGACAACTACGAAATCACCACCGAAAAGGTAGGTGTTGACGGAACCAAGTTCGTCAAGGTCTGGGGCTTCGGCAAAACTGCCGACCAGGCCGTCATGAACGCCAAGGAGAATGCCGTCCACGCCTGCATCTTCCGCGGACTTCCGGGCAGCGCGACCGCAATGAGCACGCCTCCCATCTGCCCCAATCCCGACGTCCTCGCCGCAAATGAGGACTACTTCCAGAACTTCTTCGCCGCAGGCGGCCCTTATCTCGCCTACGTCAACATGACCACCGACGGCGTACCTTCCGGCACCGACAAACGCAAGGTGAAGGGCGGTTACAAAGTCGGCATTTACGTCCAGGTCATGTACGACAACCTCAAGCGCAAGCTCGAGGCCGACGGTATTGCACGCAAACTTAGTTCAGGTTTTTAATATATGAAGAAAGCTTTAGCAATTGCAGCCCTGCTGCTCGCCGTCCAGGTTCTCGGATGGTCCCAGGCCAAAAAGCCCACCATCATGGTGGTCCCGGCCGACGCCTTCTGCGAGCGCAACGGATATGTCCAGCAGGTAGAAGCAATGGGCTCGGTAACTTCCAGCCCCGATTATTCCCGCGCGATGAAGGACAACGCCGACATCCGCACCCTCGTCTCCGCGATGGCCGACTTCATGGCCAAGAACGACTTCCCCATCCAGAGCCTTGAGCAGGAGCTCAAGAGGATCCAGACAGAGAGCGCCGAAATGGCCATGATGACCGGCAAGACCGGCAGCGAGTTCTCCGAAACCCCTCTGGAAAGGCTCCGCCGCACCGCCAAGGCCGACATCATCCTCGACCTTGATTACGAAATCCACCGTGTCGGTCCCCGCCGCCAGGTGAGCTTCAACCTCCAGGCCATCGACGCCTATTCATCCAAGATCATCTCCGGCAACACCGGCGTCAGTTCCGACTCCAACGCCCCTCTGACTTCCCTTCTCGAGGAGTGCGTGCTCAGCTTCAAGGACAACTTCCTCAGCGGCCTGCAGCACTATTTCGACGACCTGTTCGCCAACGGCCGTGAGATTTCCATCACGATCCTCCGTTATGACAGCTGTCCCTTCGAGTTCGACGAGGAAGTTTCCATCGGCGGTGAGAGCGTTGATTTTGACGAGTGGATCGAGGAATGGTTCCAGGACAATACCGTAAGCGGCCGTTTCACCACAGCCACCAGCTCGGCGAACATGCTTCGTTTCAACCAGGTCCGCATCCCTCTTTACGCCCAGAACCGCAAGGGCCGCGACGTCGCCATCGATGCCGACGACTACGTGAAGCCTCTGGTCAAGCTCATCCGCAAACAGCTTAACGTTCCCGTAGGCGCCACTCCGAGAGGCCTCGGCGACGTATGGATTACCGTAGGTGACAAATAACAGCAATTGATATGAAAAAGATTTTTGCCGCCATACTCATCGCAGCCGCAAGCCTGTCCGCCTTCGCACAGAACAACCAGGGCAAGATGGACGACGCCGGCCGCATCGCGCTGACTCCCGTCATCCTGGAGAACAGCAGCATCCCTCCCGCAGCAGCCAACGTGGTGCTCAACAAGCTCACCCAGATCGTCACCAAGAACGGACTGGCCGGCGACAGCTTCGACCCCCGGTTCATCATCACCGCCAACATGGTCGAGCTTGACCATTACGTCACTGCCACCACTCCCCCCATGCAGGCATACTCATTCAGCCCTACTCTGTACATAGGTGACGCCGCCACCGGCACCCTGTATGCGACTTGCGCGCTCGGCTCCATCAAAGGAGCAGGCGCCAACGACACCCAGGCCATCATGCAGGCCGTCAGGGGTCTCCGCACCAACGGTCCCGAGGTTCAGGCCTTCATCGAGCAGGGCAAGACCCGCATCATCGAGTGGTACAACACCCAGATCGATTTCCTCATTTCCGAGGCCAATTCCCTCGCAGGCCAGGACAAGTATGACGAGGCCATAGCACTGCTGTTCACCGTGCCTACCGTCTGCAAGGATGCATTCGACAAGGCAATGCGCGCCGCAGAGCAGATCTTCCAGCAGAAGATCGACATCGAGGGCGCACAGCTCCTCAATATGGCAACCCACGTCTGGAACGCCAACCAGAGCTGGGCCGGCGCCAACGAGGCCGCTTCCTACCTCTCACAGATCCACCCCCTGTCTTCCGTCATGCCTCAGGCGATGTCCCTTTCCGAGACCATAGCCAAACGCGTACGCGAACTCGACAACCGCGAGTGGAATTTCGCTATGAAGCAGTTCGACGCATCCGTGAGCCTCGAAAGCCAGAGGATTTCCGCAATGGCGGAGGTTGGCAAGGCAATGGCCAAGCGTCCCGTCAACTATTACAATATGAACAGCTTCGGCTGGTGGTGATAAAAATATGAAAAAGTTAGTATTAGCCGCATTGGCACTGTTCCTCGCCGCAGGAGCCTTCGCCCAGGAAACCGAGTGCATCGGCAAGGAGATGGACGGCAGCCTCACCCTTCGCGTATGGGGCACCGGCCGCAACCGCACCGACGCCCTCGAGCAGGCCAAGAAGCAGGCCGTGTACGACGTCCTCTTCAAGGGTATCACGAAGGGCAACACCGACTACAACATGCGTCCAATAATGTCCGAAGTCAACGCCCGTGAGCGCTACCAGGACTACTTCGACATCTTCTTCATGGACAGGGGTGAATTCCTCAAGTACATCAGCATGGAAGACAAGAGGGCCGGATCCACAAGGGTAATAAAGCGCAACTACCGCGACGTGACAGTAGGCGTGACCGTACGTGTACTCGTCCCCCAGCTTCGCGCCAGACTCAAAGCAGACGGATTGTTATGAAAAAACTGATTGCAATTCTTGCCTTCGGGCTTATGATGATTCCCGCCCTCGCGCAGAATCACACCGGTTACAACCTTCCCGAGGAGCCAAACAGGGCCAAGTACATCGACTTCCCCAGCCTGGACAAGGGACTCTGGTTCGCCGTACAGGTCACTCCTGCAATAGGATTCGGCCGCGCAAGTGGCATCTGGGCAGCAGCCGACCTCATTGCCGGCTACCGTACCGGCGAATTCTTCAAGGTCGGTCTCGGCATCTCTCCCCGCTTCGACCAGGTCAGCGGATTCGGGCTTCCTGTCTATCTCGATATGCGAGGCAATATCATTTCCCAGGAATCACGCATGGCTGTCCCCTATTGGAACGTGGACCTCGGCTGGTCCTTCCACAACGACGGAGTTTATTTCTCACCTACCGTCGGCGCACGCATCGGTATGCCAAGGAACGACTTTCTGATCGGCCTGACATACATCATGCAACACTCCATATATAGCGGAGTACACAGCGCGGTCGGTCTGCGACTGGGTTACGAATTCTAAGAAAAAACGTCCGGGTGTTGCTCCCGGACGTTTTTTTAAATATCCACCGTTTCCGATCCGACTATGATCGGAAGCTCGTTGCCCGGTACGTTGCCGGGCGATATCGACAATACACCGTCAACTATGTAGCGCTGCATTCCGCGCCAGGGAAGCATGCCGTTGTACTCTTTGTAATGCAGTTCGACGAACTTGCCGCTGCAGCTCATCAGGGTGTCTGCCACGGCCTTGTCGACCACGGAAAAGTTGAATTCGTTCGACTGGATTCCGTTGCCCTGCTTGGAGCCGCGGAAGCCCGTCATGATAAGGCGCCCTTCGTAGGTTTTCCAGATCCAGCCTTTGTAAACTATCTGGTTGAGCTCTCCGGCCTTGACGCCCTCTCCGAGCACGAAGTAGAATTTGAAATAGATGAATCCCGCAAGGCTCAGCAAGACGATGAGGATGAGGGACCCGACGACTTTGGTTTTCGTTTTCATTTCCTTGACTGCGTTTTGAATGCAAATATAATTATTTGTTTTAAATTTGCGTTCTGAAATGAAACGAGGTTACATATTGCTCTTTCTCCTGTCGGTTTATGCGCTCATCGTGGGGGCGGCTTTCGCCGTTCCCTCAGACGGACTCGACATAGGCCCGGTGAGCCTTTCGGCCCCCTCCCCTGCAGACCTCAAGGCCATTTTCATCAAGGAAGAAAAGGCGCCGGAAGGGCCTTCGCCGGAAGAACTCCTTCAGCAGCGCCTGGCCGAAATCCACCAGGCAGAAAAGAGCACGTTCGACAAATACATCAAGGAGAATCCCGCCCGTATCATTTTCCCGTCCGACAACGTCACGCTCCTGGACCCATTCTTCAAGTCGCTTGATTCCGCCCGCACAAGGCCCGTCCGCATACTCCATTACGGAGACTCCCAGATCGAGGAAGACCGCATCTCTTCCACCCTCCGCACCGGCCTTCAGGCACGCTTCGGCGGAGGCGGCCCTGGCCTGCTGCCTTTCGGACGTCCCTACTATACCCAGGGCTTCTCCCAGACATCCACCGCCACGCTTCACCGCGCACTAGTCTTCGGCGAGGGCACAAGACGATCCGGCGGCAAATACGGCGTCATGGGTCAGCTCGCGCGCATCGACACCAGCGTATTCACCACAGTATCGGCGGTAAAAGGCAACAAGGGTCCCAGCCGCAGGTTCAACCGCCTCACCCTGCTTGCAGGCAATGTGGGCACTCTCAATGTCAAATGCGGAGCCAGGCAGTACAAACTCGGCCCCGTCAAGAACGACTCCGGCGTCGGTCGCATAGTCATTCCCCTGCCGGACAGCACCAACGTACGATTCAACACATGGGGCAGCGCTGACATCTACGGCTTCCAGCTTGACGACAGCCTTGGAGTCAGCCTCGACAATATCCCCATGCGCGGCTGTTCCGGCACCGTCTTCACCAACATCAGCAGCGCCCAGCTCAAAGAGTACATCCGTTCGGACAACGTCCGGATGATTATCCTGCAGTTCGGCGGCAACTCGATGCCATACCGCAAGACGGCCAAATCGATATCGGAATACAAAACCTCCCTTCAGAAGCAGATCCGCCACCTGAAGGGCATCGCTCCGGATGCATTCATCCTCTTCATAGGCCCTTCCGACATGTCCACCAGCGTCAAGGGAAAGATGCAGACTTACCCGCACCTTCCCATGATGGTCGATTCCCTCAAGGCCGCCGCGCTCGAATGCGGCGCCGCCTACTGGGACATGTATCAGGCCATGGGCGGAGAGAATTCGATGGTCCAATGGGTCAAGGCGCGCCCGCAGCTCGCCGGCAGCGATTACGTCCACTTTACGCCCCGCGGGGCCGAGGCCGTCGGCAACATGCTGCTGGAGTCGATGATGCTCTACTACGATTACTACCTCTGGAGAAACGGCAGGAAGTCCGAATGAAGCGAACCGCCGCCATATTCGCCATTCTGCTGGGGAGCCTCTGCGCACGGGCCGTCGAACCGCCCGAGTGCGCCCGGATTGACGGCAGCAGGCTCTATTTCCCCGGCAGCAAAGCGCGCTTCGAGCGCTTCGCCCGCAAGCTGGAGAGCACCCGGGAGCACCCAGACAGCAGCGTCACCATCTGGCATATCGGCGGTTCCCACGTTCAGGCGGGGTGGTTTTCCTCGCGCCTGCGCCACAACTTCGACTCCCTGGGATTCTACCCTTCCGGAGGACGCGGCTACGTATTCCCCTATCCTCTCGCCCATACCAATTACGACTGCAGTTATGCAGTTTACGGCGAGGGCGAATGGACAGGCACCCGCAGCTCAAACCCCAACAGGGACGTCCCAGTAGATCCTCCGTTCGGCATAATGGGAATCGCAGCCTACACCTCCGACTCCCTTTCCGCGTTCACCTTCAGGATGCCGTACTCCTTTTGCGGCCTGCACATTATGGGAGAGGGTTCCGACGAAACGGTACGACCGCTGGTCATCGCCGGCGCTGATTCCCTGCGGTGCGAGCCCGACGGCGTGCTGAACGGCTACATAGCGGAATTCCCCCAGCCGGTAGATTCGGTGCGGATCGAGCCCGGGCTTCGTGACGGTCAGTATTTCACCATTACCGGATTGCTGCCGGAAAGCGATCTTCCGGGAGGCGTCAGGTACCTGTCCACAGGTGTCAACGGCGCCCGTACAAACACATGGACGGACAGATGTCCGGAGTTCGAACGGGAGATGTCGCTGGTGCATCCGGACCTTGTTATCCTCGGCCTGGGCATCAACGACTCCACCTGTCCGCCTAAGGATTTCCGCCCCGAGAAGTTCAAGGCGAATTACCGCCGGCTGCTGTCCCTGATGCTTGACCAGGCGCCCGACTGCTGCTTCGTGTTCATTACCAACAACGATTCCTGGCGCTTCCTGCGCCGCGGGATGACGCACAACGAAAACGGAGAAGCGGTACGCCTCGCCATGATGGAACTTGCCGAAGAGTACGACGGAGCCGTATGGGACCTGTTCGAACTGATGGGGGGCAACGGCAGCGCGACCGCATGGAGAGATGCCGGCCTGATGAAAAACGACCGCCTGCATTTCACCCGGGAAGGGTACGAATTCCTCGGGGACCTGCTGTATCGGGCCATAATTGATGAATGCACAGGACTGTGATGCTGAAGGACTTTTTCGCATACGACCCATCGTCGCCGCTGGTGTTTACCCAATTCTACTTCTGGGTATTCTTCGGCGTCGTGTACGCTTTATTCGCCCTCGTAGGCAGCAAGAAGTCGATGCGGAACGCCTTCCTGTTCTTCGCCAGCCTGTTCTTTTACTACAAGACCAGCGGGCTGTCGATCCTCATACTGCTGTTCGTCATCTGTTCTGACTTCTTCATAGCAAAGCGGATGGTGAAGCACGCGCCGGGCTCTTTCGCCCGCAAGGCGTGGCTGATACTGAGCGTCGTCATCGACCTGGGGCTGCTGAGCTATTTCAAGTACGCCTACTTCTTTACTGACGTGCTGGGGTCGCTTACCGGGATAGAGTTCAAGGTGACGGACGTATTCGCGCAGATCGGCAACATGCTCACCGGGTCCGAACGGTTCGACGTGGACAAGATAGTGCTGCCGGTCGGCATTTCGTTCTTCATTTTCCAGATAATCAGCTACAGCGTCGACGTTTACAGGCGCGACGTGGAGCCGGTGAAGAATATCCTCGACTTCGGCTTCTACGTGAGTTTCTTTCCGCAGTTGGTTGCCGGTCCTATCGTCCGCGCCTCGGAGTTCATACCGCAGCTTTACAAGAAGTTCTCCCTCAGCCGCCGGCAGTTCGGCATCGCGGTATTCTGGATTCTCAACGGCCTTGCCAAGAAGATCATCCTCAGCGACTACATTGCCGTCAACTTCATCGACAGGGTATTCGACAATCCCCTGCTGTTCACCGGCTTCGAGAATTTTGCCGCCATATTCGCCTACTCGCTCCAGGTGTATGCCGATTTCTCCGGATATACCGACATCGCCATCGGTGTGGCGATGCTGATGGGCTTCTACCTGCCCACCAACTTCAATTCGCCGTACAAGGCCCCCAACGCCCAGGATTTCTGGCGCCGCTGGCACATGTCGCTCAGCCGCTGGCTCAAATCGTACCTGTATATCCCTTTGGGAGGAAACAGGCGGGCCTCTTTCGGCACATACTTCTGGATTATCCTGTTCGCCCTCATCGCCCTCATCCTTTCCGGCAGCTGGGTGGTTTCCGTCCTGCTTGTCACCGCCGGGCTGTCCATGCTGCTGCTGGCGCGTTTCCGGGAAGGGAGCCGCAAGAAACTGTTCTCCAACATCAACCGTTTCATCACGATGCTGTTCGGAGGACTGTGGCACGGCGCGAGCTGGAACTTCATCATCTGGGGCGGGCTCAACGGCATCGGAATGATCATATACATTCTGTGGAAGGACATGAAGTGGGGGCTGCGGCTCTTCCTTACCGGGCTCTGCGCAATTGCGCTCGGGACAGTGTACCACTTCAGCCCGGAGCCCGTATGGAGGATTCTTACCATTTGGATTGCGGTAATCTGCCTGGGCACGCTGGTGCGCTTTGTCTATCACCTGTTCCGGCCGGACGCTATGGGCGCACCGTCCGGAGGGATGGACAGCATCCGCAAGCGCCCCCGAGGACGCGACGCCTGGACGGCATGGCTCGGCACTGTATGGGCCATCGCACAGACATTCACTTTCATCACCTTCACCCGCCTGTTCTTCCGCAGCGGCTCTAACCTGGATCCGGCAACCGCCAACCGTGTGGCGTGGGAAACCGCCCGCAACATGGTCGCCCAGATTGGAACGCCGTGGGATATGAGCGTGATTCCGGACGTTGTAGCCGGCTACTGGAAAGTGTTTGCGCTGTTCTTCGCCGGCATGGTTATCCATCTGCTCCCCGCCCGATTCAAGCGCCGCTACCGCATCAACTTCGCTTCCCTGCCCCTCCCCGTAATGGCCGTCGCCGCGGCACTGATAGTCCTGATCCTCTATCAGTTCGTTACGGCAGACACTCAGCCGTTCATTTACTTCCAGTTCTGACGGGAGCTTCCGTATCGGTTCCGCGCCGATTAATCTGCCGGGTATTTGGAAATTCAAATAAAAACAGTAAATTTGCAGTCCCTTTGGTGCTTTGGCCGAGCGGTTAGGCACAGGTCTGCAAAACCTGGTACAGCGGTTCGATTCCGCTAGGCACCTCCGAAAATGCCTCTGAACGTGCTTCAGAGGCATTTGCTTTTCCAAAAAGTTCCCACATTGTTCCCACATTTAACGAGGTAGGTCCAGACCTGCTACAATCGAGGCAAAACCCTCCTCTTTTCCGCTTCCGGTGTGGGTCATTGTCACTGTGGATGTGATTCCCACATTGGTCCTCTTTTGATTTCCACATATTCTCTCCATTTTGCAGTCAGATTACCAACCTTGACTTGCACTATGAAGATACTCCTCGACAACGGCCATGGCTTTGACACGCCCGGCAAGCGCAGCCCTGACGGCCACTTCCGCGAATACGCCTATAACCGATACCTTGCCTTCCTGATCCGGGAACGGCTCCTTGCCCTGG
>JAFZZW010000055.1 GCA_017615615.1 Bacteroidales bacterium
TACGCTGCCGCCGCTCGGACGGCTGGGACGGTCGGAAGAGACGCCGCCGGAACGGCTGTGGTTCGGGCTGCTGCCCACACTGCCGCTCGGACGGCTGGGACGGTCGGAACGGCTGCGATCCTGTCCGCGGCCTACGCTTCCGCTACTGGGACGGCTCGGACGATCGGAGGAGACGCTGCCGGAACGGCCGTGATCCTGTCCGCGGCCGACGCTTCCGCTGCTCGGACGGCTTGGCCGGTCCGAAGAATAACTGCCGGAACGGTGCGAGCCGCCGGAAGAATATGTAGATCCGCTGCTGTGCGAACCCGAACTGCCATGAGAATGGCCGCCCCCGTGGGAGCTGCTCATCGAAGAAGAATGTCCGCCACCGCCGTGACGGCCGGACTGGCCACAAACCTGGGCACTGGGAAGGAAAGCGAAGATGGCGGCTGCCGTCATCAATGCTGCGAATCTTGTCAAGTGTTTCATAAGGCAAGTGGTATTTTAATATAAATAATACTTCTGCGACAAGGCCCGGAAGTCTGCGACATCGCCGTTCCAGTAAGAACTGATGTCCGAGACCCGGAAACGCTTGCTGAACGAAGTACTGACAAAATCCGTTCCACAAACTTTGTTGAACATGGAAACACGTCCCTCCGAGAGTTCAAAAGGATTCTTTTTATAAAGTTCGTAAACCGCCTGCATCACGTAAAACTGCACCAGAGTGATGGGAGCGGCCTCGTAGTCGGTGAAATAATACTGTACGCCGTGGATGAGTTTTTTTGCGCTACTGCCGTAAAAAGGCGTGTAGTGGACAGCTCTCCAGGCCACTCCGGGCACATGATAGCTGTCCAGCCTTGCCTTCAGTTCGCCGGCGTCGATCCATTCCGCTGCGAAGGCGTCAAACGGTATGGTGTAGCCGATGCCGATGTTAAGGTAATTGTTGAACTCCCCTACCAGTCCGGCGCTCGGATAACACATGGCGCTGCGCGGATAAGGGATGTTGGGAGAGGGCATCACCCATGGCAGGCCGGTCTTGTCGTACGTCATCGACCTTTCCCAACCTTCCATAGGGATTACCGTAAGATTGCACTTGAGCGGCTTCTGGTCGCCCTTCTGGCCGCAGTTGAGCCCTTCTTCGTTTATCAGTCGGGCCAGTTCTCCGACGGTCAGGCCATACACGTACGGTATCCTGTACTGGCTGACGTAGGAAAAGAATCCCTGGCGGACCACAGGGCCCTCTATCTTAAGGCCTCCGAGGGGATTGGGACGGTCCAGCACCATCACCGGTATGCCGGCGGCGGCGCAGCTGCGCATCGTCAGGCCCAGACAGCTGATGAAGGTGTAGGAACGCGTGCCTACGTCCTGGATATCGTAAACCATGATGTCGATGCCTTCCAGCATTTCCGGCGTGGCCTGGCGCGTGGCACCGTACAGGGAATGCACAGGCAGGCCGGTGGCCTCGTCCTTCCCGGACTCGACCTTGCCGCCTGCCCAGATATCGCCCCGCACGCCATGCTCGGGCGCATACAGGGCTACCAGGTTGACGTTCTCCGCAAGTATGTCGACGGTGGAGCGGAGCTGGCGGTCAACCCCGCTGGGATTGGTGAGCAGTCCCACACGCTTGCCTTGAAGCCCCTCGAACCCTCTGTCCCTCAGGACCTCGATTCCGGGCTTGACCTGGGCGAGCGCCGGTACGGACGCTACAAGCGCCGCCGCACAAAGAATGTGACCAAGAAGGTTGCGAAACAGCATATCATTACGAGTATGAAGAATCCTATATAACCGAGGGCCTGCTGCAGATAGCCGGCAACGAGGCCCGGAAGCATCATGGAAAGTGCCATGAAGGCCGTACAGATGGCGTAATGGGAAGTCTTGAGCGGTCCCTGGGAGAAATGCATCATGTACAACAGATATGCGGAAAATCCGAATCCGTAGCCGAACTGGTCGAACACCACGCAGGCGCCCACCACCCACAGGCTTTCCGGCTGTACGATGCTCATGAACAGATAAACGACGCAGGGCAGCGCCAGGGACAGGGCCATGGGCCACATGCACTTGCGGAGGCCGAGCCGGGAAGCGGCGAGGCCGCCGAGGATGCCCCCGGCAAGGAGCGCGACTACGCCGAAGGTCCCGAACACGATTCCGTACATGTCCGTGGTGAACCCGAGCCCTCCTGTCTCCACGGGGTCACGGAAAAACGGGAAAAGCATCTTGACGGAAAACGCCTCGGGAAGGCGGTAGAGCAGCATGAAAGCTATGGCGAGCCATACGCCTTTCTTTCGGAAGAACGATGCGAACGCCTCTCCGAAGCCGCGGATTATTCCGGCCGCAGTCCGGCTGCCGGCGAGGCTGTGGTCCTCGGCCGGGCGGGGCAGGACGAACAGGTGATAGACCGAGAACACGGTGAGGATGGCGGCGCTCACAATCATGGTGACCGACCATGCCGCGGGGATACTGTCCATGCTCTTCTCGAGCAGGCCGGCCATGACGACCAGGACGCCCTGTCCGAAAACGGAGGCTATGCGGTAGAACGTGCTCCTGATGCCCACGAAGGCAGACTGGCGTTTTTCATCCAGCGCCAGCATATAGAAGCCGTCGGCGGCGATATCATGGGTGGCGGACGCGAAAGCCGCGATGATGAAGAGGATGAGCGTGAGCGTGAAGGTGCTCAGCTGGACGGATGCCGCTATGAGGCCTACGGCTGCGAACATAAGGAACTGCATGGCCACTATCCACCAGCGTTTGCTCCGGACGAGGTCCACGAACGGACTCCAGAGGGGTTTCACCACCCAGGGGATGCTGATGAGGCTGGTGAGAAGCGCGAGGGTGCCGTTGTCCATTCCCATATCCTTGAACATGACGAGGGATATGGTGTTGACGATGAAATACGGGAGGCCCTCCGCAAGATAAAGGGTGGGTATCCAGAGCCAGGGGCTCCTCTTATAGCTGCCGGACGCTTGCTCCAATGTAGTAATGCTCAAGTATTTCAGTATAATCCTTGCCGTTGGCGGCCATGACGGCGGCGCCTATCTGGCACAGCCCGACTCCGTGACCCCATCCCTTGCCCCGCAGGATGAAGGTATCCCCTTCCATGCTTACGGTGAAACAGGAGCTCTTGAGGTGCGACGGACTCAACGCCCTTCTTATTGCAAGTTCCTTGCCGATGATCCGTGACTCTTTGGACCCGTTGATCCTGAGGTATTTGATGCGCCCCGAGGGGCCGCGCTCAATCGGCTCCAGGGATTCTATCGTTCCGAAGTCGATGCCGGTACGCTCGCGCACCAGGTCCGAGAGCTCCTTCCTGCCGTAACGCTGCTCCCAGTCGTGGAAGTCGGAGGTCTCCTGGTCGTAATCGGTGAGAACCTTGGAGAGTATTCCGGTGTCGTGGCAGTCGCACCACGGATCCTCGACGCTCTGCAGGTACGGGTAGTCGCGGTCTTCCCAGCAAGTGCTGAAAATTTCCGAACGGCCGCCGCAGCACTTGGAAAAACGAGTGTCGCAGATGCTGTCGCCGTACATCAGGACTTTCCCCCAGGTCTGGTCGATTGCCCTGCGGACATTATCCCCTATCGCGGTGGCAAGCCCCTGGTAGCGCTGGCAATGGTCGTCGGCGCAGACGTCGTATCTTTCATGGGGGATGGCGGATTCGGCCCCGGATGGATTGGCCCTGTCCCTCATGCGGGCGAGAACCCAGCTGCGGGAAATTACGGCGTGGGCCTTGAGGAACTCCAGTGGGGCGTCCGCCCGCATCTCGGAAGAAATGACGCTCAGCAGATAGTCCTCCAGGCCGATGCGGTTGATGGCGGTGACGGTGTCGCCCTCGGCTATGAACTTGAGAGAACCGGCGAACCTCTGGTCCTGGGTGCGCTGCCAGTGGAAGTCGATGCCGATGGGGACGTCTTTCAGGATGAACGAGGGCTCGGCAAACAGTGTGGACGGGGTGACGGAATCGAAGTAGAGCTCGTCGTAAAGGGCCCCGTTATAGTTGATGCGGCCGCTTTCCGCGCTTACGAACTGCGGGCCGGCGCCGTCGGAGATAATTTCGAATTCAATCCTGGGGGCGCTGATGATGCCCACCTCCAGCTGAGGCTGGGTACGCGTGAGGCGGGAGTCGATCATACGCTCGTCGGCAGCGCTCACGCTCACTTCTTCAAGGATTTCTTCCAGCTGGCGTACGGTGGCCTTCTTGAAGTCCTCCTCGCAGGGAGCCACGAAGACTCCGGCCATTTCTGCGGCTCCGGGGCCGATAGTCAGATGGTCGGGACCGTCGGTATAATAATGGTGGGACCGCAGGGCGGTACGCAGGACGGCCATCACGCGGTATTCGCGGCGCTTTGGGTTGAACCAGGCATACAGGTTGAACCGGGGCTCCAGGCCTTTGTCCATCACCGGACAGCAGTCCAGGAACTGGTAGAACAACTTGGCCAGGGACTTGGTGGTGACGGCCTTTATGCAATAGACGCCGCGCGTGAAGCGGTGGAAATGATACAGGGTGGCGTCCTTAACGCTTGAAAGGGGCGCGCCGGGGGCGTCGAGGAACTCGTCGACCGCTGTCTCCAGGGGAAGGACTCCGCGCGGGACGGCCTGGAAATGCAAGTGGTCCGGGGCGGACGCGCCGCTCATGGGGCCGTTGTAGTAAACGGTGAAGTCCTGATAGGCCAGGGCGAAATCGAGCATGTCCGGAAGATGATGCCAGATAGCCTGGGGGACGTGCTCGTCGCGGGCGATTACAAGGTGCTTCTGGAAGATGGGATACGGGTTGACCTGAATGTTGTAGCGGCGGCCCTTGCGGCCCTCGAACTTGAGGTGGAACTGCTCCGGCGGGCGGTGTTCCACACACAGGAAACAGGCTCGTCTGGAGAGGGTTTCCTTGTCGATCTTTGCTGTTGTGGAAGCTATGCGGGAAGGGTTGAACTGCAGGCGTACCGGAAGGGATCCGAGCTCCATCGAGCGGACCTTCATGGTCTTGAGGGCACGGAAATTCGCCGCGGCGAGGGGCCAGAGGGACAATTGGTCCTGTATGAATTTGCTGATTGCGTCCATCGGTCTAAAGCAGGGCCAGAAGGCTGTCTTTCAGATTTTTGAATTCACTCTCAAAGGTGGGGGTGAGGATGTCGGAGCCATAAGCGGCCTCGATTTCCGGTATGTCCCACCAGCGGCCCTCGACGACCTCGTATCCGTCGGGCTTGAGGTTGAATGAGCCTACCGCAGCCCACACATACACCATTTCCTTCTGGTCCGGAGCCTCGCGTACGAAACTGGTGATGGGAATGGGATAGAAATCGGCGAAGCCAAGCTCCTCCGAAGCCTCGCGGTAGAGGGACTCCAGGAGACTTTCGCCATAGGAGACATGACCGGCCACGGCGGTGTCCCAGTGGAGGGGATAGCGGTGCTTGACGGCGGAACGGCGCTGCAGGTATATGCGGCTGAAACGGTCGATTATATGGAGATGCACTACCGGATGCAGAAGCATGCTCCCGGAATGGCACCAGGCGCGGGGGGCCCGGGCGATTACCCTGCCCGACGGCTCCACTACGGGCAGCATCTCGTTGTGGCCTCTGGCACCGGGGGCCAGCGGGGCGACATCATCGGGATATATAAGGTCCATTTTCCGGGGTGTTTATTATTGCGAGCTGCTCGGGGGTGTAGAGAAGCCTGTCCGTAAAATCGGGCTTGAGACGCGACAGGGCCACGAAACCGCCGAGGAGCAGGGCGACTGCAAGGACGGGGACGGCCACCCAAAGCAAGGTTTTGGAAAGCCCGGAGGCCTCCTTGCGCTGCCTGGAACGGTGATGATGGTGGCGGTGGTGGTGATGATGTTGCTCGACTGAGCGGAGGGACACCTTTACGGGAGCAGGAGCCACCTCCCTGGCAGGCGTCTCCTCCCGGGCCGGAAGCTCATCTCGCTCCGGAATCTCCGGCAGGGCGGGCATGGCCACGGAGTGCGACTTGAGCGAGACGCTGACAAGGCCGCAGGCTTCCGGGGAGATGTCAAGGTCTTCCTCGGGGACGAAGAAAAGATGCCCCTCGCGCGTGGAGCGGAGGCGTCCGAGGCCGGGCATTTCTATACTGCTGCGCGAGCGGAGTTCTTCCGCGAGCGTGGCGGTGTAGGCCCGGATTATGGCATCGGCCTCAGCCGGACTGACGCCGTTGCTCGAGGCGTACAGGCCGGCGAGAAGGCCGTCCTGCGTTTCTGCGGAAGTGAAGCACAGGCGCCTGTAAGGAGGATTGATAGTATAGCCCTTGTCGGAAAAAGAGGCGCTCATCTGCTCGGCGGTGAAAGTCCCGAGCCCGGGGAGGCTCAGGGAGTCGAGCCCGGGCATCAGCTCGCTGATCATTCTGGATAGCAGTACCACGTCCATAACAACGCAAAGCTACAAAAAAAACGGGAAAATATTTGCATTTCACAAAAAACTAAGTAACTTTGCAGTCCCATCCTTCGGGACGGGTGAAATATTCCTCCTTAGCTCAGTTGGTTAGAGCACCTGACTGTTAATCAGGGGGTCCTGGGTTCAAGTCCCCGAGGGGGAGCCGGAGCGGACAAATCGTCGGAAACGAGGTTTGTCCGCTTCTTAGTTAAGTACGAAGGCCTTATGAAAGTTCTCAAATTCGGCGGTACCTCCGTGGGGACCGCATCCCGCATCAAGAAAGTCGCGGGCCTCGCCGCAGGCGCAGGCCGCAACCTCGTGGTTCTTTCCGCCATGTCCGGGACGACCAACACCCTGGAAGAGATTGCAGGATACCTGTACAACCGCAACGCAGACGGCGCCAAGGACACCATCGCCCGCCTGGAGTCCAAGTACCTCAGGACAATCTCCGAACTCTACTCCACGGAAGAATCCCGCAGGCAGTGCACGGAATACGTACAAGCCATATTCGAAGGCCTTACCGCCCTCACCAGGGAGCTCTTCGGCCCGGTGCAGGAAAAGATGGTACTGGCCCAGGGAGAGCTTCTGTCCTCCAGGATGATGGAACTGTACCTCAGGGAACAGGGAGTGGACGTCCTGCTGCTGCCGGCGCTGGATTTCATGAAGCTGGACGCCCAGGGCGAGCCCGACCAGGATTACATCCGGAGCCATCTTCTCCCCATGCTTGACGCCAAGGCCGACCTGTACCTCACTCAAGGATACATCTGCCGCAACGCCCACGACGAGGTGGACAACCTCCAGCGCGGAGGCAGCGATTATACCGCATCCCTCGCCGGAGCCGCCATCGGCGCGGAAGAAATCCAGATCTGGACCGACATCGACGGCATGCACGACAACGACCCCCGCGTGGTGGACAACACCCGCGCAGTACGCCACCTGCACTTCGACGAGGCCGCCGAGCTTGCATACTTCGGAGCCAAAATCCTTCATCCCACATGCATCCAGCCGGCAAAGTACGCCAACATCCCCGTCAGGCTCCTGAGCACCATGGCCCCGTCGGCTCCGGGCACCCTCATCGACAACACGCCCGACAGCGGAACCATCAAGGCTGTCGCCGCAAAGGACAACATCGCGGTAATCAAGATAAAGAGCTCCCGGATGCTTCTGGCGCACGGTTTCCTACGCAAGGTGTTTGAAATCTTCGAGAGCTACCGCACCTCTATCGACATGATATGCACCTCGGAGGTTGGAGTGTCCATGTCCATCGACGACACCCGATACCTCAACGAAATAGTCCATCACCTCAAGAAATACGGTACTGTCTCCGTCGACCTCGACATGTGCCTGATATGCGTAGTCGGCGACATGGACTGGGAGAACGTGGGATTCGAGTCCCGCGTGATGGACGCCATGAAAGAGATTCCCGTACGCATGGTCGGATACGGCGGAAGCAATTACAACATCTCCTTCCTGGTCAAGGAGGAAGACAAGAAACGGGCTCTGCAGGCCCTGAGCGCCCAACTGTTTGCATAATGCTTAAAGGTACGTTCCCGCTGGAACGGTTCGCCGGACTCCAAACGCCGTTCTACTACTACGACACCGGCCTTCTCCAGAAGACGCTGGATTGCGTCCTGGAGCAGGTTGCCGACAGGCCGTCGTGGCAGGTGCATTACGCAGTCAAGGCCAACCACAACCCTGTCATCCTTAAGCAGATAGCCGGTGCCGGGCTTGGCGCCGACTGCGTCAGCGGCGGAGAAATACAGGCTGCGCTGGACGCCGGATTCCCCCCTGGGAGCGTCGTCTTCGCCGGCGTCGGCAAGACGGACCGCGAGATAGAACTGGGGCTGGAGGCCGGCATCGGCAGGTTCAACGTGGAATCTGCGGCGGAGCTGCGCGTCATAGCGGAAATCGCTGCGGCAAGGGGATGCATCGCCCCCGTCAGCCTGCGCGTCAACCCCGACATCGGCGCCCATACCCTGGCAGGCATCACCACCGGCATGGCCGAGAACAAGTTCGGCATCTATCACGGGGCCGTCGCGGAAGTAATAAAGGAGGCGCTTGACACCCCGTCCGTCAGCTACCGCGGATTGCATTTCCACATAGGTTCGCAGATTCTGGACATGTCCGATTTCGCAGCCCTGTGCAACCGCATCAACGATCTGTGCGCCCGGCTCGAGCGCATGGGCATCCCCGTCGGAGACATCAACGTCGGCGGCGGACTGGGCATCGAATACGGACATCCCAACCACCTTCCGATAGCGGATTTCGCCGCATACTTCGGCACGTTCAAGGAACTGCTGCCGGAAGGATACGCCGTCCATTTCGAACTTGGCCGGAGCATAGTCGCCCCCTGCGGCACCCTTATTTCACGCGTGCTGTACGTCAAGGAGGGCGTGGCGCGCAGGTTCGCCATACTCGACGCCGGCATGAACGACCTCGTCCGCCCGGCCATGTATCACGCCAGCCACCGTATCGAGAACCTGTCCTCCGACGGCCCGGAACTCCCCTACGACGTCGTAGGCCCTGTCTGCGAGAGCTCGGACGTATTCGGCAAGGGGGTTGTTCTCAACGAATGCCGCCGGAGAGACATAATCGCCATCCGCTCGGCAGGAGCGTACGGGGAATCCATGGCGTCCCGCTACAACTGCAGGCCGTTCGCGCCGTCGGTTTTCCCTACGGAGAGCTTGTAATGCTCCCAGGCAAGCGCGGAATAGCTGTACTGGCGTTTGCGCTCCGACGGAATCAGTATCCTGGGGAAAGTCTCCTTGTCCAGATTTACACGCAGCAGGTCCGGGTTGCCGCAGCCGGCGCGGAACCATTCGCAGCCGCGGTTATATGCGTTTGCCGCCAGCTGCACCTGGTCGCGCAGCGGAAGCGTTTCCAGTCCATCCTGAATCCGCCGGCCGGCGCTGTCGAATGAACCGTAGGCATGGTAGAGCAGCCTGAGGAAGATGCCGAGGTAGATTACCTGCCATTCATCCTTCCGCATGCGGGAAATGCGTTCGCGGCAGGAAGACGGGCTGCCGGAAACGTCAAAGCGCAGTTCGCACGGCCCCTCAAGTCCGCTTTCCATCCATGCCTTCTCCATCCCTTCCACGAAAGAAGGCTTCATCTGGAAAAGGCCGATGGACATATCGATCTCCCCTGCCGGAGTGAAACTGGCGCCATATACGGCGGCGGTTTCAAGCATGTCACGCAGACCGTCGTAGCGCTCAAATTCCGGCCATACGACTGCCTCGGCAAGATGCGGGTCGACTCCGAAGGAGCGCCAGGCTTCGTGCCAGTCCTGCGGAATGGCGTCGGGCGCGCTCCCGGGGCCGCTTGCGGAGAAGAAGAGGCAAAGGATGACGAATATTGCGGTGCGTCGGATCATTTCTCCCGCAAATGTAACAATTCTTTTGCTATTAGTTCAGTTTTGCTTAAATTTGAGACCGGTATGGGTATGAAGAGTTTTACGACCATTCTCAAGATTGCCGGAGCCGTGGCAGCAGCGGCCCTCGGGCTATACGTCTTTGTCAGTGCAAGGTCGTGCATACAAGAGCGCCGGTGGCTTGCTCTGGGGCCCATCGAGAACCATCCCGTACGCATCTACGACGTCAAGTTCTCAAAGGAATTCAACGACATGAACGATGTGCAGCTGGAGGTTGCGGAGGCTATCGGCGTTCCCCCTGTCGCCAAGCGCGAAGACGCAGAGGCGCTCAAGTCCACGCTCGTCAGGCTGGAAGATACAGACACATATGTCGTCGACTCCCTTACTTATTCGATACCTTACCTTATCCCGTCGGCAAAAGCCCTTCTGGACGAAATAGGACGCGTATTCCAGGACTCCCTTAGCGCGAAGGGGCTGAATCCTTACAAGCTCGTCGTGACTTCCGTCCTGCGTACCGACGACGACGTGGCGAAGCTCCGCAAACGTAATGTCAACGCCTCCGGGAATTCCACCCACAGGTACGGCACCTCCTTCGACCTGTCGTACTGGCGTTACATAAAGATACCCGATTTGCGCGGCCGCCCGTATGAAGATGTGCCCCCTGAGTACCTGCGTGCCGTATTGAGCCAGGTACTTAAGGATTTTCACGACCGCGGGGACGCCTGCTTTGTCAAGTATGAAAAGAAGCAGAACTGCTTCCATATAACCACCAGACAGTAAGCCCGGCATCCATGAGTTTTTTTCGTTTTTTACCGCCTATGATGCACGTACAGTTAAAGGTTACGCATTTGAAGTTGCTTGTCACGCTGGCGGCCGCATTGTTCCTGTGCTCCCTTTCCCATGCGCAGACAAGCGTCAGAGCTGCCGGCAGTCCAGTTGAAAGCAGCCCCGGCACTATCGGCATAGCAGTGAAAACAAACGCGTTAAGCTTACCACTTCTCATCCTCAATGCAGGTGTGGAAATACAGCCGTTCGATCACTGGTCGTTCAACATTCCCGTCTATTACTCCGGATTCAACTGGATTTCCGAGAACAGGAAATTCCGTGTGCTGGCATTCCAGCCGGAAGTGCGGTACTGGCTCAGGAACGACTCCCGTGGCCTGTTCTTCAACGCCCATACCAGCTTCGGATGGTACAACGTGGCATTCGGAGGAGATTATCGCTATCAGGACCACGCCCGCAAGAGTCCCACTTTCGGAGGCGGCCTGGGCATAGGCTACAAAACGGGCTTCGGACAATCACGCTGGGGCCTGGAGTTCGGGTTGGGCGCCGGGGTTCTTCCGCTGCATTACGACTACTACTACAACATCCCCAACGGTCGCCTTGCCGGGGAGGACAAGCACACTTACCGGGGGCCCGACCAGGCCTTCCTTACTCTCACATATTCTATCGTCAAGAGAGAAAAACGCACCCGCAAATGAAGCATCCTATCCTGATATCCGTTATCTGCACCCTGGGTTTGCTGGCCGCGGGGGGCTGCGTCCACGAGGTTCCGGAAGGAGGCGACGAAAACGCATCCGTAGCCCTCACCCTGAACCTTGCGATCGACCGGGACGTTCCGGAGAACCGGACGGTGGTATACGAATCTAAGGCCGCATCCGCACCCTCCTCCAGGTATCTCATCCGTCTATTCCCGTATCTGGGCGGCAAATTCATTACAGTCACGCCGTACGAGTTCAGCTTTACCGCAGAAGAACTCTCGAGCCGCACCTTTACGGTCGACGTGCCTCCGATGAATTACCACGTCGAGGTTTGGGCCGACCACATTTCGGACGGCAATCCTTATTACAATGCCGATGACTTCGGTGCCATAAGCGTCGGACTGGATCCCTACGCCGGCGGCTCGGAGCTTCGTGACGCTTTCTGCGGCGAAGCCGACATCGACCTGAGCGTCTATCATGAAAACAGGAGCGCCCACAGCACGGACATCGCCCTGCGGCGGCCGATTGCACGGTTCACGTTCGTGGCAACCGACAAAGAGCGCTTCTTCAAGCGTGTAGCCGAATTCAGGGCGAAGAAAAGCGACGCAGGCGAAAGCGGGCACATAACAGCCGGCGATTTCCGCATCCGTATCATTTACCCCCAGTTCATGCCCTCCGTGTACAGCCTTCACAACGGGCGCAACGTAGATTCGGCAACAGGCGTTTCCTTCTGGGCGTCCATGACGGAGCTTCCGGACGGCAATGTAAACATCGGTTGGGACTGGGTGTTTGCCAGCGACGACAAAGCATCGGTGGTGGTGTCGCTTGCCCTGTACGACAAGGACGAATCCTTCATCAGCCGGATTGACAACATTATGATTCCCCTTTCGCCCGGCAAGAATACCACCGTGACGGGCAAGCTGCTGTCCAGCGGCATGGACAGCGGCATTTCCATCGACCCTTCATTCGAAGGCGAATTTACCGTCATCCTCAATTAGCAAGCACGGATCATGAAAGCATTCAAGCAGTTACTCGTTCTCGGCGCTCTGGTTCTTCCGGCCGCCTGCCAGCAGGAGCCTGTGCCTCAACTGATGGATACCGTCACGTTCCGCGTGGCATTTCCGGATGACACAAAGGCGGCAGGAGACGGCAGCCATGCCACCGTGCTCACCCTGCGCATTTACGATGCCGACGGCCAATTCCTGCAGGAACTTACGCCGAATACATTTACTCCCAGCGTCACCCTTGTCCAGGGCACTTATTCCTTCATCTTCTGGGCGACCTCGCCGGACGCAGACGCCTACAGCTTCGACGGCCAGGTCCTTACCGTAGACTATAGCAGGATGACCATGAATTCCGACGAAGAAGATGCCTTCTGGGCCTGCGTACCCAACCTCACCGTCTCGCCGGGCTTTACCCGGGACGTCACCCTCAGACGCCCGCTGGGGCAGGTGAGCCTGTATTCCAAAGACAGCAACCCGGCCCTGACGGCCACAGATCTGAACGACGCCGGCAGATTTGTCTCCAGCTTCACCCTGCAAGGCCCCGCCGGCGGCGGCATCCCCACCCGGATGAACCTGCTCACCGGCGCCACCTCCGAGCCTGTGGCCCAGGTGGCCTTCCCGGACTCCCCGCTGCAGTTGCAGACGCTGGAGTCCGCCACGGACGGCACCCTGCTCGCCTTTGCCTATGTCCTGGCGCCCGAGGATGCCCTCACGCTGTCGCAGGTGGACTTCTCGGCCACGCTCAAACGCACCCAGGCCACCCTCGCCTCCGGTTCGGTCGCCAGCGTCCCGCTCCAGCGTAACCACCGCACCCGGCTTCTCTTCCAGCCGCAGGCGCAGCTCGATCCGCCGACCATCAGTTTCAAGGACGACAATGGGGACCCCTGGGACGCGCTCGATGAGACTCACAGTAATATTTGGGTGAATATACAGGGCGCTCAAGGTGCCACCATCTATTATACCTTAGACGGCACTACTCCCACGGAGACGTCCCTCAAGTACGAAGATCCGTTCCCGGTATATGAGATCTGCACCATAAAGGCCATCGCCGTCAAAGCCGGCCGTTCCACCAGTGAAATCGCCATAGAGTATGTTCAGAAGCATATCTCAGAAGACGATATGGGCATGTTTTATTCTATTCAAATAGGCAGTCAAGATGACGCATATAGTTTTTACAACGGCACCGTCTATTTGCTCTTTGGTGATAATGAAAACTATTCTGACAACTATGATTACTGGGAGATTCAACAGTCTCACATGTTCAGCATTAAAATGGGATATTTCCTGAATTCTGAAATGATCACACGGGTTGTCTTATCCACCTCGACAGCATCGCAGGAAACACATTTCGAAACCATGTGCGTATCCGGCGGCTATCAGGATTCTGATTATATGGTTTACCAAGGCAACACAGACATCTGGACCGGCCAGGCAAAGTGGATTGACATCATTCCACTTACTGATTACGCCTGTAACAGAGTCGACATCTGGTATACGGAAGTCCAATTGTAATCATTTAACTCTCAATATACAATGAAACGTTTTCCGTTTTTACTCCCGGCCATTGCAGCCCTGACGCTGGCAGCCGGCTGCCAAAGGGAAGAGGTTGTCGCCCCTGCAGAAGGTCCCGCTGTCGACGTCACCTTCAATGTGGGCCTCCAGGACCTTCGGACCAAAGCCGCCTTCAGCGACGGCACCAAGGCCAAGGACCTCACCGTCCTTGTCTACGCCAACCGCACGGACGGCTCTCTCTACCTGGAATCCCTCTCCCAGGACCTGGCCGGCGCTTTTGCCAACGGCCTCACCGCCAGGGTGACCCTGAAGCTCATCCGCGGCGAGAACTACAGCATCGTTTTCTGGGCCCAGGCACCGAACGCGCCTTACACGCTGGACAAGACCAACGGCACCGTCACGGCGGCCACCGACGGCCTGGCCAACGATGAACTGCGAGACGCCTTTTACGCCCTATGGTCGCAGCAGGTGGGGTCCACCGGAGCCCATGACTATTCCGTTGAACTCCATCGCCCGTTAGCCCAGGTCAACGTTCTCACCACAGCGGAAGACTGGGCGGTGCTGGAGACCAGCCAGGTCCAGTTCGCCGGTTCATCCCTCACCGTCGAGGCGCCCACCGTGCTGAATCTGGTCACCGGCGAGGCCGGCACGCCCAAGAATTACACGCTCACCCGGAACGCAATTACGGAAGCCGTCAACATACCCGGCTACGCCGCGGACAAGTACAAATATGTTTCCATGAACTATGTGCTGGCCGGCGACCGCGCCACCTCGAACCTCTACTTCGGAGTGTACCGCGGCACCGACGACCTCCTCTTCGATTATGCCGTTCCCAACGTCCCTTTCCAGCGCAACTGGCGCACCGTCATCGTCGGCAGCATCTTCGGCGTTGACGGCACATTCTCCGTCAGCATCGTTCCGGACTACCTCGGCACCGAAGAGTTGCCGGTGACCGGCAACGGCGGATCAACCACCTACACGGTATCCATCGCCTCTCAGATAGACAACGGTACTGTTGCAGTGGCCGGAACCGCCACCTCCTTCGAGGAAGGCGAACATGTAACCCTTACGGTCACGCCGGACAACAATTATGAGCTGTCAACCCTCTTCTACAACGAAGAAGGCGTAGATAACGCCGTTCCCATCGAAAAGGATGCAAGCGGTGCATACGCCTTCAACATGCCCGCCAACAACGTCACTGTCTATGCCAGCTTCACCGAAAAGCAAGCGGCTGCAGTACCGGTCATCACTGCCAGCGACATCAGCGGCATTCCGGCAGCGGGCGTAACAAACGCCACAACCGCTGTCACCGTCACCAACATCGACGCCAGCTGGACCGTCCGGGCCAACTGTGACGGCGTTATTGTCACCGACGCTTCCTGGTCCAACGATGTCCTTACCTACACGGTAGCCCAGAATACCGGCGCAGCCCGCAGCGGCAAGGTTATCATTTATGTCGTAAAGGGCGACGAAGAGTACAGCAAGCAAATCACCATTTCCCAGCTGGCCGGCGGAACGCCTGCCGGCGAGTTCGTGGCAACCATGGATCAATCCGCCTTGGCCGCTGCTCCAGCCAACAATGCCAAGGTAGATTTGGACGATGTGATCTCCTTCACCAATTCCTCGAACTACGGCACCACACCCGTATCTGAACTACGGATATATAAGGGCAAGGATTTTGTCGTTTCCGCCATTTCCGGTTATTCTATCAAGAAGATACGTATTACCTGCACCGCCAGTGGAACCGCCAAGTATGGCCCCGGCTGCTTTGGTGCAGGTGCTCCTGACGGATACTCGTATGAATCATCCGGAAGAAACGGCGTCTGGGATGGAAGTGTCGGGTCCGTCATTTTTACAGCCAAGGGCGACCAGGTCCGCATCGCCAGTTTGGAAGTTGTTTATATCAAGAATCAATAATATTGCCAGCATATGAAAAGAATTCTTTGTATTATCTTAGCGGCAGCCGCGACACTGCTTGCCGCGAGCTGCACCAAAGAGGCCGGTTGTTTCGGAACCTGCAGCGACACCGTCGAAGCACGGTTCAACCTGGGTTTTGCGGGGACGCTCACAAAAGCCTTCAGCGACGGCCTGAGCGCCACTCAGTTGATAGTGGGTGTGTACGACCGTCAGTTGGGCTATCTGTCCAGCCTCTCCATAGCCCCCGACGCCACCGGCTACAAGAATGCTTTCTCCCAGTTCCAGGCTGCCTATTCGGTCCGTCTGGTGAAGGGACACGGCTACGACATCGTCTTCCTGGCCGTAGCGCCCGACAATGACGTCTATACGGTCGACCTTGCCAATAAAACCCTCACGGCAAAGACGGACGGCCCTTCAAACGTGGAAGCAAGGGACGCTTTCTATGCGGTCTGTTCAATCGACCGGGTGACGGAAGCCGCGGAACAGAATGTTACGCTCAAACGCCCCCTGGCCCAGATCAACGTAATCACCAACAAGGCCGATTATGAGGTCGCACTCGCCGCCGGCGTCACTTTCGGGAAGTCTTCGCTCAACATCAAGGCTCCCAAGGTGCTTAACCTTCTCGACGGCACGGTGGGAGAATCTGTGGATTACAGCCTTACCCCCGAAGTGATGCCCCAGTCGAATCCCGACTTTGCGCCCTATGACGCAAACGGCGATTACTGGATCCTGACCGACTATATCCTTGCCGGTTCTGACGGAGGCAACGCGGACGTCACCTTTGGAGTATATGCCGAGGGAGAGAATTCGGAACTCTACAGCCATTCCGTACCCAACGTCCCCCTGAAGAGGAACTGGCGCACCAATATCGTAGGCGACGTCCTCACCGTAAACAACAACTTCGTTCTCACGGTGGTGCCTTCGTTCGACGGAGAAGAGCAGCCCGTTCAGCTATAAACCATTAATTCAACCGGAAGCATCAAACTCGGGCCCAGGGCCTGGCCGGAGGAGAAAGGGTTGGAGATCAACAGGAACTTCAAATGATGATAACGATAACCATCATACTGGTTACCGCAGTCGTCAGCATACTTTGCTTCTACGGCAAGGTGAACGCCAATACCCTGGTTTTCAATGCCTATCAGGTTTGGCATCGCAGACAGTGGTACCGGATGCTGAGTTACGGCGTCGTGCATGCAGGATGGGGGCACCTCATCTTCAACATGCTGACGCTGTTCTTCTTCGGGCCCGTGGTGGAGCAGTACTTCTCATCGGCCTTCGGCACATCGGCAGGACTTCTTCTGTTCGCAGTGCTGTATGTGAGCGCCATCGCCGTATCGACCGTCGGCGACCTGCTGAAGAATCGCGACAACGTTTACTACAACGCCGTTGGAGCCTCCGGAGCGGTCTCCGCCATCCTCTTCGCATCTATCCTCTTCGAGCCCAAGATGGGGATTTACATCTTCATGATTCCCATTCCGGTTCCAGGATACATCTTCGCGCCACTATATCTGCTGTACTGCTGGTATATGGCCAGGCGCAACATGGACAACATCGGCCACACCGCCCACTTCTGGGGCGCAGTCTACGGCCTCATCTTTCCTCTCGCCTGCAAACCGGACATCTTCATTCATTTCCTGTCACAGCTGGGGCTGTAAAACTCCTCTAATGACACGATCCTGCAACGATAACGGTACAAATCGACATTAATCTCAGATTCTGACGAAAGTGAACTTCAAAGTGTGTCCGTATATATAACCATACATACTCAGCTTCGCTGTCGTCAATTCTGTTATTATTAAGGTGAGCGTCATGTCCGAAGAAACCAACCTCAACGTCTGCCCTTCTTTACTCCAGGTTCCGGAATCCTTCCGCTTTTTGCCATCCAGGTAAAAAATGTTGTCATCGTTAAGGGTAATCTTGTCGTCTTTAGTTATCATACCTACTGCATCTTCCGAAAGAGCGCTATAGTCCGCAGAAATACATTGCCAAGTGCCGACTACCGTAGCCGGAGTCTCTGTCGAGTCAAGACGACCTTTACAAGAAGAGATGCTCAGCGCGGATAACAAGCAAATCAATACAGCTAAACAGGTTGTGTAAAAGGTTTTCATCGGTACAAATGTACAACAATTATGCTTACACTCGCTTCGAGTCATAAAAAACGCCTTACTTTCTTTTTGTAGTCCAGATATTCCTGGCCGAAGTCTGTCTCCAGCCGTTTCTCTTCCGAACGCACCTGCAACATCATAACTGTTGCAATGGCAGCAAATACAAGCAGTGCCCACAAACTCCACAACGCAATCAGCACTCCGATATAGTACAGATATGTTCCGGACAGCATAGGATTCCGGCTCCTTTTGTACGGACCGTCCGTCATCAAGTGCTTAGTCCGGGGAGCCACCTCATGTCCCATGGCGTCAAAAGGATTGCCCTTCCCTACGCGCTTCATATACACAATGCTCCAGACGCTAAGTGCCAGTCCGGCAAGCGAAATCAATACTCCAATATACAGCCTCAGGACAGGAATGTCCGCCGGCGCAGGCATACCTGCCACCAGCCACATCAGCGCAGGAATCGCGACGATAAAGATGGTAAAGCCAAGAAGGTAACCCAGAATCTGTTTCATGTGGATGAAGCCTGCCATTATGCAAGTTTGACTGCGGTACCGGAAGCAGTCACCATAAGCATACCGTTGTTCTCTCCGAGGACTTCATAGTCTATATCTATGCCGACGACAGCATCGGCGCCCAACTGTGCAGCACGCTGGGACATCTCCTGCATAGCTTGTTCACGGGCGGCGATAAGCTCTTCTTCATAAGACATACTGCGTCCTCCGACGATGTTGCGTATGCTGGCCGCAAAATCCCGCAGGAAGTTGACACCGGAGATCACCTCTCCGAAAACTACGCCTTTGTACTCTGTGATAATGTGACCTTCAACGGAAGGTGTCGTTGTAAGAATCATGATTAATATCTGTTTTTGTTTTGCGAACGCAATTTACGCATTATCACCGACATCATCAACCGGATGTTCCCGGGAATTGAATCCAATTCTTTCCATATAATCAGTTTTTCTCAGAGGTGGGCTAGATAGCCACAAATTGACACGCAGCATTCACTATGAACTACCCCAACCTGTCGAGAAGAATACATAATATACACAATAGGAACTACCCTCCAAAGACTTGGTTTCCAGAAGTAATTCTTTTTCGGTAAGGGAAGAGATGACACCGTCATACTTGCGCCTGTTTTATTGTTATAAATATCAAATTTTGTATGTTATGACAGTATTTCAAGCAGATATAAGAACAACAATCGAGATATACAAGGTTTGGCAAGTTCCGGACTCCTTCATCGCCTGGTTCTACTCCGGTCTTGGCCCCGGCCTCCTCACCGCCGGCATTCGCTTTATAATCCGTTGGGTAAAAGCGGTTCGCTGACTGTCAGCCCCCCCCAAAATAGTCTTGCATCATGAGGAAAAAGACTAAGACTCTTTCTTTCTGAAGAACCTGCCGGCCCCTTCCTTCACTTCTTCTGCAAGCTCCTTTGCCTTGTTGGAAGCTTTCTCGGCGAACGCCGTAGCCTTGCTGTTCCACACATCCTCCTTTGCCTTTTTCTCTTCCGGAGACAAAGCCCGGTAATCTTTGACTTTCCCTACTACCTGCTCTACTCCATCTTTTACGGCGCCGGCGGCTTTTCCGAAGGCTTCCTCTGCCATATCGGCGGCAGCTCTGATCTTTTCCTCAATCGAGACATTTCCGTCCTGATTGACATCTCTCGGATCGAATTCCTGATTCTGCTCGTTCATAACACATATTTATTGATTCAACATTGCCTCACACCCTTCCAGCAGGTCCTGAAAGGTCGTTTCGAAATCACCTGTGTACCACGGGTCAGCCACATCGCGGCTTATGCCGGTGTACGACATCATCAGGTGAATCTTTCCCTCCGGATCTTCCGGAATAATATATTTGATCAGCCGCAGATTCGAGGCATCCATACAGATGATGCGGTCGAAGCGGTCATAATCCGCCCGAGTGACCTGCCGTGCGCGTTTGCCAGGGTCAAACCACACACCGTGCTTACTCAGACAGCGCCTGGCAGGTGGATAGATGGAATTGCCGATTTCCTCCGCAGAGACCGCAGCCGACTTGATATAGTATTGGCTTTCAAGCCCTTTAGCCTTTACCAGAGCCTTCAGGATAAACTCCGCCATAGCACTTCGGCAGATGTTCCCGTGACAAACGAACAAAACTCTCATTTCTTACCGTACGTTTTTTGGCCGAAACGTGGTAGAATCTGCAGCAGGACAATCATCCCGGCCAGGCCGACGAGTGCAATAAGAACAGCAAGGCACAAGCGGGCAACGGGTACCGCTTTTATTTGTCATATTCTCCATATTCGCAACCGATATTCTCTGCGTGGATTCGGTCCACCAGGGTGCCGTGGCGGTCAAACAGTTGGACGGTACCGACGCCATTCCCGCCATTCCACAGCCTCTTGTGACGCTTGGCGCCGTCCGGGGATTCATAATTCACCAGCAGCATATCCTTCTTTTCGCAAGTGACATCGGTAACCATCCGGCCGGACGTGCTGCGCTGCTCCACGTGCCAGATAATCTGCGAGTCGGTTTCCTTGCAGTCGAACTCCGTATGCACACGCGTCCAAGCCTTGGAAAAGTTGAACTCGTAAGGTTCTCCCTCATACCAGAAGGCAGACAGGAGTTTACGCGGAAGTGCCAGGTGCCCGACTTTGGGCCTTCCTCCTCCAATGTCAAACACGCTGTCAGTGAGCTTCTTGCCAGTGATTTCGCTGGTGAGATTGTTGGACGACAGCCATACCCATGGGGAGGTGAAGTCCCGGCCCCAGTTCTTGTCTGCGTAGCCGTAGCAATCTTCAGGGCGAACAACGTACCGGCGGCCGTTCCAAACCACTTCCCCTTCGTATTCGGTCTTCATGCCTTCTGCGTGCCAGAACATCTCGAAGGCCTCGGCGTGGCGGAACACTTCATCGGCCCCAAAGCCCACGTTGAATGCCGTTATCTTCTTGATTCTCAGGCTCCATGACATCTGCCCGTCGGAGCACATCCATTCTGGATGCATGGCGGCGTTTTCCACCTTGATGCTTCCGAGCGTACGGTCTTCGGTGAGGAAACAGTCGTCTGCCTCAACGCTGAACGGGACGCCCCAGTCCACCTTGATCTGTTTCCAGCCCCAGAAACGGTGCAGTTGAGCCGCATCTTCACCCCATGCGCCTGCCTTCACCATCAGATATGAGGGCTTCGCCGGCTTCCCGGGAATCTGGCCAAAAACCGGTAATTCGCAGCCGAGGGCAGGATTACAGAGGAAAAACTCTATGAAGAAAGGCTTAGCCTCCCCCGTTTGGGCATCATGTCCCGTGAAAGAATGCCACCACCAGTCGTATCCCTGATGCGCCTGCAGGCCATATAGCTGACACGCATCGCGTGCAATATCGTGTTTATTGAATCCTGTTCTTGCCATTTATCAGACTTTACTCAATGTTTGTGCTGCTAAGATACGCATATTCACCCAAAGAATCGTATATTTGTGCTAATATAGAACCGGGAAAACCAAGCTCATGTTCCGGCAAAACAGATAACCACAAACACTGACACCATATGAGTTCATTTAAGGATTTGAGAATTGTCGATAACTTCTATCAGACAAGTGCGTTTTTCCCTATGCCTACCCTGCTGATCTCCACTCTGGATGAGGACGGAGATACGACAATGGGCGCTTATTCGCTATGCTTCCCATATTATATCGCAGGCAAGGACTACTATGCGATGCTCCTTGAGTGCCGCAACTCCAGCAACACCGCACAGAACATACTCCGCACCGGCAAATGCGCGATCAACTTCCTGGAAGACAGCCCCAAGGACTTCAAGAGCATAGTAAAGCTCGGCTTCCCCGGCGAGACATCCAAGGAGAAAATGGCAAAGTGCAAGTTCGAGATGGAGCCCGGTCAGGCCGAAGGCGGACCGCGGCCTCTGGTGGTAAAGAAGGCCTATCAGGTGTTCGAATGCACTTGGGACGACTCGCTGGAGAACGCCTACGAGGACCGCGTCAAGGTAGGCCAGTTGGAAGGTATCGAAGGACCGTACAGGAGCTTCAACGGCGTTACGTCCAAATTCGGCTGCCACTTCATCCTCAAGATCGACAAGATTCTCATGAAGGAAAAGTACCACGACGCCATCATCAACGGCGTCAAGGCCGGCTCCTTCCCCAACGTGCCGGTGGATTACGGCTATCGCGACAGCACCTATTTCTGGTACACCCGGTTCCGCCGTCCGCGCAAGGAGCCTATCCCAGCAGGCAAGGAAATGGGGGTTGACAGCGTGATGTTCGCAGCCAACCGCATCGACGACAAAATAAAGTTCACGGAGGATGCCTGCAAGCTCTGTGTAAAGATACCCCGCGTGTTCCTCAAGGCCGCGCTTACCCAGATGGTCGATTACGCCCGCGAGCAGGGCTGGACTCTTATCGACGTGCCGCAGATGAAGGAGATTCAGGACAAACGAGCCAAAGAAAAGAAAAAGAAATGATAAGACGAACTGTTTTTTATTTAGCTGCAGCGCTTCTGCTGCTTGGCTGCGGTTCAACGGGAGGCGGTTTCAAAATTACCAAGCCCATGTTGAAACTTGTTGTCTCTGCAAGTAAAAAGACGCCCAGGGACAACACATTTGCCGACAGTTGCAAGAAGAGGATTGCAGTCCATTATGCAGCAGACGATGATAAGGCAAAAGTGGTTGACATCTATTATGCCCCGGAAGAAATCAGGAAGAATGCTGTCCTCATAGATATACATGGCGGTTTTTATGTGGCAGGAAGACGGGAAAGCAACCGTCCGTTTGCTTCGGTGTTCCTGAAAGAAGGCTATAACGTGGTGCTGGTTGAATACCGCTTGAACGATGGCAAAAGGGATGTTTCCGATGAGCTGGGCGACTGTGCCGCAGCGCTGGATTATCTGGCCGCCAATTCCGAACAGTTAGGCCTCAACAAAAACAGTATGTTCCTGACCGGAGATTCCGCCGGCGGGCATCTTGTCCTGTACATGGCAGAGGGGGCCGACGATCATTCCGTTCCGGTACGGCCGAAGCTGTTCGCCCCCCGGGGCGTACTCGTCAACTGCCCGGCATACGATTTTGCATCATTCGCCAACCCCAAAGCCTTCTCGAAAGGAGCTCTGGAATGGTTCATCGGGCCAAGGTATGCTGACCGGGAATGGATGGAATCGATGTCGCCGCGAACATTCATCGCCAGCTACAAGGGGCCGCTGTTCATCTCCACCTGCACCAACGATTTCATCCGTGACCAGGCGCTGATGCTCATGGCTGACTGTGATTCGCTTGGGCGCCAGGCGGTATTTCTTGACATTGAATCTGATGACAAGAACGTTTCGCACGTTCACAATGTCATAAACCCGGACCTCCCCGAATCACGGAAGGTCAATGCCGCCATGCTGGAGTTTATGGATTCATTGCTTTGATCTTTCTCCGGTCAGTTTCAACAGACAAACCACTCAAAGTTCTCCTTTCCGGCGCCGGCCTCGAAGTGGTATTTGAGTCTCAATCGGCTTGTCCTCGTATTTCCGCACGGAAGGAGCCGACAGCCACCCCTTCCAGAACTATCCGGGATGATGTTTGGTGTCGGCCTAAAACCCCAAATCCACCGTCGCAACAAAAAAAGCCCGCCAACCGGCGGGCCTGAAAGTCATCAGAAACCGAAAAGACTAGTATTCCTCCTCGTTAAATTTGTTGTAGGAAATAACTATCGCTTGATTATCAAGTTGTTGTGCCACATAATGATCGCATGGCCCCAGATTCGGCAAAGTATATTATGTACTCCACAGCACAGAAACAAACATAATAAACAACGGCATTACAAAATGCTCATAATGAGTGTGTCTGTTGTAAGATGGCTTATGGCGTATAGAGGATAGATTTCAATATGTCTGAGGGGATTTGGATCGTTGTTCTCAGGTATCGGATCTATATAGTCGTATGCCCCGAAGTTCTCCAGAGATGTTCTTACCGCAGTGTGCAAGCGTTTTTTACGCATGAAAAGATAGAGACTCTGCATAGCACCCTGCGCGCTAGCCTTCACTTCCATATGCAGGACAACCCCACCGCAAGTATCAAGATAATCCACCTCGGCGTTGCCGTTTTTGCTTTCATGTTGCCAGTAGAACATTTCTGTTCGCTGAAAACAGTCTTTATTCTTGATTATTTCCAACCCAGCCAAGACTTCAGCCACCGGACCTTTGTTTACAAGGTCAACATCGGATGCCAAAAGAATATCACTGGCGGGAATACCTTGCCATGTCAAAAGGAGGCCTGTATCCAGAAAGAGATACTTGATGCTGCGTTCGTTTTCTTGAGCGCCAAGCGGCACGCCGTCTGCGGATGTATGCGTAACCGGCGTCACCAAACCCGCCAGCGTGAGTTTCTGGAGAGCCTGTTTCACTTTATCACTACGGCTTTCTTCATCGGCACGATTATAGATGAATTTTGTGCCGCTCTGGCGGGCGACAGAGCGAAGTACTTTGCGAAGAAGGTCCGGAGAGATGCGCTTCTTATACTTGTTGAAATCATCCTGATATGTCTCCATAATATCATTGTGAACATGTGCGCAGGCCAGATAGTCATGTGTTTCCACCCATGTGGAGACGGCTTCCGGCATACCGCCAACCAGCATAAAACAGCGCAACTGGTCTGTCAGTTGCTTGTGAAGTGTATCTATAAGAGGTTGATCTGGTGAAGCACTCCGAACGGCTTCCAACTGTAATCCCAATCCCTGGGCACTCATAAACTCATCAAAAGAGAAAGGGTACATATACAAGGAACGGATTCTACCCACGGCAAATGACGGAATCTCCTCCAATGCAAATTCCAACAACGATCCAGCGGCAATTACGTGAAGTTCA
>JAFZZW010000056.1 GCA_017615615.1 Bacteroidales bacterium
CTCAATCACCAGGAAGATGCCACCGTTGTCGGTGAGGTCCTGGTCCAGCTTGAAGGTGAAGGTGTCACCCTGGCACACGATGGTGGCGCTGGAAGGGTTCTTGACACCCACGAGAGTGGGCGGAGCTGAACCAATAGGTGTTTTTGGCCATATATGCGTAGTGTACCTCAAAAACGAATTATCTGCATCAAATCTGAGAAAATGATGCAGAAAACTGCCGAAATGAGGCAGATTACTTGAAGTAGTAGTATTGGTCAGTCAGTATTATCCCATTACTACATCAAGTACCATCATAAGCGCAAAACCAAGGGCAAAGCCGATGGTGCCCAGGTTCGAGTGATTGCCTTCGGCGGCAAAAGCAAGCAGGAAGGGCATTAATGGCGTTACAACCGATGCCAGGAGCAGCACCTGGACGCCGCCTATCGGCTCCACGATGCCGCTTAGACTTCCTACGCCAAAGGCTATCCAACCAGGGGCGCAATAGGATTCTGTCGGTTTTCATCAATACGTTATAATCGGTTTTGATTAGCGAATATAGTGATTTTCGGCTTAATTTTATACCTTTGATGCCATGAAAAGATTACCTGTCATTGCCTCCATATTGGTGATAGCGGTTATTGCGTCGGCACAGGGCCCAAAGTCCTTCACAACCGTCAAGGAACTTCCCATAACCAGTGTCAAGAATCAGTTCCGCAGCGGGACCTGCTGGGATTTCGGGACGCTGGGCTATCTGGAGAGCGAGATTCTTCGCAAGACCGGAAAAACCTACGACCTGTGTGAGATGTTCGTGGTCAACAAGGACTATATGGACTGCGCAACGCATTACGTCCGCATGCACGGATACAGCCAGATTTCGGAAGGTGGTTCCTGTGACGACGTGATAGAGGTAATACGTCGCTACGGCATCTGCCCGGAGGATGCCATGCCAGCCCCCGGGTCGCTCACGGGAGACTCTCTGGCAAACTTCAAGGTCTTCTTCCCTGAACTGGAGCGGGAGATAAGCAGTATTGTCTGGAGCGAAGGCAAGCCGGAACTGAACCGTTTCACCACGGAAGAGCAGGCGCCCCTGAGGAACAAAGAGCCCAAGAAAGGCTGGCAGGAGAGCGTTCAGGCCGTTATCGACAAATATGTCGGTGCCTGTCCCGAATCCTTCATCTATGAAGGCAAGACCTACACACCGAAGACTTTCGCCGAAAGCCTGGGACTCGACATGGATGAGTATGTGAGCCTGACCAGTTTCACCCACCATCCGTTCAATCAGTGGTTTGTTATCGAGTCTCCCTACAAATGGAGGCTGAAGCCCAGTTTTAACATTCCCATAGATGAGCTTATGGACATTCTTGACAAGGCGCTGGATGCGGGTTACACGATTGCGTGGGGCGGTGATGTATCCGGAAATTTCTACCGGAAGGAATGTGTGGCATATCTGCCGGAAGGGGTCGTCCCCACCCAGGAGCTTCGACAGACGCAATGGGATGACTGGACTTTCACCTATGACCACGTTATGCTCATCTATGGCAAGGCAGTCGACGAGCAGGGCAAGCCCTACTATCTGGTGAAAAACACGTGGGGCAAGCACGGTCCATATCAGGGTATCTGGTATATGTCGCGGGACTTTATCGCCCTGAACACCACCTACATCTTCCTCAATCGCAACGCGCTTCCCACCACCATGGAAATCTGCAGACCATACTAAACTACTCGGCGGGTGCCACGTTTAAGCCAGTGATCCTTGAGCCACTCACGTACCGGTTCGTCATAGATCTTCAGCACACCCCAGGCAAGGATGATGGACATGAACACAACGCCCAGATTGACGGCAATGTGAATCCATACGGGAGCATCCGGATGCTCAGCTACCCACCCCATCTGCATATACATCAACGGATAGTGCGTGATGTAGAGCGGGTAGGACAGGTCTCCAAGCCATTTGCAAACGGCGGCACTTTTTTTATCTGTGGTCACCGAGCCGGAACCGGCCATGACGATAAGCGGGAAAACAAGCAGGATGCAGACTGCCTGGTAGATGCCGTCAGAAATGCCGGTCTTGCCTCCTATACAGGGAATTGAAAACAGGACGACAAGCGCCAGGCTGCACCACCAGAAGCCGCCTTTGAGATGGATTGGAGAGCCACTTGGGTTGGATTCCGTGCGGCGTCCAGGCAGTATTCGGGAGATGAGCAGTCCGCAGAGGAAAGGATACAGCAGCCGGGTAAATCCGATGTACATCTGTTGTCCTGTGAGGCTCCAGCCGCCGATTACGGTGTACTGCGGCCCGTCAGGAAAGAAACCGAACACATCCCATCCAAGCGTTAGGTCCAGGGTGAAGAATGCGCAGACAACACACAGGATGGCCAACGCAATCCTGGGCAGATGCCTGAATACAAAGGCATAAAGAATGTTGCCGATATATTCAAATGTCAGCGACCACTGCGGGCCGTTAAAAGAATTCAGTTCACCCCAGCCCCGGATGTCCAGACTATTGGGGCAAGGAAGGATGAGCAGGCCCATAACCAGGCATAGGGCAAATTTCCAGCCGGGAACTTTGAGTGTTTCCGGGAAGGCTGCACCGGCAAAGAAGAACAAAGCCGCACCAATGAGAGTGCCTGCAATCACCATCGGATGCAGCCGGGTTAGACGGCGCTTGAAGAAGCCCCAGGTGGTCATCTTGTCCCAACGGTCGTCATAAGCATAGCCGATGACAAAGCCGCTCAAAACGAAGAAGAAATCCACCGCCAGGTAGCCGTGGTTGACGATTTGCGTCCCAAAAACCGGATTATAAGTCTCAAAACAGTGAAATATAATCACCATCAGCGCTGCCACCCCGCGCAGTCCGTCCAGAATTTCATAACGAGGTTTGGATGCCAGGTATATTGTTTCTTTTGCCATTCTCGAATGTTTCCGTTATTGCGTACCAATATACTCATTTTCCGTGAAAACATGATCCGGATTAGCAGGCGCCGGTTGAGCAAACGTTACTCCAACCGTCCGAAATCGTCCCAGCCGGGCAGCATTTTGCCGTCGTGACAGTATTGGACAAATTTCCGAAGGGCATTCCGGGCTTCTTCCTCACGGTTTGTTTTCCGATATCCCTGGATAAAATCCACACGGATGCGGCGGTATGTTTCAGGGAACGAATTGAAATTCTCCCATGCCTTTTTATCTGCTTTGATGGCGTCCAGCACCCAGTCTTCAAAGGCAAAAAAGGATGGGTCCAGATCCGGGGCTGCCGCTAATCCGGCAGGCGTCATTTCTCCCAGTTGAACCAGACGCCGGCAGCGGATAAGGTTCCGTTCACACCAGTTGCTCCTCTTGCGGCGGGGCGTGAAATGCTGGACGGGCTTCCCCTCGTCAACTTTCTTCTGAGTACTGTCTATCCATCCGAAGCAGAGGGCTACCTCTACGGCATCTATATACCGTATCACCCCCGGACACTCAGCCGAGGCCCTGTTAACACGGAGCCAGAAATCACTCACTTTGTCGTGATTCTCCTGGTACCACCGGTACAATTCCTCCCGCGAATGTATGTCAAGAAGGTTGATTACGTCCATTTTGCGAGTGCAATATAAACATTTTCAACTTTTCATTATACTTAAAGAATGATTATATTTGTGAGAATCCATTTTGCAATGACTGATATAGAACATATTCTTGAAGAACTGCGCGTGTTTAACCAGGAACGGGACTGGGATCAGTTCCATAACGGAAAAGACCTGGCAATCGGCCTGTCGGTTGAGGCGTCAGAATTGTTAGAGGCCTTTCTGTGGAAGGCTCCGGAGGACGTTAATCTGGACAAGGTCAGAGAGGAATTGGCTGATGTCCTCAACTATGCTTTCCAGATGGCAGACAAGTATAATCTTGACATCAAGGAGATCTACCTTCAGTCGTTAGTGATGCTTTCGATTCTCAGGCGGAGGGTCCCGGAAGGGACGCGGGCCTCGGCAATTTCGCCGACCTTCTTGCCCATCAGGGCGGCGCCGATCGGGGATTTCAGCGAAATCTTGCCGGCCTCGAGGTTCATCTCGTGGGGGCTGACTATCTCGAATCGCATTCTGGCATTTGTGGAGAGGTTCGTGAATTCGACCCGGCTCAGAAGGCTGACTCTGTCCTTGGGGAGGACATCCGGGTCAATCACACGGGAATGCTCGAGGATTCTTTGCAGGAAACGGATACGGCTGATGGTCTTCGCCTGGATACGCCTTGCTTCACGGTATCCTGCATTCTCGCTCAGATCCCCCTGGGCGCGAGTCTCCGCGAGGTCATCCTTAACCCTGGGGTAAACCTCATTGATAAGGTGTCTCAACTCGGCAGCAATCTCGTCGTATCTTTGCTTTGACAGGTATTCCATGGCACAAATTGCGGTTTATCGGTCTAAAGGTAAGCATTATTTGCGACAGCGTCAAGCCGGAGACGGTCCCCTGTCTGTTCAGACTGTTGGACGAAATGACTGGGAAGAAACCAGAAGAACACGATTCGTAATAATTTTACTTAATTCTAAACGCCTGATAATCAGCGATAGTAGATATTTATTAAAAATTTTTCAAAAAATATTTTGCAGATTAAAATATTATTCCTACCTTTGCAGTGGGTTGAATGATGAGGGTTCTCCTCACAGCCTATTGGTTATTAGTTTTAGTGTTATTAATTATGTGGTTAGTATGAGTTGTTGTCGTGAGACACCAACTCATTTTCTTTTATTATATTTGCGGCATGAGAAAGATACTTGTAGCAGTCGATCTTCAGAACGACTTCATCGACGGTTCTCTTACCGTTCCCGGCGCCGGCAGCGTCATTCCCGTCATCAATGCATCCAAGCACGATTATGACCTTGTATACTTCACGATGGACTGGCACTCTACCGGCCACTGCTCATTCCGAGAGCAGGGAGGCCCCTGGCCCGTTCATTGCGTTCATCACACCGTAGGAGCCGCAATTCCCGATTCTGTAATAAAAGATATGGAAGAAGGCAAGATGCGCTTCTTCCATAAAGGTCATCTGGTCGAGCAGTACGGTGCCTTTGCCGGGCTGGATCCCGCAAATCAGGATTGGTTCTGCCCCTCAGACGAGGTGACGGTATGCGGCATTGCGTGCGAATACTGTGTACTCGAGACTCTCAGGAACATCCAGGCGCTTGCCGAGGCCGTCAAATTCAAGGTAAGGCTATGGCTTTCAGCCACGGCCAAATTCGAGAGTTACAAACCCATCCTGGACTTCGCGAAGGAGCACAGTCTGGAAGTAATCGAATAGGAGTCCCTTACAGGGCTTTAAGGTAAGCAAGAATGATATCGACGACCTCGTCTTCATCGAGGTCATCTACATTCAGGACAAGATTGTAGTTGCGGAGGTCGTAACGGCTTTTGCCGGTATAACGCTTAACGTAATTCTCGCGGCTCTTGTCTACGTCGTCAATTATCATGGCGGCCTTTTCGGGAGTGAGGTTCTGCTTGGCACAGACGCGGGCTATGCGCTTCTCCCGGGAAGCGGTCAGCATGATGTCGACCTTGTTGGGGAAATCCTTCAGCACGAAGAAACCGGAGCGGCCGGCGATGACGCATGACGACTCGGAAGCCAGTTCCTTGAGGATTTCGGTTTCAGCCTCGAAGATTTCGTCCGTCGTGATTGAAAGGCGGATATTGGTAAGGTAGGCGCTGTTGGGGTCGTTGACAAGCATGAGTTCCGGCACCGGGGCCATGGAGCGCATAAGGTCCGACAGCCAGCTCTTCTTCTCCCCTTTGATTTTCTCAATCTCGGATGCGGTGATGGAAAACTTCTCTCGCAGTGCGCTTATGAGTTCCTTGTCGCAGAAGCGAACGCCAAGTTTCTCCGCAAGCTTGCGGCCGACAGTACGGCCGCCGGAACCTATCTCACGGCTGATGGTGATGACAAATTGTTGGTTGATGTCCATAGTGATTATTAATACGTGCGAATATAGCAATAAATGTCGTTCAAAACAACTATATTTGTGACGCTATGCTTTTGAGTCTTCTGTACGTTCTGATTTCGGGCATCGCCCTTCCGGTGGGAGGCATCCAGATGCAATATCTTTGGCGCAACCAGCTTGGAGACGTTTACAGCCTCGGACTGGGCAGCGCCGCCTGCCTTGGAGCTGCCGCCGCAACCATGTCGGGCTGGTGTTCCCTGACCGTAGGCAGTTTCATCTGCACGCTCGTCTGCACGCTCGTGTGTTTCCTTGTAACGCTCAGGGTCAGCACCCAGAACCTTATCACCTTCGGCATACTCTTCGGCACATTCATCGGCTCGCTCGGGACTATCGTAGTCACCAACGCCCCCAACGGAGACCTCCTCAGACAGTATTACCTATGGGGCGCCGCCAACTTCCGGCTCGAGGGCGTCACCACCGCGGACATAATCTTCTCCCTCTGCCTGTTCGCCGTCGGCCTGGCCGCCGCCATCATCGACAGCAGGAAACTGTCGGCCCATTTCCGCGGAGAAATCGAACTGAGCAACCTTCACAAGGCCGTAAGCCTTCTTGCCATCATGTTCCTCGTCACCAGCGCCGTGAGCATATGCGGTCCCATCGGATTCATCTCCCTCGGCGTTCCCAACCTAAGCCGCATAGTGTGCAGGAAGCAGGATATCAGACTGCATTACATCATCAGCTCCGGGATGGGCATCGCGCTGCTGCTCATCACGTACCTGGTGGTCCAATACGTCAATTTCGGCATTTACCTGCCCATCAGCGCCACCATGGCCCTGATCGCCCTGCCGCTGATGGCAATAATCTTCATAAAGAAATGACAGCCCGGGAAGTCAAGGAAAAATACGCTCTGGACGCAGATGCACGCCAGCTGCTGATAGTTGAATGTACGGAAGGATCCAACGCCCTTGCGAGGTACTATATCAAAAATGACAGCGGCTGGTGGCTGCTGCACCGATGCCGGGCGTACATCGGCAAGAACGGGCCCGGGAAGGCCTCCGAGGGCGATGCAAAGACTCCATTCGGGCCGCTGCGGGCTCTGCGGGCATTCGGAATCAAACCCGATCCCGGCTGCCGTCTGCAGTATATCGACGTGACTCCGGGCACGATAGCCTGCGACTCCCCCGGCCGCTGGTACAACCGCATCGTCAAGCCGTCGGAATACAGGCCGCTGATGGACTCCCCTGCCGACGAGCCCGCCGGCGAAAAGATGTGGCAGCTCAGCCCGGAATATGATTACGGCCTCGAGACCGACTACAACAAGGAGTGCGTGTATCCGCTGGGGTCGGCCATCTTCATCCATTGCAAAGGCGCAAAGACGTGGACAGGAGGGTGCGTAGCCCTGGACAAGCGCGTTATGCGACAAATCCTCAGGACGGCGGACACCGGCCTGAGGATTTATATCCTGTAGTATTTCCGATTACTTAGCGATAGCGACGCTGCGGGTTTCCCGGATGACGGTAATCTTTACCTGACCGGGATAGGTCATTTCGTCCTGGATACGCTGGGCGATGTCCGTGGAAAGGCGGGCGGCCTGGTCGTCGGAGACTTCGTCTGCACCCACGATTACGCGGAGTTCCCTGCCGGCCTGGATGGCGTAGGACTTGGTGACGCCGGGATAGGAGGCTGCCAGGTCTTCCATGCCCTTGAGGCGCTTGATGTAGGATTCGATAACCTCGCGGCGGGCACCGGGACGGGCGCCGGAGATGGCGTCGCCCACCAGCACCAGGGGTGCATAGATGGTGGTCATCTCCATCTCCTCATGGTGTGCGCCGATACAGTTGCAGATCTCCGGACGTTCCTTGTACTGCTCTGCGATCTTGGCGCCCAGGAGTGCGTGAGGGAGTTCGGGCTCCTCTTCGGAGACCTTGCCTATATCGTGAAGGAGGCCTGCGCGCTTGGCGATCTTGGGATTGAGACCGAGCTCGGAAGCCATGATTGCGCAGATGTTGGCGACTTCGCGTGAGTGCTGGAGGAGGTTCTGTCCGTAGGAACTGCGGTACTTCATGCGGCCTATCATGCGGACGAGCTCGAGGTTGAGCCCGTGGATGCCGAGGTCGATGCAGGTACGTTTGCCGGTTTCCAGGATTTCTTCTTCCAACTGCTTGCTGACCTTGGCTACGACTTCCTCGATACGTGCGGGATGGATTCGGCCGTCGATGACAAGCTGGTGGAGCGACAGGCGGGCAACCTCGCGGCGGACGGGGTCGAATGCGCTGATGAGGATTGCGTCGGGGGTGTCGTCAACGACTATTTCGACTCCGGTGGCGGCTTCCAGGGCGCGGATGTTGCGGCCTTCGCGTCCGATTATGCGGCCCTTTACTTCGTCGTTGTCGATGGGGAAAGTGGTGACGGCGTTCTCGATGGCGGTTTCCGTAGCAGTGCGCTGGATGGTGTTGATGACAATGCGCTTGGCCTCCTTTGCGGCGTTCAGGCGTGCCTCGTCCATGGTGTCGTTGATGTATGCCTGGGCCTCGGTGCGGGCCTCGGCCTTCATGTTCTCCACAAGCATGTTCTTGGCGTCCTGGGCACTCATGCCGGCGATGGTTTCAAGCTGGCGGTTGGCCTGGGCGCGGAGCTGCTCGCATTCTTCCATTTTGGCCTCGAGGGCGGCTCTCTGGGCGTTTACCTGACCCTTCTGGGAATCCAGGTCGTGCTGGCGCTTGCCAAGCTCTGCGGCCTGTTCCTTCAACTGGTTCTCGCGGTTCTTGATGTTGTTCTCGCGGTCGCGGAGTTCGTTGTTTCGCTGGCTGACCTTCTGGTCATGTTCGCTCTTGAGCTGGAGGAATTTTTCTTTTGCCTGAAGTATCTTCTGCTGCTTGATGTTTTCGCCTTCAAGCTCGGCCTTTTCGATGATGGCCGAAGCCCTGCCACGCGCAGCAGCGCGACTGACTGCTATATAGATTGCCAGGGCGATCACTGCCCCTGCAACGGCTGCTAGGATATAGTACAAAATCATATATATATAGTTTTAGCTTACAAATTTAGAAAAAAATTGCGTTCTAAGCATATCGGTTGCTATTATTTCTGTTTTTTCTATATCCGTTGCTTTGCTTCCGCAGTAACAGGTTCGCAAAACTTCCACTACGTTCCATCCCTCCCACTGTCCCTTCGGGCCAGCGGGCCCCTCCCGTTCATGCGGCCACGGGCGGCCACAGTTTTGCGAACCTGTTACTGCTCCCGCTCCGATAAGTAGATACCAATCGAATAGCGACAGGCAGGGGGTCTCGGGGGGTACGCCCCCCGTCCCTTGGGGTGCCAGCGGAGCTGGCGGGGGATAATAGTCAG
>JAFZZW010000057.1 GCA_017615615.1 Bacteroidales bacterium
GGCGCCCGTCCCGCCCCCGGCGGCCATTATGACGGCGCCCGCCGTCCCGGCGGAAGCGCACCCCATCACGATCGCCCCGCACCCGGTTCGCGTCCTTATGCCGACGGCGCATATGGCCGCCACAACTCCCACGCCCTCCCTTCGAGAGTGCATGTCAACTCGCATCCCGGCAGCCCTGCGCGCCGTCACCACACTCCCGTCGAGCTTCACGACCGTCCTTACAGGTTCCATCACCACGGTCACCATTACTATGGCCACTACGTGCCCCATATTCCCCACGGGTATGTAATCAGGCACTTCTGGGGCCGCGACTATTATCTGTACGACGATATCTGGTATCGCTACTACGGCGGCCGCTACTGGGTATGCCGTCCGCCCTGGGGCTATGCTTTCACCCCTCTTGCAGACGCCATCTACACCGCTTGCACCTTTGCATATTATTACGACCGCATCCACTATTATGATACGATCAACGAGAATGCAAGCACGATAGTGGCCCAGAACGAGACCATCGCCGCCAACAACGCGGTCATCGCCGCCCAGAACGAGACCATCGCCCGCGGCGCGGCCATGGCCCAGGCAGCCGGCGACCTTGCGAATTCCCTCGGCCTCGTGCAGAGCTTCGCGGATGCCAGCGTAGAGTATTTCTACAACGACGGCGTCTTCTACACCAAGGGCTCTGACGGTCAGTACACCGTAATCGTTCCTCCCGCAGGAGCCCTTGTGGAAACCCTGCCCGACGATTACGAGGTCATCGAACTCGGCGGAGACAGCTATTACAAGGTGGACGACACCGTCTACCGTACTACAATAGTCAACGGCAAAGCCATGTTTGAGGTTCTCGGACAGCTCGTTCAATAATGGCCACGGTCGGAGTCTTCGATTCAGGCTCTGGAGGCCTTTCGGTTCTGAGGGAGATTCGCAAGATTCTCCCTCGTGAACGTTATATATACTATTCGGACAACGCCCATTGTCCGTACGGGGAAAAGTCCCCGGAATATATCATCGACCGCGGCCGCGCCATCACACGGGAACTGATTTCCAGGGGCGCGGACGCCATAGTGGTCGCCTGCAACACCGCCACCGCCGCTGCCATCGCCACTCTCAGGGCTGAGTTCCCCATCCCTTTCGTTGGGATGGAACCCGCCGTCAAGCCCGCAGCGCTCGGCACACGCACCGGCGTAATCGGCGTCCTTGCCACCGCCGGTACCCTCAAGGGCTCCAAGTACCTTAATACCAGGGGGCGTTTTGAGGATGCCGTCCGCATCGTGGAGCACGTGGGGGCAGGTTATGTCGAGCTTGTCGAGTCTTTGGAGCTCGAAGGTCCGCACGCGGAAAAGGTGGTCTGGGCGAGCCTCCAGCCCTTGCTTGACGAGGGCGCCGACATAATCGTCCTGGGTTGTACCCATTATCCGTTCCTGCTTCCCGTAATGCAGAAGCTCGCCTCTCCGGAGGTTACTTTCATCGACCCCGCTCCCGCCGTGGCCCGCCGCCTCCAGGAAGTCCTGAGGCAGGCCGGCATTCCGGGCGGCGGCGGTCCGTCCGTCGAGCTGCTTTCCTCCGGGCCTCCGGACACCCTGAAAAAACTGTTCACCCTATGAATATCATCAGAATGACAATGATTGCCTCCATGGCACTTATCGCATCGTCCTGCGGCAGCCGCAACCAGAATTTCCGTTACACCATCGACCAGTTTGCCGACGTAAAGGTTATACGCTATCAGGTCCCCGGATGGGAAGACCTCTCGCTCCAGCAGAAGGAGTATGCTTACCACCTTTCCGAGGCTGCCAAATGGGGGCGGGATATACTCTGGGACCAGAACTGCCGCTATAACCTCCAGCTGCGCCATGCCGTCGAAGATATACTCAACAATTACCAGGGAGACCGCAAATGCAGCGAGTTCCAGGCATTTACCGAATATGCCAAACGCCTGTTCTTCTCCAACGGCATACATCATCATTATGCCGAAGACAAGTTCTACCCTACATGCGAGCCGGCGTATTTCGAAAAACTGCTCGACGCGGTAGGGAAGTCAGACGAGGCGGGATTCCTTCTGGAGTACGCGTACGACCCCGACATCTGTCCCCAGCGCCGCAGCACCTCTCCGGACGGCGACATCGTGGAACTGTCTTCCGTCAATTTCTATGAGGGCGTCAACCGCGAAGAAGTCGAGGCGTATTACGCTTCCATCGCCAATCCCCGCGACAGGCATCCCGTTTCATACGGCCTGAACACCAAAGTCGTCAAGGATACCCTCGGCACGGTGAAGGAGCTTCCCTGGAAGGTGGGAGGCATCTACGGTCCCGCCCTGGAGAAAATATGCGCCGAGCTCGAGCTTGCCCGCAAAGTGGCCGAGAACGACATCCAGAAGCGCGCCATTGCGCTGCTGATCGAGTATTACCGCACCGGCGACCTCCGCAAATGGGACGAGTTCAACGTCGAATGGGTCAAGGATACCCTCGGCGTGGTAGATTTCGTCAACGGATTCGTAGAGGACTATAACGATCCTCTCGGACGCAAGGGCGCATGGGAGGGGCATGTCAACATCAAGGATGTCAAGGCTTCCGAGCGCTCGCTCGTGTTGAGTTCCAACGCCCAGTGGTTCGAAGACAATTCTCCGGTCGATCCCCGTTTCCGCAAGCCGCACGTCAAGGGCATCAGTGCAAAAGTCATCAATGCAGTGTGCCTGGCGGGAGATTCCTATCCTTCTACGCCCATCGGAATCAACCTGCCCAATGCAGACTGGATCCGTCGCGAATACGGCTCCAAGAGCGTCACGATTGCCAATATCACCCACGCTTACAACTATTCGGCGGAAGAAATGCCGGCCAGCGCCCTCAAGGAGTTCGCTTGGGACGACGCCGAAGTGGCACGTTCCAGGAAATACGGCTCATACGTCGACGAGATTCACACGGACCTTCATGAATGTCTCGGGCACGGTTCCGGGCAGCTCCTGAAGGGCGTTTCTTCAACCGCGATGGGCGAGTATGCCTCTGCCCTGGAAGAGGCGCGCGCCGATCTGTTCGGCCTGTGGTATTGCGCCGACCCCAAGATGGTCGAACTCGGACTCATGCCCGACCCCGAAGCGTACAAGGCAGAATACGACGGTTATATCCGCAACGGCCTTATGGTCCAGTTCAACCGGGTCGAACTCGGCCGCCCCAACACCGAAGCCCACATGCAGGACCGCAAGCTCATCAGCGAGTGGTGTTACAAGAACGGCGACGGAGTCATCCAGAGGCGCGAGCGTGACGGCAAGACCTACTTCGTCATCACCGACTACGAGGCCCTCCGCGGCCTGTTCGGCAAACTGCTGGCGGAAATCCAGCGCATCAAGTCCGAGGGCGACTATGCTGCAGGCAAGGCGCTCATAGAGACGTACGCCGTCAATATCGATCCGGAACTCCACGAAGAAGTCAAGGCCCGTTACGACGCCCTCAACCTCAAGCCTTACGGCGGTTTCCTCAACCCCGATATCGTCCCGGTAGAGAAGGGCGGCGTGATTACGGATTACGTCCTCAAGTATCCCGACAGTTTCCTCGGCCAGATGCTCTCTTACGGAAAGGAATACGGAATATTGTAGATTTTCATATATTTGACTCATGAAACTTATCTTTAAAATCGCAGCTGTGCTGGCAGGGATTGTCGCATGCTGCAGCGCCTACGCCCAGAACGCCGATGCAAACCAGGCTCCGGAAGGGGCGGCTTACAAAGTCTATTGCGAGATTTCGTGCTGGTCTTCCGGTCTCTCCGACAAGAAAACCGTCGAGGTGGATTTCGGCCAGTATTCCAACTGGCTCTCAGGAAACCGCAGGCTGGCCGATGAAAACGGCAAGGCAATAGCGTTCAATTCCATGATCGAGGCTACCAACTACATGGCCCGCAGGGGATGGACCCTTGAGCAGGCTTATGTCGTGTCCAGGCAGACGAACGGCACCTCCATCACTCCCATCCTCCATTATCTGATGTCCAAGATGGTCACCTCGGATGAACAGATAGTCGAGGGGCTCATGACTGTGGATATGGGCAAAGCCAAGTAAGGACTAATAGAGCAGCAACAGCTTTTTAAGAGCGCGCAAAGTATGAGCGGGAGCCTGGAAGGTTTTCCCGCTCAACGTTACTGTACCGGCGGGCTCCGTACGGTAACGCTCCAGAAGGGTGCAGAGTTTGTCGAACGTCTCCGCGCTGAACGAACAGTCCTCCAGGATTCTCCAGAGCACATAACGCCAGTGCTTCAGCGCCAGCAGACCGGTGACGCTGATTTGGAGAATCGCTCCTCTATGGGCCTCCGGGGCGTATTTCACTATACGCGCCGCGGCTTCCCGGAAATAGTCGTCGGCGATATCGTCAGTCTGGCGGAACCTCTCCATGTCTTCGCCGAGGGTACGGATGAACGACGGATTGATCCGGGCGAACACCGGAAACACCATGTTGCGTATCTTGTTTCTCCTGGCCTCGTTCTCGGCATTGGTCCTGTCCTCCCGCCACCCGTAACCGTTCTTAACCATCCAGTCCCGAATATCGTCCCTGGATACATCAAGAATTGGACGGACAACAACCATGGCAGGGGATTCCTCGACTCCGGCTTCGCCTCCGCTCGGAATGACAGAGGATGAGGTTGGCAGGACGGAAGAAGATTTCTCGACTCCGGCTTCGCCTCCGCTCGGAATGACAGAGGATGAGGTTGGCAGGACGGAAGAAGATTTCTCGACTCCGGCTTCGCCTTCGCTCGGAATGACAGAGGGAAAGGGGGGCAGGACGTATGAGGATTCCTCCGGCTGAACGGAGGCAGTTTGTCCGTCTCGAAACCATGGCCGCCCGTGGCCATGTGAACGGGAGGGGCCCGCTGGCCCGGAGGGACA
>JAFZZW010000058.1 GCA_017615615.1 Bacteroidales bacterium
ATTGGCGGTGATGGCCTCCAGGAACTTGTCGCGGTCGCTATTGAGTTCCTCAATGCTCATGGTAGCAATGACGAGACGCAGCTGGCCGAAGAGGATATCGGTGGCTATGTTGCGGATGTCGTCGATGGTGAGACCGAGCAGACGTTCGGCGGCGTTGGTCATGCTCTCGGGTTCGGTGGAGATACCGACGGTGAAGCGGCAGGGAACGTCGACGCGGATGTTCTGCTTGGAAAGGGCGTTGGTAAGGTTGCACTCGATGCTGATGGGCGTCAGGTCGAGGTATGCGTAGCTCTGGAACACGGGCCAGATGAAGGCGGCGCCGCCGTGGATGCACTTGGCCGAGTTCTTGTTGCCGGTCTTACCGTAGATGACGAGGATCTTGTCGGAGGGGCACCTGCGGTAGCGCCTGAGGATGGCCGCAAACGTTACGAACAGGACGAATACGATGATGAGGATAAGATAGAGTGGCATAACTATTAAATGATTAGTGATTCAAGGGGTTCTACGAGAAGGGTGTCGGCGTCGATGACCTCGGTGACGCGGATGCGCGTGCCGGTCTTGAGAGCCTCGCCGTCGGTGAGGGCTTCGTACTCGCGTACGGAATTGTTGATGGTAATCTGCACTTTGCCTGAGCCGGAGCGCTCTGCAGGGATGGTAAGGTAGACCTTGCCCTCGCATCCCACGGCGGAAGTGAATACGTTGATGTTGCCGGCCTGCTGCATACTGCTGAGCCACTTGAAAAGGAGCATCACAAGCACTACCAGCGCAATGCCGACAAGGATGGAGACGAGCATCAGCAGACCAGTGGAAGCGATGCTGCTCTTGAGAATGATTGCCGTCCAGCCGAATCCGAGGAAGAAGTTGACGAAGTTGCGGAAGGTCAACAGGCCCTGGCCGGTGCCGTGGGCGTCAGCTCCGTCGGGGGCGTCGGATCCGTCCGGGACGTCACCGGAGACGTCGGTGTCGAAGTCGGAATCGCCGGCGTCGGCACCCAGAAAAGTCATTACACTCTGGATAATGAAAATCAGCGATGCGGAGAGGGTAATTCCCCACAAGACCTTCATCATCACGCTGAGAGAGTTCCACCATTCAATCATTGTTTTATTGTTTTATAGGTTATTCTTCCGCAAAGAAAATAATTATTTATCGAAAAACAAAATTTTTTTGATAAAAAACGACATGGCCGGTGTAAAACGTTCCGGCCGTGTGCAAAAACAGCCTTGTTTGCACACGAGGTGGCGGTAATTGAGGTGTTCGTGTGCAAATCCCGGGCTATTTGCACACGGGATCCTCGCCGTTTCGAAAAACTACTACGGCACCGGGTCGTAGCCGCTCCCGCCCCACGGGTGGCAGCGGAGGATGCGCTTGAGCGACAGCCAGCCGCCCTTGAAGGGGCCGTACTTGCGGAAGGCCTCAAGGGCGTACTGCGAACACGTAGGGGTGAAACGGCAGCTGGGAGGCGTGAAGGGGGAGATGCAGAAACGGTAGAAATGAATCAGCAGGATGAAAGGCGCGGAGAGCACCCGCTTTACGATGTCCCAAAACTTCATTTCTGCGAAATTCTGGCCAGCAGGGACGCCAGCTCGGTGCGAATCTCCTCGAAGGGAGCCGCCTCCGTGCCGATGTAAACGAACAACACATCGAACCCGCCGCCTACCAGATCCTTCTGCAGCCGGTACGACTCGCGCATGCGGCGCTTGAGGAGATTGCGTTTGACGGCGCGCTTGAAGTGCTTCTTGGGGACGGAAACCATCACCCGGCTAAACTCGAGTCCATTGGGGGCGAAGCAGCAGCGCAGATTATCCCCATTCAGCCATTTGCCCCCCTTCATAAGGGAAGACACGGCCGTGCGCCCGCACAGCCTTTCAGCCTTGGGGAGCGTGGCGCCCATCTATCTGGAGCTCAAAAAGATGTCGATAGCCTTAGCCGCCGAAGGGACTTCCTCGGAAGGTCCCTGCACGGCAATCGAATAGCCTGCCTCTCCAAGGGCCTTGGAGATACTGCGGCCATAAGAGATGATACCCATGGAGCCCTGCCGGAAGCCGGGGAACGACGCCAGCAGCGACTTGAGGTCGTAAGGATTGTAAAGCACGAGGGCGTCGTAGCCGGCAAGATCCAGGGAGGAAATGTCCTGCATGACGGACTTGACGAGGACGGACACCGTGAAGTCGAGACCCGCCTTCTCGAAGAGGGCCGATATGGGGCCGCTGTTGGACTCCGCCGACGTGGTGATGAGGAATTTCTCTCCCTTGTGCTTGGGCCCGATGAGGGAAACGATGCTCTGGGGGGTGCCGTCACCGAAGAAAATCTTGCGCTTGCGATAAACCACGTGCTTCTGCAGATACAGGGCGACGAGCTCGGTGGTGCAGAAATACTTCATGGTCTCGGGCACTTTGAAACGCATCTCCTCGCACATCTTGAAGTATGCGTCGATGGCGTGCCTGGATGAAAAGACGATGGCGGTATAGTCCGGAAGGTTGATGCGCTGGGCGCGGAACTCCTTGGCGCTGAGAGGTTCGATAAGGAAGAACGGAACAAACTCCACGGTGGCTCCGTACTTCTCCTCCAGGGCCTTGTATGCGTTGAGGTTGGAGGGGGTTTTCTGTGAAACTAATATCTTCATCGGGTACACATCAAAATCAAAAAGCCCATAGGCAAAAGTTCAAGGGCGCAAAGATACAAAATAGTTAGGAAAACCCCATACCGGGACGACAATATTTGCGCAGTACGCGTTATATCAATCAGATACACCACGAGCGCCTCGACCGTCAAAACCACCCTCCCCGCTGCCGCGGAAACGCCGAACGCCTCCATCAGAACCGTACTGACAATAGCCAGCACCGCGTAGACGATGAAATAATTGTAAATCGCATGTCTCACCGTGCAGGCGAATTCGGCGGTGCGGCTGCGAAGGGGAGAAATCAGGTACAGGATATCCCGCAGGAACACGAAACCTACAACCATCGCAGCCGTGAGCGCCATCTGGAGCTCTTCCGGTGCGGCCGCCCGCCATGATGTGTCGAACATGGAATACCGGTCTGCAATGACGCAAAACAGCACGCCGCACACCAGGGCGACGGTGTTGCGGGTACGGGAAAGGTTGACGCTGTGCTCGAGTTCTACGTTGGCCTTCCAGATAACGAGGCCGCGCAGGAGGGACGGCGCAAGCAGCAGAATATCGCGGAGTTCGATAACCAGCAGCACTATGGCGACGACTACCGCGATGCGGTTGACCGTCACCTCGCCCCACAGAAGGGAGGAAGCCTCCTGCGCAAGCGGCGACGTGGACATTTCCAGCGTACTGTGGTTGAACAGGTCGGGCATCAATTTCCTCGTTTGGCGTTATAACCCATGGATTGAAGGAGGGCGACTACCTTGTCCCGGAGGTCTCCCTGTATGGTGATTTCCCCGTCCTTGGCCGTTCCGCCTACGCCACAGCGGGTCTTGAGGGTCTTGGCAAGGGCCGACAGGTCTTCCTGCGTGCCGACGAAGCCCTCCACCAGCGTGACTTGCTTGCCGGCGCGCTGGCGGCGGTCGATGCGGACGATGAGCCGCTGCCTGCCGGGAGCGAGGGTTTCCTGCTCCGGCTCGGCTGCCGTAGTGTATTTGAAGTCGGGATTCGTGGAGTAAACCACGCCCAGGCGGGATTTCCAATCGTTGTCTGACATGAGGTTATGCTTTGTCGACCGTCATCTCGCATGCCGCGCAGTCGAAACCCAGCGCAAGTCTACGGCCGTTGTTTACCAAAAACAGAGGCCCCGTGGCCTTCGCCCCCTGGTATTTGGGGCACATATTCAGTTCGTACCTGATGCAGTACCGCGTACGCATCAAAGGGGACTTGAGGATCGGCAGCGTGCGGGAGCGGATATTCCTACGGGAGACATTGCCGCCCTCGGCTTGGAGAGGGAAGGGCCCACTTGTGGGAGGGGGAGCGTCAGCGACGTCTCCAGTAGGGATATCCGCGGGAGTCAGCTGCCGATCCGGGATGTCACCGGCGACGCAGCGGCGCATGGAGTTGATGGTGGAGGCGCTGAGGAGCGGAAGGGCGCCGGGGGCGTCCACGAAGGAGACGGAGAAGCTGTACTGCTCGCAGCGCTTCCCCAGCTGCTCGCGCAGCATGGCCTCCGCGCGCTCGCGGTTCTCGGCCTTTTCCACGTCGGCGTTGAAGGTGCTCACGCACCGGCGCCCGTCCTCCGTGACGGCCTCGATCTCTATGACGAACGAGCCGTGCACCGAGACTCTTAAATCGACCGAAACCTCCCTGCGCGGCAGCCGGGCGTCGATTTCGCGCTCGAAGGAGGCGTCGATGTTGCGGAACAGGCGGACTCCCGGCCGCAGGCCATCCACCTTCTTGCAGAAGATGGCGAGGCCCTCGCAGCGGTCGCCGCGGAAGCCGCGAACGGCGGAGCCGTCCACGAAGGCGAAGCCGTCGCCGTTGGCGAGCGCCAGCCTGGCCGACGCGGGCCGCAGCACGACGCGCAGGCCGTCTGCAGAAGGCTTGACGGATTCAACGGTGCCGACGAACTCCCCCATCGACTTGGGGGCGTCCATCGAGGACCACTTGTCACGCCTGCCGTCCAGCCACCATGTGGTGTAACCGCGGTTGAAAGTCTTGTCCAGGTCGGGCTCGAAGCCGCCGTGGACCTTGCCGAACGAAGCGCGGCAGTATTTGTCCGGATCGGCGGCGACCAGGGCGTCCAGCGCCCGGCTGTACGCCCGCACGACGTTGCGCACGTACGACTCGTTCTTGAGCCGTCCTTCTATCTTGAATGAAGACACCCCTGCCTCCGCGAGGTCCGAAAGGCGCTCGACAAGGTTGAAATCCTTGAGCGACAGGAGGGCTTTGTTGCGTACAAGCACCTTTCCGGAGGCGTCCACAAGGTCGTACAGCGACCTGCAGGCCTGGATGCATTCGCCGCGGTCGGCGCTGCGGCCGTCGAGGTACTCGGACAGCCGGCACTCGCCGCTGTAACACACGCAGAGGGCGCCGTGGACGAAGAATTCCAGCTCGCAGCCCACTGCGGAGCGGATCTGCCGCAACTGCTCCATGCTGATTCCGCGCTCCAGGATCAGCCGGGAATAACCGGCCTCTTCCAGCCGCCGGGCCGCCTCCGCGGTGCGTATCGAGCACTGGGTGGAAGCGTACATCGGGACCTTTATATCGTCAAAACCCAGCAGGCGCTCCTCGCGGACTATGAAAGCGTCCACGCCTACCTCCTGGGCGGAAAGCATCATGGCGTGGACGTCGTCCCACTCGTCGTCGCGGATGAGGGTATTGACCGTAAGATATATACGTACCCCGAAACGGCGGGCGTACCCGCAGAGCTCCTGCACATCCTCCAGGGCGTTGCCGGCCGCATAGCGGTTGCCCCACGAAGGGCCGGCGATATAGACGGCATCGGCACCGCAGTCAATCGCCGCGATGCCGACCGTCTTGTCACGCGCAGGAGCGAGGAGCTCGAGCGGAATCATTTATTTGAGAGCTGCGAGCGCCTTCTGGGCGTCGGCATATCCAAGGCCGGCGGACTTCTGGAAGTATTCCTTTGCCTTGGCGTTGTTCTTGGCCTGCTGGTAGAGGGCACCCACGGTGTAGGCTATCTGGCCCGCATTCTTGGCGGTGGGAGCAGCCTCGAGATATGCCTCGAAGTACTTGATGGCGTCTGCATTCTTGCCGCCGAGCTGGGAAGCCTGGCCGGCGATCTGGAGAGCCTGGGGGTTGGGGGAGTACTCGTTGGCCTGGTCTGCTTCCTTGACTGCATCGGCATACTTCTTTGCCTTGAGGGAAGCGAGGGCGCGCTTGAGATACATCTTGCCGAGCTGGGAGTTGGCGTTCTTCTCCTGGCCGTTGGCGGCTGCTGCCTTGTAGGCCTCTTCAGCGGCCTCGGCGTTGCCGGAGCCCTCGAGAGCCATACCGTGACGCAGGGCCGCAACTCCGTTGGACGGGTCGAGCTCGCGAAGCTTGGCATAACTTTCCGCTGCAGCTGCGAAGTCCTTGTTGTTCAGAAGGGCGTTGCCCTTGCGGAGCCAGACCTCGGGAATGAGTTTGGCGGCGTCGGCTGCCACTTCCGCCTGGTCGTATTCGTTGGCTACGGCGACAGTCTTGTCGAACGCGGCGAGGGCGGCGTCGAAGTTGCCGGCCTTGAGTTCATTCTTGGCTATACGGCTGAGGATGTTCGGGATGACATTCTTGCAGGTCGCTACAAGCTCCAGGCCCTCGTCGCCGCAAGCCTCCGCCATCTTGAGGGCTTCCTGGAAGCCGGTGAGGGCGGTCTGGTAATCTTCTGCCGCGAGGGAATCGTTGGCGAGCTTGGCGGTCTCGGTGGCGTCGGCCATGTTCTGGGCGGACACTACTGCGGCTGCTGCGAACAGCGCTGCGATGGAAACTAAGATCTTTTTCATATCTATAAAGGTTTAATTTCTATACCGAACTGCAAAAATAGCAATTTTTGTTCCAAATTGCTACCTTTGTACAAATTTAGCTTCAACCGAAATGTCACAGAAAGATTTCCGCCTCGAAAGCGACCTCCTCGGCGAACTTCAGGTTCCCGCCGACGCCTACTACGGTGTACAGACCCAAAGGGCCCTCGACAATTACAGGATTTCCACCACCAAGATGCTCCATTATCCGGAATACATCATCTCGATGGCCTATGTCAAGATGGCCGCAGCCGAGGCCAACGCCGAGCTCGGCGTCCTGGACCGCAAGATAGCCGACGCCATAGTGGCCGCCTGCAAGGAAATCGTCGACGGCAAGTTCCACGACCAGTTCCCAGTCGACATGATGCAGGGCGGCGCCGGAACCTCCGTCAACATGAACGCCAACGAGGTCATCGCCAACCGCGCCCTCGAACTCCTGGGCCACAAGAAGGGCGAATACCAATACTGCTCCCCCAACGACCACGTAAACTGCGCCCAGTCCACCAACGACGCATATCCCACCGCCTTCCGCTATACCTTCGTACGCATGAACAGGCATCTGGAGGCCAGCCTCCAGGCCCTCATCGCCTCTCTGCGTGCAAAGGGCGAAGAGTTCAAGGATTACATCAAGATGGGACGCACGCAGCTGCAGGACGCAGTCCCCATGACCTCCGGCCAGGAGTTCAACGCCTTCGCCAACAACCTTGAAGAAGAGATAGCCAACCTCGAGCGCAACGTAGTCCTCCTCAAGGAAATCAACATGGGAGGCACCGCCATCGGCACCGGCCTCAACGCCGTCCCCGGCTTCGCCGAACTCTGCACCGCCAAGCTCTCCGAGTTTACGGGCGACACGTTCAGCAAGGCTCCCGACCTTGTGGAAGCCACCCCCGACACCGGCGCCTACGTGAGCTATTCGGCGGCACTCAAGCGCCTCGCCGTAAAGCTTTCCAAGATATGCAACGACCTGCGCCTCATGGCCTCCGGCCCCAGGTGCGGCCTGCACGAAATCAACCTTCCCCCCATGGCCCCCGGCTCATCCATCATGCCCGGAAAGGTCAATCCCGTCATCCCCGAAGTAACCAACCAGGTGTGCTTCAAGGTCATCGGCAACGACACCACCGTAGCCTTCGCGGCGGAGGCCGGCCAGCTCCAGCTCAACGTCATGGAACCCGTCATCGTGCAGTCCATCCTGGAGAGCCAGACGTGGCTCACCAACGTTATGGACACCCTCCGCACCCGCTGCATAGACGGCATCACCGTCAACTCCGACCACTGCTACGAAATGGTCAAACATTCGATCGGCATAGTTACTGCACTCAACCCGTACATCGGCTACAAGACCTCCACGAAAGTCGCTAAAGAGGCCCTGGAAACCGGCAGGAGCGTATATGACCTCGTGCTCGAGCACGGCTACATGTCCAAGGAGAAGCTGGACGAGGCCCTGGATCCCAAGGCCATGACAGCTTCTCACGAATTCATCAAGTGATTGCCGCAAGGAACATACTCTGCATCTTCTTCCTGACGCTGGCCGTTCAGCTGGCGGCACAGGAGCTGCCCACCCTCGGCAAAGCTTCGGAAATCACCACCGGGGAGCTCCCCAACGGCATTTCCTACTACATAGTCAGCAACAAATCCCTCCCCGGATTCGCCGATTTCGCCATCGTGCAGCCGTCGCGCACCAGCCGTACGTCGCCGCGCGGGGACCTTGCGGGCCTTCCCCATTTCGACGGCCGCAAGCCCTGGCGTTTCCTCGCGGAGAGCGGCATCCGTTACGGCGAAAGGGGTTACATCCAGAACCTGCGGGACGCCACCGTCATGCGTTTTTCCGGAGTCCCGGTCTTCCAGACTGCAGTTTACGACTCCACCCTCCTGATGCTGATGGACATCACCCGCAATTCCGAATACCGGCAGGCAATTATAGTCAGCGGCGATGTGGACGCCACCGCAGTGCGCGAACGCCTCAGGCTGATGTCCATGACGGTATCTGCAAGAACTCCCGACCCCGACGCCCGTCCCTACAGCTGGCGTTCGCAGGATTCCGCCGCAGTCACCACCTCCACAGGTCCGATAGCAAGCATACGGGTGATGTACCGTTCGCCCCGCACGGAGCGTGAACTGATGAACACCATCCAGCCGCTCATGAGCCGCATGCTGGCGGAGGAATTCGGCATAATCTACCGCCGCAGGATACATGCTTCCTTCCGGCAGAATGGCATTCCCCTCGCCGGATGCGGATTCCGTTACACCGGCAGCGACCGGACTTCCGGCGACGAGATGTTCACCCTCACGGTGGAAACCGCCCCGGAAACGCTGGACGCAGCAGTGCAGACAATGGCCGGAGTGCTCTCGTCCCTCAACGGCGACGGCGCAACGGAGGAAGAAGTTTCCTTTGCCCGCAGCGTCCGGGGCGAGGCTTTCGCCCGCGACGACGACAACATCAGGCCCGCCAACGCCGATTACGTCGACAAATGCATATCGTCCTACCTGTACGGCTCCGGCCTGGCGTCGGAGGCCTCGCTGGGCGCCTTCCTGTCCGGCCGCAGGATAGACCTCGGCCGCGAGCGGGAGCTGCTCAACCGCTACATTTCCGCCGCCGTCACATACAGGAGGAACATCCATATCCACGCCCGCAGCAACGTAAGGCCGCAGGCGGACAGCATCTACCGTACGTTCGTCAAAGGCTGGCAGGAAGGATGCAAGGTCGTTCCGGACACCCCCGTCCAGGCCGATACCTCCCTGCTCCGCACGTCCGGCAGGAAAGTAAAGCTGCGCACCACCACCAAAGAGTCGTTCAGCGGCTGCAAGATGTGGACTTTTTCCAACGGGGTGAGCGTCTATTTCAAGCAAACCGCCGACAAGGGGGCCTTCCACTACGGTTACATGGTCAAAGGCGGCTGGACCGAAATCCAGGACGTCAACGCCGTGGAAGCCGCCTGCGCCAGCGACGTCCTCGCACTGGAAAAGGTTGGCTCGATGGACGGCGAATACTGGAACGGGCTGCTGGAAATGAACGGCATAACCCTCAAACCGGAAATCACGGTATCCGACCTCCGCTATACCGGCGTCGCCCCTTCCGAGCGCCTTACGCTTGTACTCAAGGCCATGGTGTCGATGGCCACCGGCTCTTCCGCCGACCGGGAAGCCTTCGACCGATACTGCCGGGAGAAGAGCCTCAGGTTCCGCCGCGACCGCTTTTCCGCCGCAGGAACCAGGGCCATACTCGACAGCACCATGTGCCCCGGATACAAATATGCCGCCGGAAGCATTCCGGGGACTCCCCGCAGCGACTTTGCCGACAGGGTTCATGCCTACCACGCCCGCAAGGGGGCCGACACCCACAACACCGTCCTCGTACTTATGGGCGACCTGGACGAAAACTCCACGCTCAAGTATCTGACCCAGATTCTGGGAGCCTACCCCAACGGGCAGCAGAGGGTTGTGCGTCCAAGGATGGATTATCCGCTGCGCGCCTGCTGGTCCACGTCCAATGCGACCGGAGGATGGCGAGACAGAGGGGTAACGGTGTCGATGAGCGCCCGGTGGCCTTTCAGCGCCGAGGGCAACATGTCGCTGCGAATGGCATGCGCTGCGCTTGAGCAGGAACTTTCCGCCTCTCTTGCTCCGATGGGATACAGGTTCAGCGTCATAGGCGAGGCCGACCTGCTGCCGGCGGAGAAGGCTACCATATACATCAATTGCTATCCCGTTCCAGCCGGCGGCCTGCCTGCAGGAATATCCCCCGGGAGTCCGGCGGACGCCCTCAACGCCGTTCGGGCCACGGTCAACAGGATGGGAACGGAAGATGTGCGTCCCGAGGTTATGGAAAGGGCAAAGGCCGCAGTTCTGGGTTCGATGAAGGCGTCGGCGGAAAACACCGCCAGCACCCGCGACGACCTGCTGTACCTAAACGCCCTCGGGCGCGACATAGGCAACGACTTCGAGCCGCTCGTCAAGGCCTCCACCGCCGCATCGATAAGAGAAGTTTTCGCAGCCATGGATGCCTGCAAGGCAGAATTCGTAGTCCGATGAACAATCCTCACGGAACCATCATACAGATAGGCGACATCCTTGTTTCCGAGGATGTCGTCCGTGAGTATTTCTGCTGCGACTATGCGGCCTGCAAGGGCGTCTGCTGCATCGAAGGCGACGCCGGCGCGCCCCTGGACGAATCGGAGCTGCCGGGGCTGGAACGGGAGTATCCACTGTACAGCCCTTCAATGACTCCCGCCGGGCGGGACGCCGTCGCTCTCAACGGCTTTTTCGAGATTGACCCGGAGGGGGACATCGTAACGCCGCTGGTTCCGGGCTCGGGCGTCTGCGCGTTCGCCCGCCTGCGCGACGACGGCTCCTGCCTCTGCACCATCGAGGCCTGCGGCTGCCGCAAGCCGGCGTCCTGCTCCCTGTATCCGGTACGCGTCAAGAAGTTCAGCAACGGCGGCATCGGCCTCAACCTGCATCGCTGGGACATCTGCAAGACGGCATTTGAAAAGGGGCGCCGCGAGGGCATCCGCGCATATCAGTTCCTTAAGGGGCCTCTGACGGAGGCTTTCGGAGAAGAGTTTTACGAGGCGCTCTGCGCCGCAGCGGAGCACATCGATGCTGAGTGACAGGATCCTCAACCGCGAGATTCTCCGGCTCAGCGTTCCCAGCATCCTGGCAAATCTCACCGTCCCCCTCGTGGGCATGGTGGATACCGCATTGGCCGGGCACCTGCCGGGTGGCGAGGCCGCGTCGTTCATCGGCGGCATCTCCGTCGGCTCGATGCTCCTCAACCTCCTGTACTGGAACTTCTTCTTCCTTCGTACAGGCACGGGAGGGTTGACCGCACAGGCATTCGGCCGCAAGGACCCACACGACTGCGCGAAGATATTCTTCCGTGGTATGGGCCTTGCCGTAGTGCTCGCCCTGCTCCTGCTTGTCCTCCAGGTGCCGATGGTACGCCTTGGCATGCTGCTGGTGAAATCGTCGCCCCGGGTGTGCGAGCTTGCCCTTCAGTACTTCTTCATCCGTATCTGGGCCGCTCCTGCAACCATCGCCCTGATGGTATTCCGCGGCTGGTTCGTGGGAATGCAGGACTCCATGAGTTCGATGTGGACCGACCTCGTGGTCAACGGTGTCAACATAGTGGCGTCGATAGTCCTGAGCTTCGGAATAGGGGGCTGGAGCGGAATGGGGTTCGCAGGCATCCCGGCGGGTACGGTGGTGGCGCAGTATTCGGGCCTGCTGTTCGCATCGCTGGTATGCGCCGCCAAGTACAGGAAAGTGCTTCGGCAGCTTTCCGGCGGCGATATCGGAGACCTTTTCCGATGGTCGCAGATGAAGCCCTTCCTCGCCATGAACGGCAACCTCATGGGCCGCTCGCTGTGCTTCACCGTCATATATATGGGATACACAATCATAGCGGCGCGCTTCGGGGACCTGCTGCTGGCTTGTTCGTCCATCATGATGCATCTGCTGATGATATTCTCCTATTTTACTGACGGATTCGCCTACGCCGGAGAGGCACTTTCCGGACGTTTCATCGGGGCGCGGGACAGGGTGATGCTGCGGCGTACGGTGCGTTACGTATTCATCTGGAGCATCGGAGTTTCGCTGCTGTTCGTAGTGCTGTATTACATCCTGGGACGGCCGGTGGTGGGACTCTTCACGTCGGATACCGCGGTTGTCGAAACCTGCAGCCGCTTCCTGCCGTGGCTGCTTATTATGCCTCCCGTGGGCTGCGCCGCATTCACCTGGGACGGCATTTACCTCGGCGCCACCGAATCCGGCAGCCTGTTTTCGTCGATGGCGGGCGCGCTGGCGGGCTTCCTCGGCGTGTGGCTCCTGTTCGGCCGTACCGCATCGCCCCGGTCGGACGCCTGCATGCACATCCTGCTCGCAGCATACTTCGCCCACCTGGCCTTCCGCGCCGTCTGGCTCACCCTGCGCTACCGCCGCAAAATCCTCTCGCATCCCCAACTCCTTAATTCATAGCCACTTCCGCCCGCACCTCCGGGAGATTTTCCCGTAGGTCGAAAGGTAAGGTACTGGTAATCAGGGGGATGCTATTCCACCGTGATTTCGTCGATGAAGATGAAGGCCGGGGAGCCGGCGCCGGGATGCCACTGCGGGATGGCGCCGAGGTTGACGGCATCCACACGGACGTACCGGGCCTCAAGGGACACCGGCACCGAGCAGTCCCAGCGCTGGACATTCATGTCGCGCTCGCCCACAGGCGTCCGGAGCGTCGCCACCGTCCGGTAGTTCTCGCCGTCGTCGGAGACGGAGAACGTCACGCTGCGGGGCATCCAGATCCAGGAACGGGCATCCTGGCAGAAGCCGGCGGCAAGGCGGGTGAGAGGCCGGACGGCCCGCAGGTCTACGATGGCGGCGAAATCGGTGTCCTGATAGCCCTGCCAGCCGCCGGTGCGCCAGTTGACGCCGCCGAGGCGCCCGTCGATCAGGCCTTCGGGGCCGCCTGCGGTGTACTGGGAAGAACAGCGGGACAGCACGGTGACGTCGCGGTCGGTGAATATCTTGTTGACGGAGCAGCGTGTGGTGAAACTCCTCTCGCCGTCCAGCTCGCCGTAAGCCTCCATCGAACAGGTATTGAAAACCGTAAACGGCCCCTCGTACCTGGCGAACGGGGCGTCGTCCACCCGGTACCAGATGTCGCCCTCGCCGGCGATGGACACCTGCAGGGAGTCGGAGAACATTTCCGATGCTGTCTCGAACCAGGGATTCAGGACGATGGTTTTGGGAATGTATGTCATTCCGGAACCGTTCCAGCCGGGACAGAAGGGGTATTTGCCGATGGCGCTCAACACGTACCAGGCGGACATCTGGCCGCAGTCGTCGTTGCCGCAGAGACCGTCGGGGGCGGAAGAGTAAAGCTCCTCCATTATCCTTTCCACCATTGCCGTGCATTTGGCGGGCCGACCTATCACCCCGTAAAGATAAGGAATGTGGTGCGAGGGTTCGTTGCCGTGAGCGTACTGGCCGATGCAGCCGGTGATGTCGGCCTGAGTGCGGCCCGTGGTGCCTTCCGGTGCGGCGAAAAGCCCGTCCAGCCGGGCCTCGAACGCATCCAGCCCGCCGAGGGCCTTCATCAGCCCTGCGACGTCCTGCGGAACGAAGAAAGAGTATTGCCAGGAATTGGCCTCCGTATAGTTGTTGTTGACCTCGCGGGGGTCGAAGGGTTCGTACCAGCGGCCGTTGAGGCGTGCGCGCATGAAGCCGGTGGAAGGGTCGAAAACGTTGCGCCAGTATTGGGCCGAACGCATGTAGCGCTCGTATTCCTCCATCCGCCCCAGGTATTTGGCAACCTGGGCGACGCACCAGTCGTCGTATGCGAATTCCAGCGTCTTGCTGACGCTCTCGTGCTCGTCGTCCGCCAGCACCATGCCGTTAGCGCGGAAACTGGCCATCCCGTGCTCTGGGCGCATGGAGCTGGCCAGCATGGCTTCGAAGGCCTTCTGGACATCGAATCCCTTGAGCCCGCGGGCGACGGCGTCGGCTATCACCGGGGCCGAGTTGTACCCTATCATGCAGTCAGTTTCCCATCCGGAGAGCTCCCAGACCGGGAGTTTGCCGTTTTCTTCCCATATGGAAATCATGGACCTGATAAAATCGACGGAGCGTTCCGGCTCGAGCTCGAACAGCATAGGATGCTCCCCGCGGAAGGTGTCCCAGGTGGAAAATACGGTGTAACGCTCCCAGCCGTCGGCGGTGTGGATCTGCCCGTCCATGCCGCGGTAGCGGCCGTCGGAGTCGGAATACAGGGACGGGTGGATTGCGGTATGATACAGGGCCGTGTAGAACCGGCGCTTGTGTTCGGTGTCCTTCCAGGGACATTCAAGTTTGGACAGATATGCGTTCCAGGCAGCCCTGGTGGACTTTCTGAGGGCTGTTAGACTGGACGGATACTCGCTGCGGAGGTTGGCCTTTGCGCCATCTTCCGAGACGCTGGAGACGGCGGCGCGGAGGGTGACCTTGCGGCTGCTGAACGTCAAGCGCGCCGCCCTGCCGCCGTCGAGAAGTTCGCAGGTGGCAGGTTCGGACAGTTCGATGTAGAAATAGACCTGCTGCCCGCGGGCCCAGCTGCTGGAAACGCGTTTGCCGCTTATCCAATCGGGGCCGAAGTGTATTGCACAATCGTCCAGCGGGTCGCGGTGACGGAGGTCAACCGTGAGCGTTGCGGGACCTTTGGGGAAGGTGTATTCGTGCATGGCGACCCGGCGGCCGGCGGCCAGCCTGACGCTTATCCCGTTGTCCAGCCGCACCTCATACCAGCCGGGCTCCGCCTTCTCCCTGGAGTGGCTGAACCGGGCCGGGCCGGCGCCGGGCGTCACCAGCACGTCGCACCAGTCGTCACAGCCCGTACCGCTCAGATGCGTATGGCTGAAGCCGTATATCAGGCTGTCGGAGTAATGGTAGCCGCTGCAGCCGTCCCAGTCGCCCGCCCGCGGACGGGTGTCGGGGCTGAGCTGTATCATTCCGAAAGGGGCGCAGGCACCTGGAAACGTATGCCCGTGGGCGTCGGTGCCCACAAAGGGGTCGGCGAAACGGGTCAGCAGGGAAAGGATCAGAATAAGCGTGGTCATGGTAGGACAAAATTAATAAATTTTTATCTTTGGCGTATGAAACGGTTTGTCATCACAAGCATCGCGCTGCTGCTCTGCTGCTTAGCATCGGCGCAAGACTACGGAAAGTATTACACGGACCTTCCCTTCGAGCTTACTCCCCCTGTAGCTCCGGCAATTCCGGACGTGTCGGTGAGCCTCCCCGACTTCGGCGGCGTGCCGGACGGGATAACCCTTTGCACCGAAGCTTTTGCCAAGGCCATTTCCGCTCTGGCCAAGCAGGGCGGCGGGCACCTCATCGTCCCCCCGGGAATCTGGCTGACGGGGCCGATTATCCTGAAAGACCATATCGACCTGCATCTTGAGAAGGGCGCCATGGTGCTGATGTCCCCCGACCGCAAGCTGTTCCTCAAGGAAGAAGGCAAGGTCCGGCCGGGCATCACCGCCAGCAAGCGCAGCGACGTGTCCATCACCGGCGAGGGCATCATCGACGGCAACGGCGAATGGTGGCGCGCAGTCAAGCGCGGCAAGGTCAGCGACGTAGAATGGAAGGACTACCACCGCATGGGCGGAATCGATACGGAAGACGGCAAGCTGTGGTATCCCTTCGACCTCAAGCATCAGGAAAACATCGCCGCCGATTACAAGACTCAGGAACGCATGCGCACGCATCTGGTGCGGTTCTCCGACTGCCGCCGGGTACTGGTCAGCGGCGTCACGATCCAGAATTCGCCCAAATTCCATCTGGTGCCCCAGAGGTGTCAGGACGTGGCGATAATAGGGGTGACCGTTCGGTGCCCCTGGAACGCCCAGAACGGCGACGGCATAGACCTGATGCACAGCCGTGACGTGCTGGTGGCCGACTGCAGCGTGGACGTAGGCGACGACGGCATCTGCCTGAAGGCCGGCGGCGGTCCCAAGGCGGCGGAGCAGGGCGCCACGGAACGGATCCTGATACGGGGCAACAAGGTATTCCATGCGCACGGCGGATTCGTAATCGGGTCCGAGTTCTCCGCCGGCATACGCGACGTCGCCGTACTGGACAACACCTTCAGCGGTACCGACACCGGCCTGCGCTTCAAGAGCGCGCCAGGCCGGGGCGGCGTGACGTCCCGCATAAGGATACGGAACGTCTGGATGAGCGACATCCGCGACCAGGCAATAGTCTTCCAGACAAACTATGTGAACGTCCCCGCGGGCGAGAAGGGCGTGACGGGCGAAGGCTCGCAGTTCCTTCCGGAATTCTGCGACATAGAGGTTGACGGTCTTACGTGCCGCGACGCCCGCATCGGCATCAGCGCCAACGGCACCCAGGAGATGATTCACGACATCGTCCTGCGCAACTGCACCATCTTCTGGACCAAGAAAGCCTCCGACCTCTCCTCACCGGGCCTGCTGGATCTCTCCGGAGTCCGGCTGGAGAGCTGGTGACGGGGCAAGAGGCCGTCCTCCCGACAAAACGGAAACAAAAAAGGCTCCTGGCGTTCCAAAATGGACGTTTTTCCGTCAATTTGGAACAAAAGAGCTCTTTTTTGTTCCAAATAAACGGCGGGCCTCGAACGCCACCCACCTCCCGCCGGAAAGGGTCTGCACTCCGCAGGCAGCTGTTCCTCCATCCTCGCATGACGCACCCCCCGCCGGAAAGGGGTCTGCACTCCGCAGGCAGCTGTTCCTCCATCCTCGCATGACGCACCCCCCGCCGGAAAGGGGCCTCCCTCCCATTACAAAAATGCTTCGACTGCGCTCGCATTTTCAAGGTCGGTCGACCCCTTTCCGACTCCCGATGCTCCGCCAGCTATTTCGCTCTATAGCAGTCCGTTGTCACTTCGACCGGAGCCCTTCAGTCTGTCATTTCGACCAAGCGAAGCGCGTGGAGACCCGAGCATGCGAGAGATGGCACCGTCAGGTGGCAAAATCTCTTCGCAGAACGCACCGTGAAGCCCTCCCCTGGCGCAGGTCCCCTGCCGTTTGGCGCAGGTTTGAAAAAAGCCTCGAGACCGGCGCCGCGAATCGTCCCCCACAAATAATCAAACTTGCGCCAATACTGCCACCACCTGCGGCACCCAGCCTCTGAAGACAGTGACCTAACCGTTCGCGAGGACGACGTGAAGGGTCTCACGTTGTCTTCGAAGCAAGAAAACGGGCGGGATGGCGGCTAAACCGTTCGCGAGGACAACGTGAAGGGTCTCACGTTGTCTTCGAAGCAAGAAAACGAGCAGGTTGGCGGATAAACCGTTCGCGAGGACGACGTGGAGGGTCTCACGTTGTCTTCGCAGCAAGAAAACGGGCGGGATGGCGGCTAAACCGTTCGCGAGGACGACGTGGAGGGTCTCTCGTCGTCTTCGCGAAGGCAGGAGAGGGCGGCCCCGGGTATGCCGTGTGCAAAACATGGCGGTTTTGCACACCGGGAGGCGG
>JAFZZW010000059.1 GCA_017615615.1 Bacteroidales bacterium
GAACGCAGGGAAACGCGGAAGCGGCCGTCCTCTTCGCGGGCGAAGATGCTAAGGCGTACCTCCTTGACTTCCAGGGGAATGTTGACGAAGCCCTCGGTCTCGCCGTCCAGGAGCGCATAGGACCTGAGCACGTCCGCGGTGAGGACTATGATGGCGGCGCCCTCCGGGGTGATGACGAGGCGGTCGCGAAGGATATCGCCCTGCGCACGCAGGCGCTCTTCGCGGCCGCTGGAGTACAGGCGGCAGAGGATGTCTTCCCTGTCCACTCCGGCCTCGAGCAGCGCCGAAGCCATGCGGAGGGTCCCGGGGAAAACCGAGTTGGCGAAATTGTTGGTGTCGGTGGTCATTCCGGCCATCAGGGCATATGCCGTACGTGCGGGCAGGCGGCGGGCGTCGCCGTCCACGCCCGGCATGCGCATCAGGATCTCATACAGCAGCTCGCTGGCGGATGAGACGCCGGTGTCGCTGAAGCACAGGTCGAAGGCTTCGGCCTCGGGGCCGACGTGATGGTCAATGAGCACTTTGCGGCCGGCGAATGAAGTACAGGCGTCACGGAGCGATTCCGTCCTGCTCAGGACGTTGAAGTCCAGGCAGATGAGGAGGTCGCATGCCGATATGGCATCGACGGCCTGCCGGCCTCCGGAGAGGTAATTCACTCCGTCCAGGATGAATTCCACGGACTGGGAAGGGGCGTCGGGAAGGAGGGTGGTGACGCTCTTGCCGCGGCATTCCGTCAGGTAGAAAAACACGGCTGCGCTGCTGCCCAGGGCGTCTCCGTCCGGGTTGGTATGACAGACGGTGCAGATGCGGGAGGCATCGTCTATCCATTTGCTCAGCAATACTGTGTTTTCGCTCAAATTCACGGCGCAAATTTAGCAATAATATTGCATTTGATAAATCAATTTTATAACTTTGTCCGACTTTGCAAATAAATTAAAACACATAGAATGAACAAGACATTAAAGATCATCCTCGAGGTTCTCCTTCTTATCGGAATAGTAGCTCTGGTGTACGCCATCTACAGCAGCATCACCAAGCCCGTAAACTTCAACAAGCAGAAAGAGCGCCGCGAGGCTGTCGCAATCCAGCGCCTCAAGGACATCCGCACCCTCCAGGTTGCATTCAAGAGCGAGAACGGCCGCTTCGTCTCCACCGTCGACTCCCTCAAGAACTTCTACAACGACGGCAAGATGTCCATCGTTCTCCAGATCGGTTCCGCAGACGACTCCCTCGCCTGGGCGCACACCGAGAAGGTCAAGAAGGCCAATCGCAAGATCACCCCGGAGAAGCTCTACGAGATGTACCAGAACGGTGACAAGAATCTCGTTTTCTCCATCGTGACCAAGATCCCCGTCAAGGACACCCTCTTCACCCACAGGGATGATTTCTGCGTGGATTCCCTCGCTTATATTCCTTTCTCCGGCGGAGAGCCCACCCAGATGGAGGCCATCACCCGTATGGTATCCGGCGTTCCCGTCCCCCTGTTCGAGGCCCGCATGCCCTACAAGCTCCTCCTCAAGGGACTTGACAACCAGCTCCGCATAAACCTCGATTCCGACCGCCGCGACCAGAACAAATACGAAGGCCTGCAGGTCGGCAGCATTACCGCGCCCAACAACAACGCCGGTAACTGGGAGTAGAGGTGTTTACCCTTGTCCCTGTCAACTTCTTCGACCCTTCCTCGGCCCGCCAGGCTTTACAGGAGGTCACCCCGCTTGCTGACAGCGACAGGATAGCCTGGAAGCAAATACCCCGCTATTCAGCGGTACTGATTTATGATATCCCGGACGGTCAGGACAATCCGCCCGGGATATTCCATATCCTGGAGCACCTTCACGAGTGCAGCGAATACAACAAGCTGCTCTGCTCCTGGCAGGACGGCGTGCTCAGCATTGCCATCGCCCAGGGACGCAGCCTGCTTCTTGCAAACGAATACAAGGCCCCCGACTTCGTCACCGCTCAGTACTACATTTTCTTCGCGATGAAGTCCCTCCAGCTTAACCCGGAGGTCACCACCATCAGCTTCCGCCATGCCCTTCAGCCGGAAGAGGAAATGGCCCTGTACCGTTATTTCAAGGCGGTTGAAGTTCTATGAGAATCATAGGAGGCCGCCTCAAGGGCAAAACCATCTATCCGCCCATGGGCTACAAGGCCCGTCCCACCACGGACTTCGCCCGTGAGGGGTTGTTCAACATCCTTGGCAACGAATACGAATTCGAGGACCTCAAGGTACTGGACCTCTTCGGCGGGACCGGCGCCATAGCCTATGAGTTCGGCTCCAGGGGCGCCTCACACGTATGGAGCGTGGAAATGAACAGGGACAACGCCCGTTTCATCAAAGCCGAGGCCGCCCGGCTCGGGCTGGACAACGTTACTGCAGTCCATTCCAACGTATTCGATTTCCTGCCCATCTGCCGCGAGAGATTCGACATCGTATTCGCAGACCCTCCCTATGCCCTGGACGGCCTGGACACCATTCCGGACAAGGTCCTTGGCGCAGGCATCCTGCACCCCGGCTGCTGGTTCATACTCGAGCACGGGGGCGAATACTCCTTCACGCAGCATCCCCGTTTCCTGAAGGAACGCTGCTACGGAAGGGTGCACTTCAGCATCTTCGAGGCTGAATGACAAGATTTTTTCAAGAATCAATATGAAGCGCTTACTTATCCTTATTGCGGCCACAGTTTCTGCGGCCATGTGTACCACTGCCCCCAAGACCATTCCGGATGCCTTTAAGGGCACCTGGCACGGTCAGCTCGAACTCGCCGGCCTCTCTCTCGTCCTCCATCTGGACGACAGCTGTACCGTCGACTCCCCGGACCAGGAAGTATACGGTATGAAAGCCAGGGTCAAAAGCGTCGATGAAGAATCGATCAGCATCAGTTTCGAGCCAAAGGCCAGATTCACGGGCCGGCTCCAGGGCGACTCCCTTGTAGGAAAGTTCACACAGTATGTCGTTGCAAGCATGCCTCTGGTCCTTACCCGCGGTCCACTTGTCCGGAACCGCCCCCAGACACCGGAGGCTCCTTTCCCGTATCAGACGGAGGCAGTCAGTATTCCGAACGGGGATGTCACGCTAGCCGGCACTCTCTGTTTGCCCGGGAATCTGGATTCCCCGGTCGTGGTGATGGTTTCCGGCAGCGGGAAGCAGGACAGGGACGAGACTCTTCTGAAACACAAGCCTTTTGCAGTAATTGCAGATGCCCTGGCCCGCAATGGAATCCCTTCGCTGAGGTATGATGACCGTGAGTGCGGCGGTTCCACCGGGGTTTTTGCCGATGCCACCACTGCTGATTTCGCCTCCGATGCGGCATCGGCAGTCCGTTACCTTCGCGGGCGCGGTTTCGGCAAAGTCGGCCTGATAGGTCACAGCGAAGGAGGAACTATAGCGTTCATGCTTGCCGGCGCCGAAACTCCGGACGAAGGCACTCCGGATTTCATAATCAGCCTTGCCGGCATGGCCGACAGAGGCGACAGCACCCTTATCCGCCAAACTGCCAGGATGGCAGTACTGAACGGTGCACCCGAATCGGCAGCCGAGTTTGCAGCAAAACTGGCTTACAAAAAAACGCTGAAGTCGATGGGAAAATGGGGCGCTTTCTTTGCGTCCCTTGATCCTGCGCCTTACATCGCCCGCATATCTTGCCCCGTGTTGGCACTCAACGGCGACAAAGACAGCCAGGTGATTCCCGAATACAATCTGAGCAAGATCGAGGCCCTGTGCCCTCAAGCCGACTGCCGTCTCTATCCGGACCTCAACCACCTCTTCCAGCATTGCAAGACAGGACTTGGTACCGAATATGGCACTATCGAGGAAACCATTTCGGAAGAAGTCCTAGCCGATATGATTGACTGGATCGGCAAGGCCCGCTAATTCAAATCGCTAATAATCAGCCACATACACAATAACCTCCGGGAGTTTTTCCCGGAGGTTAATACTTAACAAGCTGATTAACTGTTAGTTACGACCCACGGTCTATAGACCTTTTGATTTTGCCTCGTCCCAAAGGGCGTCCATGTCTGAGAGGGTGGCCTCGGCGAGGGTGCGGCCCTGGCCGAGGATGCCGGCCTCAACGTAGTTGAAGCGCCGGCGGAATTTGCTGCACGCACCGCTCAGCGCCGCCTCGGGATCCACCCCATGGAGCCTTGCGGCATTTATCACGGCAAACAGCAGGTCCCCGAACTCCTCCTCTTTATGACTGGCCCGCGTGGCTCTCTCCGTTCCGCAGGAAGAGGTCCGAAAAACTGGATTTGAAAAACCGTCCACTGGACGCTTTTCCAAATCCATCCCTCCCACGGCGCTTTCGCTTGTGGGCCCCTCCCACTCACACTGCGTGGGCGCAGACGGTTTTTCGGTACCTCTTCCTGCCTCCACTGCGCAAGCCACGCGGGCCTCGGTGAGTTCTTCAAGGACTTTGGGCCAGACGTCGTCGGGATTCTCCCAGTCGAAGCCGCAGCCGCGGGCCTTTTCCTGCATGGCGACGGCCTTGAGCAGTGCCGGCATAGCATCGGGAATGCCCTCCATGACGGTTTTGTTGCCGCCTTTCTCGCGGGCTTTCACCAACTCCCAGGTGTCGGCAATCTCCTTGGCAGTGATGGCCTTGCCGGCCTCCGAACCGAAAACATGAGGGTGGCGGAAGACCATCTTGTCACAGACCTTGTTCAGACTGTCGGCTATGTCGAACTGCTCCTGCTCCTGCGCGATGCGCGCATAGAACGCCATATGGTAAAGCAGGTCGCCGATCTCCTTGCAGACTGCCTGGCTTTCGCCCTTCATGATGGCATCGCTCAGTTCATAGACCTCTTCTTCCGTCAGGCGCCGGATACTGTCCCACGTCTGCTCGGCATTCCACGGACACTTTTCGCGCAAAGCGTCCATCACATCAAGAAGCCGCCCGAAGGCGGCCAGTTTTTCTTCCTTAGTATGCATTCTATCGACAGCAGTTTCCGGCGGTAAACATTATTTACTGACGAACATAACGGCCTCGGCGATGGAGTTGAGCTTGGTGTCGACGCTGTCGGCGCGGGAGGCAAGGATGCAAGGGGCGGTAGTACCTACGAGCATGCCGGCCTGGCGCACACCGACGGCAAGCTTGCTGTTGGTCTTCCAGAACACGTTGGCGGACTCGATGTTGGGGAACAGGAGGCAGTCGGCGTCGCCGGCGACCTCACTGCGGAGCTTCTTGATCTGGACGCTCTCCTCGTCGATGGCGACATCAAGAGCAAGGGGGCCGTCGCCCACGCAGCCGGGAATCTGGCCGCGGTCGCACATCTTGGCGAGCATGGCGGCCTCGATGCACGCGGGCATGGAATCGAGCATCTGCTCGGAAGCGGCGACGAATGCGATCTTCGGCTTCTCGATGCCGAAGGACTTGGCCACTCCGAGAAGGAATCCGGAAATCTTGACCTTCTGGCGGAAATCGGGCAGGGGAACCACAGCCATGTCGCTGAAGAATATCAGCTTATGGTAATTGGGATTCTCCACGACGCTTACGTGGCTCAGCAGGCCCTTGGGAGGCAGAAGGCCGGTCTCTTTGTTGAGGATGGCGCGGAGGAATTTGTCAGTTGAGCAGAGGCCCTTCATGAGAACGTCGCCCTCACCGTCATGGACCATCTGTACGGCCTGTGCGACGGCCTTGAGCTCCACAGGGTTGTTGACTATGGTGAAGACGGAAGCGTCCAGTCCCTCCTCCTCGCAGACCTTCTTGATGAGAGCCTCGTCACCAACCAGGGTGGCCTTGACGAAACCCTTCTTCGCGGCCTCGTATGCCGCTCCTATGCTATGCGAATCTACGCCCCAGGCGACAATAAGCCTTTTGCAGATACCCTTCTGCTGAAGCGTCGTGAAAACGTCGTTGAAATTCTTGATCATGGTTTGCTATTCTTCTAAGGTTGAAACTATTCTCATGGTGTCGCGGGCGATTACCAGTTCCTCGTCGGTGGGGATAAGGGCGACCTTGACGGTGGAGTCGGGGGTGGAGAAGATGACCTCCTCGCCGCGGGCGGCGTCGTTGACCTCGTTGTCGATCTTTACGCCCATGTACGCCAGCTGCTCGCAGACACGGCGGCGCAGGCGGGGGTTGTTCTCGCCGATGCCGGCGGTGAAGACTATGAGGTCCACGCCGTTCATTTCCGCGATGTAGCCGCCGACGAGCTTGACGATATCGTAGGTGAGTTTCTTGAGGACTATCTTGGCCTTCTTGTTACCGGCGAGAGCGAGGTCGTTCATGTCGCGGGCGTCGGAGCTGACGCCGCTCAGGCCGAGGAAACCGCTCTTCTTGTTCATGATTTCCGTCATCTGGGCGGGGGTGAGGCCCTCCTTCTTCATGATGTACGGGATTATGTTGGCGTCGATGATGCCGCAGCGAGTACCCATGATCATACCCTCGAGAGGGGTGAATCCCATGGATGTATCGACGCACTTGCCGTCCTTGATGGCAGTGACCGAACTGCCGTTGCCGATGTGGCAGGTGATTATCTTGGAGTGCCCGAGGTCCAGTCCGGCAAGCCTGGCGCCCCTCTGGGACACATACTGATGGCTGGTGCCGTGGGCGCCGTAGCGGCGGATGCGGTATTTTTCGTAATACTCCCAGGGAAGGGCGTACATATATGCATACGGTTCCATGGTCTGATGGAACGCGGTGTCGAAGGTGACTACCTGGGGGACGTCGGGGAGGACGTCCGTAACTGCATGGATACCGAGAAGGTGGGCGGGATTGTGAAGGGGCGCGAAGTCGCAGCAGAACTCGATCTTGGACAGGACATCCTCGTCGACGAGGGCGCTTCCGGAGAAGAAATCCGCTCCCTGGACGATACGGTGGCCTACTGCCTCTACGTCCGAAAAGGACTTGAGGACGCCGTACACAGGGTCCACAAGGGCGTCCATGACGAGTTTCATGCCGACTACGTGGTCCGGGATGGGAAGATCTCGGACGAAGCCTTCCTTTCCGGAAGGACGGTGCCTGATGGTGCCCTCGGGAAGACCGATCTTTTCTACGAGACCCTTGGCAAGAAGGTCATACACATCGTCGCTCTTCATATCGAGAAGCTGATACTTGATGGAAGAGCTGCCGCAGTTGATTACTAGTATTATCATAAAATGGCGTTTCCGGTAATCGGAATTGGTTAATCGTACAAAAATAAGAAATATTGTGCAATTTGCCGCCGCGAAAAACACAAACTATGAAAAAAGGATGCGGCATAACTTACCTGAGCTTCCCGTTTGCCGCCGGAGTTGCGGCCGCCGAGCTTTCCGGAGCCCCTCCGGGCGCAGCGCCGCCGGCATGTCTGGCATCGGCCATCATGCTGGTATTCTGCGCTTTGCACCAAGGGAACGACCGCCTGCCGCTGGCCGTGACTTTTATCTTCCTTGGCGCCTTCTGCCGCTGTACGGAGGCCATTGCGGGTGCGCCACGCAACATCAGCCTGTTTCCCGCCGCGCTGGATTCCCTGTGCGGCGCCATAGACGCGGCCGGCTTTCCGGGAAAGAACAGCGGCGCCATAATCACCGCCCTCCTTACTGGACGGCGCGGCGCCCTCCCCCGCTCCACCGTAGAGGCATTCCGCCGCAGCGGAGCATCGCATATCCTGGCGCTCTCCGGACTTCATCTCGGAATCATATACCTGTTCATCTGCCGGCTGCTGATTCCTCTCGGCAACACGCCGGCCGGACGATTTTTCAGGAGCTGCATCGCCGTAAGCCTCTGCGGCTTCTACACAGTCACCACCGGAGCAAGCCCATCGACCGTACGGGCCTTCCTGTTCATCGTCGTCAACGAAGCCGGGCGCTCGCTGAGCGGGCGCATACGCTCCCCCGCCGGGACCTTCAGCACCGCCCTGATGATACAACTTGCCGTACGCCCGTCGCTCATAGCATCGGCCGGCTTCCAGCTGTCTTACCTCGCCATGCTCGGGATAATACTGCTGTACCCCGGCCTGAGCACATGGTATCCCGGACGCAGGGGGCTCCTGAAAGGCATCTGGAACGCAGCCGCCCTGAGCAGCTCATGCCAGTTGTTCACGGCTCCGGCGGCATGGTGGCACTTCCGGAGTCTGCCCAGGTATTATCTGATCACCAATCTGCTGGCGCTTCCCATGACGGAATGCATAATCGTCACAGCACTTGTCTGCCTTATCCTTCAGGCGACGGGCATCTGCCCTGCATGGCTTGTAGCGGCATGCGGGAAGCTGGTGGAACTGATGGAATTCTGCCTGGAGACTATAGCTTCGCTCTGACCCGGCGGACTTCATCGACCCCGGAGATACGGGAGATGCTCATCATGGTCTGCTGGAGCTCGCTCATCGAGTGTACGGGGAAGTCGATGATACATTCCACGATGTCGTCCTGGGTGCTTGTGGTGAGGCGGTCCATGGAGAGGTGCTGGTCTTCCACGAAGCAGTCGATAATGTCCCTCAGAAGGTGATAGCGGTCGATGGCGACTATGCGGATGCGGACAGGGAAGGTCCGGTCCGGCTCGGGGTGGAAATCCACGGAGACTATGGAGTTGCCGTTCTCGGAGGCGAGCTTGATGGCCAGCGGGCAATGGCGGCTGTGAACCGTCACCACGCCGTCCTCGTTCTGGAAACCTATCACCTCGTCCCCGGGAAGCGGGAAGCACTCATGGCAAAGGGTGTATCCGGGCTTCGCTCTGTTGCGGAGGGCGTCGTGGAGGACCCTGCGGGCCTTGTAGGTCTTGGCGAATTCGAGCCATTCGGGCTTGGGTGAAGCATCCTCGGCGGTGCCTATTTCTACGCAGTCGCCGCGGTGGAGCTCGGTGCGAAGGGGCTTGAGAATACCGTTGATGCGGGCGTATTTGGCGTGCTCGCCGATTTCCGTATGAACCTCGAAGGCAAAATCCAGGGCGGTGGCGCCTTTGGGCAGGATGACGCCCTTGCCTTTGGGTGTGAACGCAAGGATGTCTTCGTTGTACAGGGAGAAGCTCACGCCCTCCATGAAGTTGAAGCCGTCGCCGCTTTCCGCAATGTTCTGGAGGACTGTCTTGAAGCGCTCGAGCCAGGTCTCACCCCTTTCGACCACACAGCCGAGGCGGGCGTTCCGGTGCATGCGCTCGGAGGCGATATGGAGTTCCTCCCAGCTGCCGGCGCGGTTGAGAAGCCGCACGTGGAAACTCTGGTATCCGTTGTCCTTGGGGTTGTCGATATAATTGCTGACGCTCCCGGGACGCTCCTTGAAACGGCCGGTGAGGCAGCTGTAGATGAAGAGGCTGGTGTCTTTTTCCGGGTCGGAGGAGCGGGACCACTCCTGGATGGGAGTGTAGATGATGCGGACGAAGTGCTTGAAATCCACATGGGAGAAGTCGCAGTTCTGCTCCCTCATGGTACGCCAGATACTGTAAGGACGCCTGTAGCGCACCTGAACCCTGGCCGGAATGCCGTTCTCCTTCATTATGGATTCTATCTCGTCCGTAAACTCCTTGACGGAAGCGGCGGTACGCTGGCGCTCCTCCTCTATCTTCTGTTCCAGCACCTCGTACTCCTTGGGGCAGCGGAAACGGAAGGAAAGGTTCTCCATCTCCGTCTTGACGTGATAGAGCCCCAGGCGGGCTGCAAGAGGGGCGTAGAAGAAGTCGGTCTCCCCCGCTATCTTCATCTGCTTGTCCGGGCGCATGCTATCCAGGGTCCGCATGTTGTGCAGGCGGTCGCTGAGCTTGACGAGCAGGGCGCGGATATCGAAATGGACGGATTCGAGTATCTGGCGGTAATTGTCGACCTGCTTGGTATATTCGTATGCCTGCTTGCGGCGCTTGGTGACGACATCCACCAGGAAGGCGACGTCATCCCCGAAACGGGAACGGATGTCTTCTATCGTATAAGGGGTGTCCTCAACGACGTCGTGAAGGAAGGAGGCGATGATGGTATTGGCGTCAAGCTCAAGCTCCTCGGCGGCGATGGCTGCGACAGCCACGGGATGCATGATGTACGGCTCTCCGGTGTTGCGCTTCTGGCCCTCATGGGCCATTTTGGCGAACTCGTATGCATCCTTGATGCGCTGAAGGTCCTCCGGCGTAACCCTGGGCTCGCATACCTCGAATACGTGTCGGGCGGCGGCGTCTATGCTCTGCATGTCACTCATCTCACACAACGGACGCTCGCTCCGAACGAGTCTTTGTCACCGAGACCGGCGTAAACGTTATCGTATTCCTGATATATGTAGCGGTAAACACCCATGCCGTCCTGCTCGTCGGCAGTCCAGAATGCGGCGTACGAGCCGAAACCGGTGAAACTGTCGCTGCCTGAAGAGATGGTGGCGTAACCCGCGGGGATGGCGCTGAAGTGTGTGGCATTTAGGATGTTGACCCCGCGGTAATACTCCCAGAGATTGGAGCCGTTGAATGTACACTTGACCATCAGGTTGCCTGCGCCGGCAGGGGAATCGGCATGCGGCTGGAGCCCTTCCGGACCGCCGGCCAGCTTAATCAGTTCCACCCATTCGGAATCCGTGGGAAGGCGCCACCCGGAAGGGCAGATATCCGAAGCCTCCTCCCAGGTGTAGAATGCACCAAGCGGCTCGAGCATGGCCGGGCAGCCGGCATAGGGATGGCCCGAAGAACCGTCCGGGACAAGCGACAGGTTGGACCCCAGCCACTCAAGCCCGCAGGCCTGGAATGTGGGGTAGGAACGGGAACCGATGCTGACGGTGCCGCCGCCGGCATATTCCGGAATACCCTGGAGAGAACTCTCCGTAACGACGGTGAAGGTCCGGTATGTGGAAGTAGAGTAATACTTGTCGGAGGATTCGGCGGGGAAGGCGACGCAGGTCAGGTTGTAGGAACCGGGCTCGTCCTGGACCGTAAAGGAATAGACGTCCGTGGTGTCAAGGACGCTGGTGAAGGGATTCTTGAAATAATAGCCTACCTTGGTGCCGTCCGGAACGGTGACTCCGGATGCGGAGAAAGTGTAGGTCCCTCCGGGGGCTACGTATGTGGGTAAGATACCTGATATCAACAGACTGCCGTCCATGTACTCCTTCTCCTCGTCCTTCTTGCAGGAGGCGAGGCAAAGGACTGCCAGGGCGATGGCGGCTATAGCGCGAAATTTCATCATAATTCGACCGTGAACTGCAAATATGCGTATTTTTATGTGAAAATCCGCTACCTTTGCGGAAAATCTTCAGCGTTCCGGTATGAAAACAAGGCTCCTTGCTGTCGCAATCGTGTTGTTTGCCGCTCTGTCGTGCTCCAGGGATTATGTAACCGTGGGCGGATATGCCCAGGGCGGGACCTACAGCGTACGGTACAATCCCCGTGGAGTCACCGCCGGCCGGGAAGAGGTGGCGGCCCGCATCGGACAGATTCTGGATGCCATAGACACCACCCTGTCGGGATATAACAAGAAATCGATACTCAGCAGGCGGAATGCCGGGGAGCCGGCAGTCCTCAACGACATGTTCCTGGAGATGGAAAAGATTGCCGACTACTACCGCGAAATCACCGGCGGAGCGTTCGACGCCGCCGCGGGGCCGCTCTTCGACATATGGGGCTTCGGCTTCACCCGGGACAGTCTCCCGTCGCAGGAGGCAATAGACGCCGCGATGGAACGCTGCAGGCGGCGCGAGGTGCTGAATTTCAACGCCATAGCCCAGGGCTACACCTGCGACCGGGTGGCCTCATACCTGTATTCGATCGGAGTTAAGGACATGCTCGTCGACATAGGCGAAATATACTGCGACGGAGTCAATCCCTCCGGCAAGCCCTGGACTCTGGGCATCGACACCCCCGAGGACGGCAACAACACTCCGGGAGCGTCTCTCTCCGGCCTATGGCATTCCGACGGCGGCCCCCACGGAGTCGTAACGTCCGGCAATTACCGCAAATTCTATGTTATCGACGGCCACAAGTATTCCCACACCATCGACCCACGCATAGGCCGCCCCGTGGAGCATAACCTGCTGAGCGCCACTGTAGTAGCCCCCACGGCCACCGAGGCAGACGCCCTGGCCACGTACTTCATGGTAATCGGGGTGGACGAAGCACGCGCATACGTGGAGGCGCACCCGGACATCCAGGCCTGCCTTATCACCTCCAACGGCACCTGGCGGTCGGAAGGGTTCTGACGGCCCTACTTCTGAGGGATTGCTATCTGATAGGTTTTCTGCGCCTTGTTGGTGAGGCGCACGTCGCGCAGCCACAGGTTGGCCCTCTTGAGCTCGGCGTAGGTGACGCCGTTCTCCAGGGCGAATTCAATCAGGTTGGGGACAGGCCCGGAAACCGTAACCGTCCGGCGCGGAGGGAGATAAGGATAACGTTCTGTGACGCTGAAACCGAAAGCCTCCGGATTATCGAAGAGCATCTTGGCGGCAAGGATACGATAGACGTAGCGGGTGGTTTCCTCGGGCAGCCAGAGGTCGAAGGAAGAGCCCTGCTTCTGCTCCGCCACGCGCCGGACCATACCGCCCATACCGCAATTGTAACTGGCGGCCACCGTAGGCCAGTCCTTGAAGAGTTTCCAAGCCCGCAGCAGATACTCGCAGGCCGCAAGAGTCTCTTTCTCGATATTATAGCGTTCGTCGACCTCGGCATCGACATCCAGTCCGAACTCCTTGGCCGTAGCCTTGGTGAACTGCCACAGGCCCGCCGCGCCGGAAACGCTCACGGCAGCAGGATCCAGATTGCTCTCGATTACGCACAGATACTTGAAATCCTCCGGCACGCCCTTCTGGCGCAGCACCGGCTCAATCTGCGGGAAATACCTCCCGGAGCGTTTTAGCATAAGGGTTGAAGTCGTATGCATGTACGTAAACGACATCAGCTCGCGGTCCATGCGTTCGTACTTCTCGGTTGTGTCGAACCTTATCGTATCCCCTGCAAACACGACGTAAGCAGGCACCGCCGGAGGCGCCGGATGCCCCTGCCCCGTCGCCGGCTGGTACATCCCCTGCGCCGCCGCCGGCACAGAGGCCAGCAGCAGAAAAAACACCATTGGTTTAAGAAGATGCAGCCACCCTCGGCTCCATAAGAGGGAGGGGGCCGCCGCAGGTGGGAGGGGTCGCGCAGCGACGCTTCTTAAACCAATGGTGTTTTTTCTGCTGTTCATTCTATGTCTATATTACTCCGCTTCCAAGCAGTTCGGGGGCATCCCAGCGGTCGGCGGGGTCGGGAAGGGCGTAGAAAGCCGCGAACTGCCCCGGGGTGATGCTGCGCTGCGGTTTGTCGAAAACGACGAACAGACCGGCGGGACGCATGAGAAGAAGGGCGTCCTGAAGGTCCTGGCGGTAGCGGATGCGCACGCGGCACCTCTGCTCGGCGCCCATCGGAAGGGCCAGCGACGGCCGCATCCAATGGATCTCGTCCGGAGCCACCCGCAGCACGCTGCGGAAGAGGCCCTTGTGGTCTTCCCCTTCGCCGACGTAAACCCTGTTAGACTCAACGTCGGTGGCGATTACGAAAAGAGGACGCGCATGCCCTCCGATAGCCAGGCCCTTCCGCTGGCCGATGGTATAGAACTGGGCGCCTTCATGGCGGCCCGCCACCACACCCCAGGGATTGGGCAGATAGCGCGTCTTGCGTACATGATGCCTGCCGGAACGGTAAGTCTCCGTCCGGAATACAATATCGCTATAGTCAACCGGCTTGCTCAGCAGGGAAAGCTCATCGTCGCTGAGTTCCGACGGAGCCTTGCCTTCAAGCAGCTCCAACCGCATACGGTAGTCGGCGGAAGCGTCATACCATGCATCGAAAACCTCCACCACATCCCCCTCGACGCTGGAAAGCTTCTGCTGCAGGAAAACGGGAAGGTCCACCTTGCCCACGAAACAGATTCCCTGCGAATCCTTCTTGTCGGCGGACGGAAGGTCTGCCTCCGCGGCAAGGGCGCGCACCTCGCTTTTGAGCATCCCGCCGATGGGGAACAGAGCGCTGGCAAGCTGCTCCTGCGACAGGCGGCAGAGAAAATAGCTCTGGTCCTTTCCGGGGTCGATGCCCTCCAGCAGGCGCCAGCTGCCGTCGGAAGCCTGTTCTTTGCGGCAATAATGCCCCGTGGCCACATAATCGGCTCCCAGGGCGCGGGCCTTGGCAAGGAAAGCGTCGAACTTTATTTCGCTGTTGCAGAGGACATCCGGGTTGGGGGTGCGTCCGTGAGCGTACTCGTCGAACATGTAATCTACCACCCGCTGCCGGTATTCCGCGGACAGGTCGACGAAATAGAACGGGATGCCTATCTTCCTGGCCACAAGTTCCGCGACGAACTTGTCCTCCTCCCACTCGCAGTCGCCGTGGAGCGTACCCTCGGTGTCGTGCCAGTTCTGCATGAACATGGCAAAAACATCGTAGCCCTGCCGCTTGAGCAACAGGGCCGCAACGCTGGAATCGACTCCACCGGAAAGACCGACGCAGACTTTCATCTAAGGTCCGTTATTACCCATTCATCCCCGAGAGTGGAGACATCGAAAAAGAATTCCCTGGTGCCGCCGGTAAGGGGCGAACTTTTGATGGAAGTAAGCTTGAACGCCACCGCGGCGCCCTGCGTGACTTCGTTATACACGCCGGATACCTGTTTCTCGGAGACCTTGAGGCCGTCGACCCTGTCCAGATGGGCAGTGGGGTCTACCATGAACTCGCGGGTGCCCTCGGAAGACTCGATATAGACCTCCTTGGCCTCGGTGTCGACGGTCCACTTGGTGGTGCCGTCGCACCAGATTTCCGCCCCTTTGGTGCTGAGATGGTAGCACGGACCGTCCAGGATGACGGTTCCGGTGGTGGAGATCTGAGGCATGTCCTTGGCGGAAAGGGTATATTTGAAGCTTACGCGGTTGCTGTCCACAAGAGCCTTGAGGCTTGCGGCGTCTTTCTGTGCCGCGAGCGGAAGTGCCGCAGCGAGCAGGAGCATAAGGGTAAACAGTCGTTTCATCATTTTGCAAGTGTATCCAAAAGGTTCTGGAGGCTCATCAGGTCGGCTACAAGGACCTGACGGGGCTTTGCGCCCTCCTGGGGTCCTACGACGCCTGCCGTTTCGAGCTGGCCCATTACCCTTGCTGCCTTCGCAAACCCCATGCCGAGACGGGTCTGAAGATACGAAGTGGATGCCTTCTGGGTGGTGACCACGAGCTCCGCGGCCTCGCGGAAGCGCTCGTCGAGGTCTCCCACGTCGCCTCCGCCGCCTCCTGAGCCCTCGCTGCCGGCCTCTTCGACCTCGGGAAGGTAGTACGGGGTGTTGTAACTCTTGGCGTAGCCCTGCTGGGAACTGATGAAAGAGTTGATCTCGTCGATTTCGTCCGAACTGACATATCCGCACTGGATACGCTCCGAATCTATGCCGGCGCTGAACAGCATGTCGCCGCGCCCTATCAGTTTCTCTGCGCCGGGGGCGTCGAGAATAGTCATGGAATCCACCCTGGAGGCCACGCGGAAGGCAATCCTCATAGGGAAGTTGCTCTTGATGAGGCCGGATATCACGTCCACGGAAGGACGCTGGGTAGCGAGGATGACGTGGATGCCGGCGGCGCGCCCCTTCTGGGCCAGACGTATGATGGAACCGGTGATGCTGCGGCCGTTGGCCTTGGCCTCGGGACCTCCGCCGCTGGTCATCGTAAGGTCGGCGTACTCGTCGACGACCACTACGAGATACGGCAGGAAACGGTGTCCCTGGTCCGAACGGAGGTGGTGCTTGCAGTATTTGTCGTTGTACGCGGTGACTTTGTTGACGCCGGCCTTGGACAGCAGCTCGTAGCGCTCGTCCATCTCGATGCACACGGAGCGGAGAATCTTTTCGGCGTCCTTGGGCTTCTTGACGATGGCACGGGACTGCTCGTCCTCTTCGCTCGCGGCCTCGGGGAGGACTGCCAGATAGTGGTGCAGCAGCTGGGCATAGGCGGAGAATTCGACCATCTTGGGGTCGATGAAGACGAACTTGAGCTCGGAGGGGTGCCTGCTGTACAGGAGCGAACTCACTATGACGTTGAGGCCTACTGACTTACCCTGCTTGGTGGCACCCGCGATGAGGAGGTGCGGGGCGTCCGCGAGGTCGAATACCTTGACGTTCTGGGTGATGGTATAGCCGATGGCCACCGGCAGTTCGGCCTTGCTCCGGCGGAAGGCGTCGTCGTTGAGGAGGGCCTTGAGGGGTACGATGGAGGCGTAGTCGTTGGCAACCTCGATACCTACGGAATCCTCAAGCGTCACCACACGTACGCCCTTGGCCTTGAGGGACATGGCGATGTCTTCCTGGAGGCGCTTGATGTCCGATATCTTGACGCCGGGGGCGGGATATACCTTGTACAGCGTGACGGTGGGGCCGACTATGGCCCGGACGTCGTTTACCTGGATCTTGTAGTTGGCTAGGGCGGCGCGGATGCGGTTGCGGTTGCGTACCAGTTCTTCCGTGGAAACCTCGTGGCGGCCGGAATCGTGATTCTGGAGGAGGTCCAGGCTGGGGAACTTGTATTTGGGCAGGCCGTCGGGAGGATCCATGCGGTTGTCGATGGGCTTGAGGTCCTTCTTGACCTCGGTGTCCAGGCCGTCGCCATATACCACCTCGAAGTTGCCGTCGTCGGGTCCTGCGGATTCCGCGGGGTCCTTGACCGGCTGCTTCACAGGGGGGTCCGGCTTTTTTGGAGACTCCGGCTTTTTGGCGGGCTCCGGTTTCACCGCTTCTTCCGGTATGTCGACAGGCTTGGAGGTCACGGGGTAATCCGGCTCGGGGTCGTTTGTCCTGCCGGAGCAGAAGAGCCCCGCCAGCCATGCGTTGAAGGCCGGGACCGAAATGAAGAGCCAGAGGACGACCAGAAGGATTATCGCCAGGGCCGTCACGATGTATCCGAGTATCCGCAGCGACCATTCTATTACGGCGGCGCCGCAGGCACCTCCGAGGCCGCCGCCGAAGGCTGTGCCTAGGCCGGCCAGGCTGCCGGCGTAAGAGAGCAGCAGAGAGGTGACGAAGGCGCCGCTCAGGGTGAGCAGCAGGGTCCGTCCGAGGGACATTATCCATTTGCCGGTAAGCAGCCTGACCGAAAGCACGACCAGTATCAGGATAAGGGCGAAGCTGCCGAATCCAAGGAAATCGCCCACCAGGAACTTGCCGGTACGGTATCCGAGCGTGCCCGCCGCATTGGCCACCTTTTCGCCGGGCACGAAGCTCATGTCCTGCTGCCAGTGGGCCAGATAGGACACGGAAGCGACGAGCACGAAAATGGCCAGGGCGGCTATGAACAGACCGGTTATCTTTACCGCCGCGGCCTTCTGGCCGGCGTCCCAGTTCTTTATGAAGGAGGGCGTTTTCATTATTTTCTTTTACCCTTTTTGCGGAAATTCCTGTTTTTGCCCTGGCCGCCGACGTTGATGCTCATGCCGGGACGGGCGAAGTTGCCTTCATAGTTGATCTGGTGCAGACGCAGGCCCTCCGGGACCGTCAGGCGGCCCTCGGAGAGCTTCTCGATGTCCTTGAAGATGGTTTCGTCGGAGACGTTGTCCTTGTTCCAGATGAGGTACTGCTGGCGCATGTAGATGGCCAGGGAGCGGATCATTTCCGTCTTGACTTCGCCGTCGGGCTCATCGCAGAGGAGGTTGATTATCTTTTCTATGTTGCGGCCGTAGTGGGTAGCCTTGATTTTCTCGCCCTTCATGGGGATGGGGACGGGGCGGGTGCTGAATTCCTCTGCCACGGGGGCGGGATAGGGGGAATCGACGTCGAGGTCGTAGCCGGCTATCATATAGAGATGGTCCCAGAGCTTGTGGTCGAAGTTGTCCAGCTGGCGGACCTGGGGATTGAGGATTTCCATCACCTTGACTATGGCGCGGGCTTGCTCGGTGCGTTTGGCCTTGTCCGGGATCTGCTTCATCTGCTCCACCATCTTGAGGACGTTGCGGCCGTATTCGGGCATGGAAAGCTTTTCGCGTGTGGTGTTATAGTCCATACAAATCTTTTATATCGTGTCAAAAGGCAAATGTAACGAATTCTTGTTATCTTTGCAAGACAATTGCACCACCTATGACAAGATACTTCAAGGTAGCCGGACATATATTTTCCCTCAGCATGACCGACAGCTGCTCGCTGTGGCCGCGTCTTACACAATACGATCCTTTCGTCGTCGACGGTCCGTCAGAGACCCTGTTCAGCCTGGAGCTCTGCCAGGACATGCTCGAGCGCCCGGAGGGCCTTGAGTGCGTGTACGACCCCAAAACGGAAGACGGAGAGACCGTAGTGCGCCTCTACAAGGGCGACGGCCAGTGGGTGTTCGACATGTCCCCGGACCACAACATCGAGTGCCGCTCCCACCTCGTAGCGAGTGAGGATTTTTCGTCCGGCCGCCTCTATCTCGACAACCGTCGCGTATCCGACGCCATTTTCGGCATTAACAATTCCATGATGCTCCTGTACGCGTTCCGCTCCGCCCCGCTGGGTACCCTGGAACTGCATGCGTCCATGGTCGGCAATTCCGGCAAGGCTTTCCTGTTCCTCGCCCGCAGCGGCACGGGAAAGAGCACCCACAGCCAGCTCTGGCTGGACAACATCCCCGGCACCGAGCTCATGAACGACGACAACCCCATAGTCCGCGTTTGGGAGGACGGTTCCGTCATCGCATACGGTTCTCCCTGGAGCGGCAAGACGCCGTGCTACCGCAACGTGCAGGCTCCCGCAGGAGCGTTCGTACGCATCAACCGTAGTCCCGAGAACCGCATCACAGCCTTGTCCCTTCTGGAATCGTACGCCCTGCTGTATTCATCCTGCTCCGGGTTCAAGGCGGACAGGACCATTGCGGACGGCCTCCACGCCACGCTGGAAAAGATAGTCACCACAATCCCCTGCTACGTCCTCGACTGCCGTCCCGACGCCGAGGCAGCTCAGGTCTGCAGCGCGGAGATCCTTAAATGAAAACAGGAAGGATAGTACTGCCAAACGCCGTCATGCTCGGTCAGGTGTCGGAATTCCTCCGCGAAGGGCATTCCGTGGTCATCATGACCAAGGGCCAGAGCATGTCGCCGTTCATCCGCGGAGAGCGCGACAGCGTGGAACTCGTCCGGCAGCAGCAGGTGGAGGTCGGGGACATCGTCCTCGCCCAGCTGACTCCCGGGCACTATGTGCTCCACCGGGTCAACGCCATCAGCGGGGACAGCCTGCGCCTCAAAGGCGACGGCAACCTGGACGGCACGGAGCTCTGCTCCATCCAGGATGTCTGCGGCACGGCAATTGCCATCATCAGGCCCGGCGACAAGCGCATCGACTGCCTCGCCCCCAGGTGGAAACGCCGCTTCCGCCGCTGGACGGCCGCTCCCAGAATCGTCAGACGTATATTTTTAGGATTTTATAGAAGACTCAAGTTTTTATGAAAACTGTTCCCGGATTCACCCTCCGTCCCCTCGGGAAGGAGTTCATCATTACAGCAGAAAGCATCAAGCAGATCAACTTCAACCGCATGATCTCCCTCAACGAGAGCGCGGCGTACCTCTGGAAGGAGGTCAACGGCAAAGACTTCGACGCCGAAACCCTCGCGGACCTGCTTGTCGGGCGCTACGAGGTTGACCGCGAAACCGCACTCCGCGACTCCGAGGCCATCATCGCCAAGTGGATAGAGGCCGGAATCGTTACCGAATGAGACCTTTCCGCGAGTGTGTAAAGGGTCTGTGGCAGATGTTCCGGCCACAGCGTTTCCGCGTACTCGTCAGCGTCCTTATCGGAATGGCTGCCGTGGCGGTGTCGCTCGCGTTCGTCTGGATCAGCAAGAAGGTGGTCGACGTGGCCACCGGAGCCGCCGCAGGGAGCGTCAACACCCTCGCGGCGGTTATGGTAGGCATAATGGTAGTCCAGGTGCTCATCCGCGTCGGCAGCCGTTACTGGGAAGGATATATTATCGTCCGCGCCCAGAATCTCATGCGCGAAGATGTGTTCCGCAGGGTGATGTTCAGCACCTGGAACGGCAGGGACCGCCTCCACAGCGGCGACACCGTCAGCCGCCTGGAAGAGGACATCCGCGTGGTGGTGGACTTCATCTGCGTCACCATTCCGGACACACTGTGCACCGTAATCCAGCTTATTGCCGCATCGGTGTATTTGTTCGTGCTCTCCCCGGGGCTCGCATGGATCCTGCTAATAATCATGCCCGTGGCGGTGCTGTTCAGCCGCCTTTTCTTCCGCAAGCTGCGCGCCCTCACCGGTGAAATCCGCGCCGCCGACGCCGCCGTGCAGGGGCACATCCAGGAGAACACCCAGCGTCGTGTTCTGGTTCGCATGCTCGGAGCCACCGACCGCGTGCTCGAAAAGCTCGGAGGCCTGCAGCGGACCGTTTACGGCAAAACCATCACGCGCCTAAACTACAATGCGGTCAGCCGGGGATTCATGCAGCTCGGATTCGCGGCAGGATATGCCCTGGTGTTCCTCTGGGGCGTTTTCGGACTCAAGGACGGCTCTCTCGGTTACGGCACCATGGTGGCCTTCCTGCAACTCGTCGGGCAGGTTCAGCGGCCAGTGGCCAATATCGCGCTTCAGGTCCCCGCATTCATCCGGGCGCTTTCTTCGGAAGACCGCCTTCTCGATCTGGTCGACGCCGTCCAGGAGGAACAGGGGGAAGATATCATACTTCAAGGCGCTCCAGGCGTCCGTGTAGAGAATCTCACCTTCACTTACGAGGGAGTCCACGAGGCGGTAGTACGCTCTTTGGACTATGACTTCAAGCCCGGCAGCATGACGGCTATAATCGGCTCCACCGGCGCAGGGAAATCAACCCTGGTGAGGGTGATAATGTCGCTGCTCGCACCGGACAGCGGGCAAGTCATCCTGTATGACGGTTCCCGGGAAGTGCCCTCCGGAGTGCGTACGCGCTGCAATTTCATGTATGTTCCGCAGGGCAACAGCCTCATGAGCGGAAGCATCCGGGACAACCTGCTTCTGGCCAAGCCCGACGCCAGCGAGGCCGAACTCCATGAAGCCCTGCACCTTGCCGCAGCGGACTTCGTCTATGATCTTCAGGACGGGCTCGACACCGTCTGCGCCGAGATAGGCGCCGGCCTGAGCGAAGGCCAGGCCCAGCGCA
>JAFZZW010000060.1 GCA_017615615.1 Bacteroidales bacterium
CCTTCCATCCGTCACCCTTAGGCTGACTGAGTTCCAACACCATGATGGTGATGATGATGGCCAGTACACCATCGCTGAATGCTTCCAAACGGTTCTTTTCCATGAGATGTGGTTAGTTGATATGACTGTTTACGACAAATTCCGATTTATCGAACCAAATATACACATAATCTTCAAGACATAAAGAAAACGTCCCGCCGATTTCTCGACGAGACGCATTCATTTGACATACGAGACTACTCGCTCGCAAACGTTCCCTGTACGAGGGGACATCTCCAGACTTCTCACCGGTGGCGGTGTTGACGTAGAAGTACTTGAAGAAAACTTGGGCAGACCGGCGTTCACAGCACCGTTCTTGGCCTCGAACTTGGCCTTGATGTCGATGGCCGTGGTGACCAGAGTGTATGGATCGTCGAAGGCAGCGGCCTTGCTATAGGCGCGGGTGATACCGTTGCTCTGAGGCTCGGAATCTTGGATTATGAGCTTCAGGTTGCTGACATCACTGGTCAATAATCAGCGGTGCCATTTGTCACCTGAACCTTAATTATTGGGGCTTTGGGCGAGCAAGATAAGCAAATTTGTCCAGGTATTTGTTCAACGCCGCCAACTCGCCAAGATCGCGCGAAAGATAGGCCCCGCAGAACAGCTCACGAAAACGGCAAAGCTCTTTCAGCATTGCACTTCTACCCTCTGGATTGCCTAATCGTCCAAATTTGATTGTAAGGTCAATAAGCTCCTGCGCCCTGGCAAATGCGCTCTCTGCACGAGATTCTTTCCCGGCCTCAAGCGCACAATACGTACGAGATGTCTCGCTGCCTATGTTCGCCATCTGCTGCGACAAGGACAATTCGGCCCATCTGCCATCTGCCAACGACTGGTGCTGCATTACTTATTCGATTATCAATCGTTCAACAAGCTTCTCAATAGATTCCCTTACTGCTGGATCGTAAACCCCGCGGCCGGGATTGCCCTGCCAAGATCTGATATTTATTAAGGAGTCGTATTCAATAAAATCATCCCCTTTCTCATCTGGATACAGATTAAAGCCCCACAAATCTTCTCCTGATGATCCATTATCCAAAAGCAATCTCTCAAGATCAGCGTGTAACTCAGCATCTACAGCAAGGATACCCAACTTGACATCTGCTACACATTTCACCATATCGCCATAAAAATTCGGCGCCATTTGACGAAGATCTGCTCTTGTAATCGGGGTTTGAATAATCCGCATAATACAATAAACTATTGCTTTACAAAAGTACATAAAAATAGCGATTATATGCCAAATATTATTTACTTTTGATAAATCGAACGGCAGCAATTGAAGGATAACCCGTTGTCTTTCAGATTATTTATCTATGCCATCATCTGTGACATTTTTGGTGTCATAGTGCTTGGCCAGCTTCATTGATACAAAAAATAGCTACTTTTGCATCAATTACGCAAGAAAAACCGGCAACCTGCATTTACATAACGTGAAGTTCAATAATACTATACATCATTTCATCCTGACATTGGTCCCGGCCCTTGTCCTCTCCGGATGCATGGGCACGGAATACTACGACGTCGCCACCGATGAAATCATAACACCGGAAGGAATCACCAATGTCATTCCCCAGGAGGGAGCCGCCCTTGAAGTCGAATTGTCATACGAGTTTGAGTATTACACCAGATTCGAGCCGGGCCGGCAGTTTAAGCAATATCGATACCGGGTATATATCAATGACCGGCCGTATTGCTATGGCGTCACTAATGATGAAAGCCAAAGGGTTAGCATCCCTATTATGGAGAATGATTCCCATACTCCGGCCACGATTGTAGTCGAAGGGGCCAAGGCATTGGACTATAACGTCAATCCTGAGCAATGGGATACCTGGCACGAGCTCTACCGCGGCACCCAGGAATGCCTGCCGGAATCTAAAAGTCTCAAATACCCTGACTTTGAGGACTGGCGACTGATTGTAAGGATAGACGGCAAGGATTATCCGTTTGTCTTGTATGACACCGGCGCCGGAGAGGTGCTCAAACGCCACCTGTTTGGCCGCAAGGTCACACTGCCTATCAGTCTGGACAACTACATCTATCCATTGCACTACGACAACGATTTTATAAAAGAGCTTCGAGGAATAATCCCGCCAAACTTTGGTATCGCAAACGAGAGGCAGAAAACAGGCAATCTATATTTGGAGCCCAGCGGTCTTCTGCATATCTGCCTGAAGAGCCACTCGATTACAGGCTATGACTCTGAGATTGGCTACTGCGTCTGCGACTATAAAGACGACCTCAAAAAGCTCTATCCCGGCTGGCATGGCTATGTGCAGTCGGAGATGACTCTGTTCCTGGAAGAACCAACTATGTAACGATAATTCTTCCGGCCATACGCAGTACCGCTACGGACAAGGGCTTGAAACTAATCGACATCAACTCCGTCATTCAAAGCAATGAGCTCACAAACGACGGGGTGCACCCCAACAAGGATGGCGCAAGGCTCATAGCTGAAACGGTGTACGCCGCAATAACTCCAATCTCCGGGCAACTTCTTCCGGGTGGTCAACGAGGAACTGACCGTGATTCATCCCGGGAAAGACTTCCACATGGGCTTCCGGGCATAACTTGAGCAGGTGTTCCACCTGCGGCTTGGCCACAAATGCCTCTTTTGTGCCGTACCAGAAATGTATATCGGCCCCGTGGATGGACTCCAGTTTATGGGTGTAGACATCTTTGTATCCGTCCCGTACGGCTTTGCCTTTGCCGTATGGCCATACCTTCTTGCATTCATCCAGCAGTACGTCGAAGTAATGTGAGTGAAACACCCACTTCCAGAAACCAGTCCAGTGGTAGCAGGTCCATACGTTGAAGCTCTGGTAATATCGCAGCGGATCAACGCTCCATTTGGGCAAAGGCAGAAGCGGCGCTGCGTCCATTATTGCATGGTCGATGACAATCTCGTTCCGCTCCAGAATCCTGGACAGAATCTTGCCGCCAAGTGATAAGCCATAAGCAACGTCCAGGTGGCCGTTAAGGTTCTTTTGAACATATCCGATTGCCTGCGCTGCCTGGTCATCGACGGAGGTGAACTCTGACTCCTGTCCTATCAGGAAGCCGTCAATTCCAACCGCAACTATGTAGTATTGATCCTTAAGGAGTTCTATCAGCGGCAGGAATATCTCATAAGATACCCCCAGCCCGGGAATCAGCAGCAGGGACTGATTCTCTTTGTTTCCGTAGGTGTTGAAAGTCATATTATTTCAATCGTCCAAAATCGTCCCAGCCGGGAAACATTTTGCCGTCGCAGCAGGTTGTTGACCTCCATATCAATGTCTGACAAAATGGTTGTCCAGAGTTACATCAACCAGACAGTCTGCCTTAGACATTCTTTGCGGGTTGGTTCCGGGCAGGCCCTGGGGAACTTCCATGCCTAATTGTCCGAAGAGCCATTCCCAGTAGGGCGGCATTGTTCCGTCCGGAGCATTGAAGTTCATGGGCTCGCTTTCAAAAACAGGCATCCCGGCAGCATCGAGATAACTTCTCTGCACCAGTTCCGAACAATAAAGCTCTTCATTATCCGGAAGGAAGCGGACATCATAGGCACGGCCGCAGAAAGATTTTGCCCTCTCGACAGCGGCATCGGCATCCACTCCTTTCACCCGCTTGACAATAAACTCGGGGTAGCTTCCGTCTGGCAAGGTGAAATCTCTCAGGAATGTATCCAGCGGGTGACGGTCGACCCCATGGGCAATGGTTGCATCGATAATCCAGATGCTGTCTGCCTTAACCTCTGCTATGGCCACGTGGATCAGATTCAAAAGGCCGTCTTCACCTGTGGCCGATGCAATCGCCTCATCTACAGAGCCCGTTTCCGCATCATAACCTAAAGGAAGGCCCACAAATACGAGGTCGCCATTTTGAAGGCTGCTAAGATTTCGGCTACAGCTGAGAGCCAGAAACATTAAAAACAAAGTCAGTAACGTGCGCTTCATAACAAACGAAGATAACAACATTCCGTCGATTCTCCAAGCTTTTTTAAAAGCGGGGTTGATAAAAGCGTGCAAGACAAGTGTGCAATTTAAATGGAATTAAGTATATTTGCCTGACGGTAGACTCAAAGTCAGTTTTAATAACCAAGTAATATGAAGAACAAGAAAGCTCTCTTTATTGCAGCCGGCATCGTCGTTGTTGCCGCTGTAGGTATCCTTCTGTCTCCCCTTGTAGACTGGTCGGTCGACAAAGACAAGGCCAGCGGTGATATCGGCAAGGCCGAGCGCCTCTCACGTCTGAAAACGGAGCCTATATCCAATATGCAGGAGTTGCTTCTCAACGACGCCGACTACAAGGACGGCATCGTCGCCTCGTATGTGGTGATGCAGACCCGCGCGCAGCAGTTCGCAGCCCTCGTCGAGATGAGCAATGACGCCGCATGCGACCTCGAGGATTTTGCCGATGTGCTCTCAAAGATGAACGAGACCCGCGAAATGACTGTCAATGTATGCAAGCAGCTGGGCGCTGCCGGTGAAGACCTTGCAACAGTTCTGGGCGGCGAAGACAGCCCTGAAGTGGAGCAGAATACGATCAACGCCGCTCTGGCTTACACTACACTGCAGAAGCAGAACAGGCTGGCAGACCTTTTTATCGAAAAGGCGGACCGCTACCTTAAGAAGAATGAAGGCAGTGACCAACTTAAGCTGGCCCGCGACTCATGGGTCGACTACCAGCAGATGACCGCCGCCCTGGGCGGCGACAGCAAAGCCGCCGCCGCGCTGGAGAAGAAAGGCTATAAGCTCACCCCTGAGCAGAGCGTCGCAGCAGTTGCAGGCGGAAATCTCGGCTACGTCCTTCCTATGATGATGAGCGCCGCACTGTCCGACAACCTTGGAGCCGCCAACAATCTTTCAGCGGCATTCACTGGCGACAATCTAAACGTTATTCTGAGATTACTTCGTGAGACTGCCTCTCAAATGGAGTTTCACAAGAACTCGGAAGCGCTCGGCTTCTTCAATGCAGCCCGCCTGATGTTGCTTCAGGCCGGCAATACGGAGCTCGGCGCATTCTTCGACAAAGAGAATCTCGGATTCTTTGACAAAGAACATCTCGGATTCTTCGACAAAGAGAACCTCGGATTCTTCGACAAAGAGAATCTTGGATTCTTTGACAAGGAGAATCTTGCATTTTTCAGCAAGGAGAACCTTGGATTCTTCGACAAAACAGAACTCGATGCATTCTTCGACAAGGAAAAACTTGGTTTCTTCGACAAGGAGAACCTTGGATTCTTTGACAAGGAAAATCTTGCATTCTTTGACAAGGAGAATCTTGCATTCTTCGACAAAGCCGAACTTGATGCATTCTTCGATAAGGCGGAACTCGGAGCATTCTTTGACGTCATCTTGATGAACGACCTCAAATTCTTCAGCACCGAGCAGTTAACTAACACCTTCAACAATATAGTCGTCAGTCTGCGCTCCAATGAAGCCGCGCTCGGCTCCGGCGTCTCCGACGTCATTTCGGCAACCGCCATGGGGCTTCGCCTCCAGGATACTGCCTGGCTGGAAAGGAAATAAAGATGCGGCATAGAATTGCCCTGCTGCTGTTGCTGCTCCCCGTGTTCGCGTGGGGGCAGCGACAGACTTACTATCAATACAAGACCGACGACGTCTCTCTGGTATTCTTCGACAAGAACCTGTCGCGCTACATCCCCCATATAGTGAGGATGTACGACAACGGCAAGGCGCTGCACTCTCAGGTGTGGGCCACCGATTCCCTGTATGTACCGGAAGCTCCTTTGCTGATGATTACGGACTGGGAAGACGAGGGCAACGGCGGAGTGTCGGCAATCCCTCATACGATGATCCAGATCGGTATGGCGCCGCTGGGCAAGGCATACAACGTCTATCCGTCCGCAGAACGCTACCGTCACCTCTTCGACCACGAGTACACCCACGTGGTGATGACCGACAAGTACAACAGTACCGACCTGGGATGGCGCCGTTTCTTCGGTCTCGGCCATGGCTCCGGCGGCTACGGGGCCAAGGTGACTCCGGACAGCCAGCATCCATTGTCTGCCCTGTGGAGCTACCTGAGCGTCCCCCGCTGGTATTCGCCGCGCTGGTATCACGAAGGCATCGCCTGTTATATGGAGACCTGGCTTGGCGGCGGAGTGGGACGTTCCCTTGGAGGCTACGACGAGATGTATTTCCGCAGCATCATCGACGGCGGTCACGACCTGTTCTCCGTAGTCGGGCTCGAGACCGAGGGCACCACTATGGACTTTCAGGTGGGCGCCAACGCATACCTTTACGGAACCCGCTTCGTCAACTATCTTTCACGGCAGTATGGCTTTGACAAACTAATCAGTTTCTACAACCGCACAGACGGCAGTCGTGCTCCCTTCGGCAGCCAGTTCAAGTCGGTGTACGGACGCTCGCTGCGGGACGTCTGGAGTGACTGGCAGCAGGACGAAAGGGAGCACCAACAGGCCAATCTGGAAGCTGTCCGTGAGCATCCTCTTACGCCGACTACCGCGCTCACTTCCGGCCCCCTGGGCTCAGTCTCTCCGATGGTTTACGATTCCGCTTCGGGCAAGGCCTACGCCGCCGTCAATTCCCCTGGGCGTTTTGGCAGCCTGGTCGAGATAGACCTCTGTACCGGCCGTCAGCGCCGGCTTGTCACCATAGATGGCGTTCAGCTATACAACCCAGCATACGTTGCCCTCGACCGCAATGGCGGACGCGTTTTCCTCACCACGAACAACTCCAAAATGCGAGGCCTGCAGGTGTACGACCTCAAACGCGGCAGGACAGTGGAAAGGAAAAAATTCCAGCGCATAGCCGATATCGTCTATGACAACGCGAACGACTGCCTGTACGGCATCATGTCCAATGCCGGCACGCACTCCATCGTCCGATACGACAAGAATCTGGAATCTCCCGAGATAGTCTATTCGTTCCCCTTCGGTGTCAGCATCTTCGACATCGACGTTAGCCACGACGGAACGCTCCTTTCATTCACGCGCTCGGGCAACAATGGAGAACAGACGCTTATGCTGCTCGATCTCAAGCAGCTGGAGAAGGCCATATTCAAACCTGTAGAGTTGATTACGTGGAACGATGCCAACCTGGGGCAATTCCGTTTTTCGCTCGACGACAGCCATCTTATTGGCAGTTCTTATTACACCGGTGTATCCAACCTCTGGCAACTGAACATTCAAACGCGGGAGATGGAACTGCTCTCCAATACCGACATCGGCCTTTTTGCCCCGCTCGAGATTGCTCCCGACCGGCTGATGGCCCTGCAGTTCGAGCGTGACGGCATGAAGCCGGTAACCCTCGCCCGCCGGGTTGTGACCGATGCCAACGCCATAACGCTCTATGGCCAGCGCGCATACAACGCCGACCGTCAGGCCCTCGACGCCGTAGGGCAGCTGAAAGAGCCGCCGGCCGTCAAGGAGTTCGGAGACGTTTACAACAACATCAAGCCCTATCACGTGCTCAAGGAGATGCGGTTCGAGGGCGCCTATCCTACCATCACCGGCTTTATCGACCGCAATGCGTGGAACAAAGTGACCCCCGTGCTGGGATATCGATTCTATTTCTGCGACCCGGTAGGGCTCTCCTCTGTCAAACTTGGGGTGGGAATGTCCCCGTGGAGCAGCAATTCCTGGGAAAACCGCGTCCACGCCGACTTGGAATGGCGCTATTACTTCTGGACCTTGAAAGCTGCATGGAATCCCACAAGCTTCCACGACCTGGCCGGCCCTGTGCGCGAGAGCCGCAAGGGCTACAAAGTAACGCTTGCCTACGACTATACCAATTCGATCACGGCACCCTACAAAAAGTCGTGGGGCTTTTCTCTCGGGGCATACGGTCTGATGGACGCCCTCCCCATGTTCCAGGAAATAGCAGCTGAAGACATCCGATCGCTGCAGACGGCCACCGTCTATGGCAAGATATCCAAGCTTCGCAAGTCGCTGGGTGCAGTGATGGACGAACAGGGTTACCAGCTGGGCCTTCGGGGATACACCTATCTGGCCAAGGGGCAATTCTTCCCGTCGGTGGAGGCTACGGGCGACTTCGGTCTCCTCCTGCCGGTCGGGCGCAACAACTCGTTCTGGCTGCGTACGGCGGCGGGACACAACTTCGGCGACTCCCGGTCTGCACTGGGCAATACATATTTCGGAGGCTTCCGCAACAACTATGTCGATTATCGCGATGCCTTCCAGTATCGCACCTCGCTGGCAATGCCGGGAGCCCCCATCGACGCCATCCAGGCACATTCCTACGCCAAAGCGACTGCCGAACTGAACCTGAGCCCCATACGCTTCAATAATTTCGGCGCACTCTACTGCTATCCCACCTGGACCCAGTGTTCGCTCTTCGCTACCGGGCTGTCGGCCTGGAACCCGGATTCGCCGCAGCGTTCGTATGTCAGTACAGGCATCCAGCTCACCACCGAGGTGGTGTTCTTCAACTATCTGAAGACCACTCTCTCGCTTGGCTACGCACATCTGTTTGCTCCGGAAGGCTTTCCTGGCGGCAGACACGGCAACGAGTTCACAGTTTCTCTCAAGTTGTTGTGATGCTGCTTGCCGTTTCCATCCTTCCCATCGCACTCTATATAGTGATAGTCTGGTCGATAGACAAGTTTTCCCTTGTAGGCGTAAAACTGCTTGTCGGGATGGTATTCAGCGGCCTTATGGCGGCACTCGTCTGCTATGGTTTGTTCCGGCTAACGGAAGGATTCCTTTCCGGGCGGATGGCGGACATTATCCACCCGGTGGTCGAAGAATTGGTCAATGCCGTCCCGCTGCTTGTGCTTGCCTTGCGCAAAAAGATGGTCTTTCTGATCGACAGCATCATCTGCGGCGCTGCCGTGGGCGGCGGGTTCTCTGTTCTCGAGAACCTGTTTTACGTGATGTATGACGGGAACATAGGCCTGGGCACAGCGTTATTTCGCGGACTGGAAGTATCGCTTATCCACATGGGGTGCTGCGCCATAATTGCCGTTGCGCTTATGTTTCTCGTAAGGCAGGCGGAACGCAGCCGTTCCCGCCTTGTCGTAAAACAGACGTATGTGGGTTTCGCCATCCTTCTGCTCGTGGCGGCCACCGCTTTGCATATGGCTCACAATGCGTTTCATTTCAACCCCCTTGTCCAAACCATTTCGGTTTTAAGCGGAATGACTTTGCTGATGCAGTGCACTTACCTGTACGATTCGTACCAGATTAACCGGTGGATAGACAGAAGTATGGACAAACAGCTGAAACTGCTAAGCTCCATCAGGGAAGGCCGGCTTGATGAAACGGTTACGGGCCGTTACCTGCTTTCGGTCAAGGATTCCTTCAGTCCGGATGTCTTCGCCGGCATCATCCGCTATGTGCAGTTGCACACAGAGCTTGCGGTTGTATCCAAGAGCCGCTTTATGGTCTGCGAAGCAGGGCTCGACTATCCCATCGGCGACGACCTGCGGGCAGACATACTCGGGTATTATAAAGAGTATCAGGACCTCGGGAAAACGCTGGGAAATACTGTCCGGCTTACCCTCGCTCCCCTGCTGAAGTTTTATCCTGCAGACCGTAAAGCGCTGAACGGCCTGATTGCGGAGTGCAAGGCCGCTGTTTCCTCCAGCGTTTGAGTTCCAATCGCAAGACTCTTATCGGTGTCCGGGATCTACGACAGTTTCTCCTACTGCCCTATCCAGGACGAGATGGACCCGGCCTTGACCCTGAACCAATTGTTCGGCCCATCTTCCAGCAGGCGGTATTCGTGATGATTGCCCCATGAGGCAGGAGCGTCCCGGAGTGCCATGTCCTCGCCGGTGTCGTTGCTTACGTACGGGCCGAAAAGCTTCTGCCAAGCCTTGATCCGTTCCGCACTCCCTGCCTGCCCGGTCCAGGGATTGTCGACCGAGGCGAAGTCCCTTAAATAACCTGTATATATTTCCCGGAACTCGCGGACTTCCAATATCTTATATAGCAGCACGCACTCCTTGAGCCCCCAGTTGTAGGGGTCATGCCTGCCGGAGTCGGTCTGCACGCCGCACTTGTGCGAAGTCCCCAGTGTGTTGTCGTAGTCGTACGGCAGCATGTACACCCGGTAATTGACAGGATCCTTGCTGTTGAAATAGAGGTAGAAGTTGTTCATGTCGTTCCAATAGTCGTCCCAATGGCCCAGCGCGACATTGGCGGCATACATTTTCAGGAGCAAGTCAACGTCGCATACCTTCAGGATCCAGTCGTGGAATTCTGCCCCCTTGAGCGTGTTAAGCTTGATAAGGAAATCCTTGAACTGGGCCTTTGCCGGCCCGAAGCTCTCCGGATCTTCATCCTTCAGCTCATATGGATAGGTATTCGGGGAATTGTCGTCCTGATGGAAACGCCAGTCGTCCCTGTCCCGCAGGTTGGCGCCCCATGCGCATTTCCAGAGCCAGCCTTTGTCGGAGCCGAAACCGGGGCGACGCCTGACGTACTGCATGTCGATGGATTCGGTCATCAGATATACTCCGTAATAAACCGGCGCATCCGCCCCTATCTGCAGATAAAGCCTGCACCAGGATGACAGAGGGGCCGTCCAAATGCCATATCCTGCCAACAGGTCATAGCAGTAATGCTCTCTGATATAGGTGGGGTCCTCCTTTGCATACTTCAGATTGATTCTGCGAATGCCGGCGAAACTCCCGGTGTCGGAAAAGGTCCGGCAGTTCAGGCCGAAATGTACGTGGCGCCAATGGGGCTTGCCGTGCGCGTGAGGCTGGCCGTATGAGCCCTCCGGACGGCGCCTGGATGTCTGTCCCCTCAAGCGCAGGCCGACATTCCTGGATGAGCAGGACAGGCCGCCGCCGTCGATGGATACGGTCGGGCAAGATACATAATCGTGATTGTGCGGCTCCTTGTCGTACAGTTCCAGAAGCCGGTTCCATTCATCCTCGCTGACGGAGATGCGCAGGTCCGGCAGGCGGGTATCGTCGAACAGCTTTTTGGCAGACGACAGGAAGGCATCAGGGGCATCGTCTTCCGATATCCTGTCCTTCCCGCAGGAAACGGAAAGCACCAGAAGGACAAACAAGAGCAACCGTTTCATATCTACCCCAATACTTTGGCTATAGCCTTGCCGTCCGTCCCGGGTGCGACACGGAGAATGGATTCCATGACGAAGTCGTGCGATTCCGCAGGCGTCAGGGAGGATTTGAGAGAGCGGGGCACGAATCCCGGGAACGGGATACCGGCGTCGTCTTCAAACAAAGCCTCAGGCGTGCAATACGTGCAACTCTGCCATCCGTTGTAATGCAGGTCTTGACCGCGGTACACGCGGGTTATATCCCCCGTTACGACACGCGTCTTGCGCTGGAGATCCGCTATTATGGCATCGGCCTCAAGCTTCTTGATGCCGAACATGTTGCGGACATCTCTGATGCCGATCGAGCCGTTCTCATCCAGGTAATCCAGAATCTGCCGCTGACGGGCGTCGGGGGCATATTTGGGAAGGCTGCGGCGCCAGTTCATCAGCTCCCGGAACACATCGACCGTGGCGAAAGCCGCCTTGCCGCCGAGGATGAATTTGCCGTATGCGACGTCACCGCTCTGGACACAATAGATTTTCCAGTCCCAGGGACCGAGTTCGTCGTCGCCGAACCACAATTCCACCGGCGTATGCTCTTCGATGGACCAGCCGGGGATGACGCTCTCGGAAAGGGGTATTATACCCGCCCATCGGATAACCTCGAGCATCGTTTCTTCGTTCTGCACCCACGGAGCGCAGCGTATGGCGGCCGGCTTGAAAAAAGACATACACTCCAAAATTACAAAAAAATATCGTATATTTACAATCGGATGACAAAGTTGCAACCCTACCCCGTCAGCGATTCCGAATCCCTGGAGTTTTCCTTCATGGGAGAAGTCAAGGCCGGCTTTCCCTCCCCCGCCGAGGACATACGCGAAAGGCTGGACCTTACGCACCTGCTGGTACGCCATTCTGCGTCCACGTTCTTCTTCCGAATCGACGGCGTTTCCATGGTTGACGCCGATATGGACGAGGGCGACATAATCATCGTAGACCGCGCAGTAGAGCCTTACAACGGCTGCAAGGCAGTATGCTTCATCGACGGCGAATACACTGTCAAACGCGTGGAAATAGGTTCCTCCGGCGCCACGCTTCTCCCCTGCAACGAAAAGAACACCAAATACCGGCCGATTCCCGTCGGCCCCGACGACGACTTCCTCATCTGGGGCGTCGTCACCTACATCATCAAGAAGGCCTGAGAGCATGTACGCCCTTGCCGACTGCAACAATTTCTTCGCCTCCTGCGAACGCGTATTCCGTCCCGACCTCAACGGCAAGCCCGTCATCGTCCTGTCCAACAACGACGGCTGCGCGGTGGCCAGAAGCAACGAGGCCAAGGCTCTCGGCATCAAGATGGGCGACCCGTACTTCAAGATCCGGGACATCGTGGAGAAGAACAAAGTCGCCGTCTTCAGTTCCAATTTCGCCCTATATGGAGATATGTCCAGGCGGGTGCACGAGGTCCTGAAGACCTTCGCTCCGAGCGTCGAACAGTATTCCATCGACGAGGCATTCCTGGACCTCTGCGGCATGGACGACGTCGATTTCAAGGCATATGCCGAAAGAATCTCCCGCCAGTGCTGGATAAGCACGTCAATCCCGGTTTCCGTCGGCATCGCCCCCACGAAGACGCTTGCCAAGATTGCGTCAAAACTCTGCAAGAAGTATCCACGGTTGAACGGCGGCTGCTATATGCATCGGCCTGCGGACATAGAAAAGGTACTCAGGACCTTCCCGGCACCGGACGTCTGGGGAATCGGCCGAAGGAGTGCAAAAAAGCTTGGGCAGATGGGGATACGCACTGCATGGGAGTACGTCTGCCTGCCGGAAACCACCGTCCGCAAGCTGTTCGCCCTGCCCGGATACCGCACCTGGCTGGAGCTCCGAGGCGTTCCTAGCATCGAGTTCGAAGACATGGTGGAGCCTCGGCAGAGCATATGCGTATCCCGTTCGTTCGCTCACGAAATCACCTCCCTGCCGCAACTGGCAGAGCAGGTCGCAAACTTCGCCGAGGGCGCAGTGGTCAAGCTTCGGGCCCAATCGTCCCTGGCGCAGGAACTGGTTGTTTTTGCGATGACCAACCGTTTCAAGCAGGGAGTCCCGCAGGCTTCCGGGGGCATCTGCGTGCCGCTGCCGGACGCCAGCGCCGAACACCGGACGGTAATCGCCGCCGCAGTTGACGCCACCCGCAGGCTGTTCCGTCCCGGGCTGGGCTACAAGAAGGCCGGAGTCGTCATTACCAAGTTGGTACAGGCAGACGGCCACACCCGTTCCATATTCGAAGATACTGCTTCCGCCGAGCGCGAAGCCCGTCTATCCGGCGCCATCGACACCATCAACCGCAGCTATGGCCAGGGTACCATCCTCCTGGGCCTGCAGGGTGACGGCCACATCAGGATGGCACGCGAGCACCAGTCTCCCCACTACACTACTCTTTGGGACGATATTCCCTGTGCTAAAGTCAGTTAGATCAGAGCACCTCAAGAAGAGGGTCAGCCTCAGCAAATGAGCCGTACACCTGTTCGGACGCGGCGCGGCACCCGCCGTTGCACCTGCTCAGGAACGCACAGTCCCTGCAACGCTCAGGCACTGCTGCGTAACGCGCTACGGTCTCCGGGGCGGAAAGGATTGCCCCTATAGGTCTTTCGTAGATGTTGCCGATGACGTATGGAGAATGGTTGCAGAAACGGACGTCCCCCTTGTAATTGACCGTGACTGGACGGCGACTGAAGTCGGTACTGCACCATGTGAAGAGGATATGCGGGAAAGGCGCCGGATCCATTACGCACATCGGAGTGCAGACGCCGCTGACGAAACGCATGTCTGAATGAGCGGCAGCAAATGCCTCCACATCGGTGAATGCCTGCTTGAGCGTGGATGGGTCGAGGATGAGTTCCTTCGTGTGCCTCAGGCCCATACCTCCGATGTTGAAACGGTTGACCATGACGTTGCGCACGCCCATGTCGCGGATCAATTGCAGCGTCTGCGGAATACCGGGAGCATTGACGGCGGTGATGACGAGAACTGCGAACGCCCCATCGGGAAATACGTCCGCAACACGCCGGAGCGCATCGGTGGCCTTTTTCCAGGAACCCGGCAGGCAGGTAAGATACTCATGGACGGACGAATCCGCGCTCAGGACGGGAATCTGGAATGCGCCGATCTTTATGCTAAGGAAGTTCTCCAGAGCTTCCGGCGTGAGCATGGTGCCGTTGGTAAGTATATTGACCCTGCAGCCTTTGAATCGTGCAGCCAGCGCAAGGTCGTGAACATTCTTAAGGAGCAACGGCTCCCCTCCCGAGAACGAAAGCGTTCCGACATCCGCCTGCGAGAGAAGCTTGCGAAGGGTTTTCCGTGTCATGGAAGGATCGGGAGGAGGAAGCGGCGTACTGCCGTCCCGCCAGTAATTATAACAGAACCTGCAACACTGGTTGCAGGCTTCCGTCAATTCAAATACTATGTTGTCTATCCTGGTGCGGGACATCAGAGGATCACGAGCTCGGCGTATCCTATGGGGGCCTCGGTTTCTGTGCCTTCACCAGTCTGAGAAAGGCCGCAGGCGGTCAGTTTGGCCGCTCCCTTATACTCGGTGGGAGGCAGGGTCATCTCGAAACGCGCCTTACCGTCGGCAACCGTAAAGTCCTGGACGGCAAGGACTGCATCATCACCATTCTCGGGGATGGCTGTAATGCGGCAGCGATAATTCTCGAACCTGGGGGATTCAATACTGATTTCCAGGACATCCCCGCTTTTGAGCCTGTTGCCGCCGTAACCCTTTACCGTGACGGAAAGTACGTCCGCTTCCATCGCCACGTCATAACAAGTGACAACGGGCTCATAGCAGGTAACGGTGGGGCCGGGGCCATTGCAGGAGGCGGCGGACATCATCGCCCAGGCGGTAAGCATGATACCGCCAAGCTTGTACTTGTAGCGTATCGCCCTGGCACTCCTGCCGTTGGAAAGGAACGCCCACAGCGACACCGCCAGAAATGCGGCTCCTGCCGCTATGTAAACTATGAGGTATTGGATCTTCATGATTATACGCCTTTTCCTTGCAAAAATACAATAAATCCCGGAATCTTGCACGAAAAGTGCCTCCCATGAGCAAAAATGTTTAACTTTGTGACAATTATGGCTGAATCCAACTTCATAGACTACGTAAAGATATACGCCGCTTCCGGACACGGCGGGGCGGGAAGCATGCACCTGCACAGGGCAAAATACATTCCCAAGGGAGGGCCCGACGGAGGCGACGGCGGGCGTGGAGGCCACATCATCCTGCGCGCCAACGCCCAGTTCTGGACGCTCATCCACCTCAAGTACCGCAAGCACATCAAGGCCGACGACGGCGAAAAGGGCGGTGCCGCACTGCGCAAGGGCAAGAACGGCGCCGACATCATCCTGGACGTACCGGTGGGAACCGTCGTGAAGGATGCAGAAACGGACGAACTGCTCTTCGACCTCACCGAGGACGGACAGGAGCGCATTCTCTGCCGTGGAGGCAAGGGAGGCCTGGGCAACGACAATTTCAAGTCCGCCACCAACCAGACACCCCGCTATGCACAGCCGGGAGAAGAAGGAGAAGAAGGCGTATTCATCCTGGAACTCAAGCTTCTGGCTGACGTAGGTCTGGTAGGATTCCCCAACGCCGGCAAATCCACTCTGCTCAGCGCCATCACATCTGCCAAGCCCAAAATCGCATCGTACGCATTCACCACGCTCGAGCCAAACCTCGGAATAGTCCGATACTTCGACGACCGTTCCTTCGTAATGGCCGACATTCCGGGCATCATCGAGGGCGCACATGAGGGCAAAGGGATTGGTACCCGCTTCCTGCGCCACATTGAACGCAATTCCGTACTTCTGTTCATGGTCAGTTGCGAGGAGGACGATATATCCGCAAGCTACAAGACCCTGCTCTCCGAGCTCAAGCTCTACAATCCGGAGCTGCTGTCCAAGCAAAGGGTCCTTGCTGTCACCAAATGCGACCTGATTGACGCCGACATCGAAAAAGAACTCGAAAAGACGCTGCCGAAGCGCCTGCCGCACGTATTCATCTCATCCGCCAGCGGAGAGGGCCTAGACAAGCTCAAGGACGCCTTATGGAAGGCATTGCAGAAATAATAGACCGCGAGCTCACGCTTGGCATCAACAGCCTTCACTCCCCCGCCACGGACGCATTCTGGCAGTTCATGTCCGGGCGGCTTCCCACATTTGCCCTGTTCGCTACCGTGATAGTATTCCTGATTATGAGGCTTGGGTGGAAGAAGGGGCTGATTGTGATAGCTTCATGCCTTCTGTGCGTAGCGGCATGCGACCAGTTCGCCAACCTTATCAAGGCCACAGTACACAGGCTTCGCCCGGTAAACGACCCGCAGATGCTGATAAACGGCCTCCATGTTCTCGAGGAACCCGGCAACCTGTACGGTTTCTTCTCTGCACACGCAGCAAACGTTCTGGGAGTGGCTGTATGCTCTATAATCGGCTTCAGCAACGACAAAAGCCGCAGCTACAGAGGCTACGGCATATTCATCATCTGCTGGGCTGTGCTGGTGGGCATCAGCCGCATATTCGTAGGCAAACACTTCCTCGGGGACGTCCTGGCCGGATTCGCAGTGGGACTGGTCTTCGGCTGGGTCCTGGGAGTCCTCGCCAAGCTCGTGATAAGGAAGACGGAAAAACCTACAGCTCCGGCAGGGTCTTCTCCATCATAATACCCCGGGACCCTTTCACAAGAATGGTCTTGCCGCTCACGGGATTGGCGTGCAAATAAGCCGCCAGAGCATCTGAACTGACGAAGCAGGTGGCACCTTTCAATCCATTTTCTTTCAATGCTTTTCCAAACTCGTCACCTACCAGCATGGCAGGTATTCTGAGCTCGGCCAGGAGGGTCAGGATACGGGCGTGTTCCACAACTGATTCCTCCCCCAGTTCCCTCATGTCGCCGAGAAGGGCAAGCTTGTCAGGAGCCTGCACCGCGGCAAAATTCCGGAGTGCAGCCGCCATGGAAGACGGGTTGGCGTTATAGGCATCGACAATCAGGACATTGCGCCCTGTGCGGACCAACTGCGAACGCTGGTTGGAGGGGCAGTAGCCTGCGACGGCTGCAACGGCATCCTCACGCGGGACACCGAAGTAATCGCCGATTGCGAGGGCGGCAAGGACATTCGAGGCATTGTAGTCGCCGACCAGCTGTGTTTCCACCGATCGGCCGCCAATGCGCATCTTCAGGAAAGGAGACTCAGGTGTAACCGGGAGAATCTCAACGCCCTGATACCTGACGCCGTATCCGAAGAAATGGCAATGCTCGCGGGATGCCATCTCCCGGAGGTCGGGGTCGTCTTCGTTAAGGAAAATGACGCTGCCGTTCCTGCCCCCGAGCCATCGGTAAAGAGCGCCCTTGGCATGCTTGACGCCCTCGAAAGAGCCGAATCCGAGCAGATGCGCCCGTCCCACATTGGTAATAAGGCCGTAATCTGGCTGCGATACCCGTACCAGTTTCTCAATATCGTCCGGATGGTTGGCGCCCATCTCGATTACGGCGATTTCCGTATCCGGAGTGATGGAAAGCAGGCTGAGCGGGACGCCGATATCGTTATTCAGATTGCCCTGGGTGGCCGTAACACTGTATTTTGCCGACAGCACCGAGGCAATCAGGTTCTTGGTGGTCGTCTTGCCGTTGGTGCCCGTAAGGCCGATTACTGGGAGTTTGCCGTCACGCACATGGGTACGGTGCCAGATGGCAAGGTCCCGAAGAGTCGCCTGCGGGTCTTCCACACGGATGAAACGCTCATCAGAGGGCAAATCGGCATCCGCATTGACCACAGCCCACGCAGCTCCGGCCTCCAGAGCCTTAACGGAAAACGCATTTCCGTCGAAATTCTCCCCCCTCAAGGCGAAGAATACCTCCCCGCCCTTGACTGCACGGCTGTCGGTCGTAACCCTGTACCCGCAGCCGCAGTATTTATCGTATAATTCCTTCATTATTATTGAGATTTCTCGACTTCGCCCTACGGGCTACGCTCGAAATGACAGAAACAGTCTTTTAGTTGTTTGCAGCTGAGTGAAGCGGGAGTCAGGTGTCTGTTTCGTAATCATAA
>JAFZZW010000061.1 GCA_017615615.1 Bacteroidales bacterium
AAGCAGTTGCAACGTTTGCAGCAAAGGCCGGTGCCAAGAGCATGGTCAAGTGCATCCGTATGGAGAAATCCCCCAAGACCGGTGCTTACGTATTCACCGAGCAGCTGGTCGAGGCCGAAAAGGCCAAGGACTTCTTCAACACCAAGAAGTAACCAGAAATCCTTCTCACTGTTTGAGGGCCGGTCGGTTTTGCGACCGGCCCTTTTTCGTATCAAAAGAAATTGTTACCTTTGTGAGTTATGGCATTCAGTTTCTTTCAGAAGATAGGCAGAGCCATCGCCGGAAGGTCCAGGGTCGACGACGACACCCTGGACGCTATTGAAGAAGCCCTCATCGAGTCCGACATGGGAGTCGAAACCACCCTCAAGGTCATAGACAACCTCGAGGAACGGGTGGACCGCGACAAATACATGTCGCAGGACGAGCTCCGCGACATGCTCCGCACAGAAATAGAAGCCCTCATTCCCGATACCGCCCAGTCCGAGCCCGTCGCCAAACCGCACATAATCCTTGTAGTAGGCGTCAACGGAGTAGGGAAGACCACCACCATCGGCAAGCTCGCCTGGTACTGGCGCAGCCGCGGCAAAAGCGTCCTTCTGGGCGCGGCGGATACGTTCCGTGCCGCAGCGGTGGAGCAGATAGACATCTGGGCGGAGCGCGCCGGAGTAGACATAGTCAAGCAGAAAATGGGCTCCGACCCTGCCGCCGTGGCGTATGACACCGCCAAATCGGCCCTGTCCCGCGGTTCGGACATAGTCCTCATCGACACCGCCGGCCGCCTTCACAACAGGGTGGATCTGATGAACGAACTCACCAAGATACGCAACTCCGTGCGCAAGGTGGTTCCCGACGGCCCTCACGAGGTGCTGCTGGTCCTGGACGCCTCCACCGGCCAGAACGCCTTTGCCCAGGCCAGGGAGTTCGCCCGTGCAACGGACATCACCGGCCTTGTGGTAACCAAGCTAGACGGCACCGCGAAAGGCGGCGTCGTAGTGGGCGTAGCGGACCGTTTCGGCATCCCCGTCCGTTTCATCGGCGTGGGAGAACATATGGAAGACATCAAGCCCTTCGACAAGCGCAGCTTTGTCCAGGCGCTGTTTAAACCCGAAGATATATGAAAGTAAGTTACAGCTGGTTAAAGGATTACCTGAAGTGTGACCTCACCCCGTCCCAGGTGGCGGAAGCCATGACGTCCATAGGCATCGAGGTCGATGGCGTAGAGGAAAGCGAAGAGATTCCCGGCGGTCTTTCCGGAGTGGTGGTGGCCAAGGTCCTCACCTGCGAGCCCCATCCCGACAGCGACCATCTCCATATCACCACCGTCGATCCCGGCACCGGCGAACCTCTCACCGTCGTCTGCGGCGCCCCCAATGTGGCCGCCGGCCAGAAGGTTCTCTTCGCCCAGATCGGCACCGTCCTGCCCGGAGACTTCAAAATCAAGAAATCCAAGATCCGCGGCGTCGAATCCTTCGGCATGATATGCGCCGAGGACGAACTCGGCATCGGCACCGGCCACGACGGCATCATGGTCCTTCCGGAGGAGGCCGTACCGGGTACTCCGGCAAAAGAGTACCTCCACCTCAAGACCGAGGCCGTCATCGAATATGAAATAACCGCCAACCGCGTGGATGCCGCCTCCCACTGGGGCGTCGCCCGCGACCTGTATGCCTGGTGCGTCCACAACGGCGTTCCGTGCGAGCTCAAGGCACCGCTGGCGGAGGATCCGGGAGATTTCTCCGCTCCGCTTCGCTCCGGTCGAAATGACAGTGGTAATGCTTCTGCCATCTCGGGCGATGCTTCTGTCATTTCGAGCGAAGTCGAGAAATCTCTTTCCATAGAGGTCCTGGACCCTTCGGGCGCGCCTCGCTACACCGGCATCACCATCCGCGGCATCAAGGTCGGCCCGTCGCCCGAGTGGCTGCAGAAGCGCCTTCTGTCCATCGGCAGCCGTCCTATCAACAATATCGTAGACATCAGCAACTACATCCTCTTCGAGCTGGGCCAGCCCCTGCATACCTTCGACGCCGGCAAGATCCGCGGCGGCAAGGTGATAGTGCGCCGCGCAGCGGAAGGGGAGCCCATCAGGACGCTTGACGGCATCGACCGCAAGCTCCGCGCGACCGACATGGTCATCGCCGACGCCGAGGGCCCCATGTGCATCGCCGGAGTGTTCGGCGGAGACGACAGCGGCGTTACGGACGCCACCACCGACCTTTTCATCGAGAGCGCATATTTCGACCCGGGCTCCGTTCGAAAGACCGCCAAGAGCCAGGGGTTGCAGACAGACGCCTCCTTCCGCTTCGAGCGCGGCGCAGACCCGTTGATCACCCTGGATGCCCTCAAGCGTGCCACCCTCATGGTGCTGGAGCTCGCGGGCGGCAAGGTCTGCGGAGGCATACAGGAAGTCTGCGAAAAGCCTTTTGAACGCCCCGTGATCGAGCTTGACTGGGACCGCATCCGCCGCTTCATCGGCAAGGACATTCCCACAGCGGAAATGGTCGCCATCCTCAATGCGCTGCAGTACAATTTCGTCTCGCAGGAAGGAGAGACCGCCCGCGTGCAGCCGCCGTCCTATATGGTGGACGTCACCCGCGAGTGCGACGTGGTGGAGGAGCTGCTCCGCATATACGGCTACAACAACATCGACCTCCCCATGCATATGAAGATGTCCGTCGCGCCTTCCCCCGTTCCCGATCCTGAGGCCATCCGCAACAACATCTCCAACTTCTTCGCCTCCAACGGTTTCACGGAGACGATGAACAATTCCCTCACGCGGGCCGATTATTACGCCTCCCTCAATACCTTCCCCGCGAAGGACTGCGTGTCCATAGTCAACCCCCTCAGCCAGGAACTCAACGTGATGCGCCAGACTCTCCTTTTCGGAGGGCTCGAGGTCATTGCGTACAATCTCAACCGCCAGATGTCGTCGCTCCGCACCTTCGAGTACGGCAACGTCTACCGAAGGCGCGAGGGCAAGGACGCCACCAAGCTGGAGGGCTATGAGGAGCATGCGTGCTTCTGCCTCATGATGACGGGCTCCGCCGACAAATACTGGAAGGGGGCTCCGTCCGGCAGCGATTTCTTCCTCCTCAAGGGATATGTCGAGATGCTCCTGCGCCGTTACGGGGCCGATCTGTACCAGATGTGGGCTTCTCCCGCACCTGCCGACATTTACTCCGACGGCGTCATATACTCCCTCCCCGGCAACGGCCCTGTGCTTCTGAGCATCGGCGTCGTGTCTCCCTCGCTGTGCCGCAGTTTCGGCATCAGGCAGCAGGTGGTCGCGGCGGAAATCAACTGGCCCGTCCTGTTCAAGATAGTCTGCCGCGACAAAGTCGCCTTCCGCGAGCTTCCCCGCTTCCCGGAGGTGCGCCGCGACCTGGCACTCCTGCTGGACGAAAGCGTTTCGTACGCAGACCTGCGCGCCGCCGCGTTCAAGCAGGCACGCGCTTTGCTGCGTCAGGTTGGCCTGTTCGACGTCTATCGCGGCGACAAGATTCCGGCCGGCAAGAAGCAGTATGCCCTCAGTTTCGTCATCCGTGACGACGAGCGCACGCTTACGGACCAGGATACCGAGCGCGTGATGGACCGGCTCCTGGAAATGTACAAGAAAGATTTCGGCGCAATACTCAGGTGAGACGCTTTGTCTGTCATATGGTTGCGGCCATGGTGCTCTGTACGCTGCTGCTCTCCTGCAGCGGCCGTCCGCGCATCATTCCCCGTTCCACGCTGACGGACATCTATGCCGACATGTTTCTCGCAGACCAGTGGCTCAAGGACAACAATTCGTTTAAAAAGGGCATGGACACCACCCTTTTCTACGATCCTATCTTCGCCCGCTACGGCTATACCTTCGCCGATTACGACGCCACTGTCAAGCAATACATGCGGGACCCCGAGAAGTTTTCCAAGGTGTTCCGCGACGCCGCCGAGAAGCTCAAGAAAGAGGGCGCCCGGTACGGCAAGATGGCGGACCGCATCAAGGAAAACCGCAGGTTCAACGAACTCTTCCGGAATTACTCTCCGATAGATTTCGATGCCGACTCGCTTCTTTGGTCCAGGGACTCCGTCACCGTCGATACCGTGGCGGTCGATTCCCTCGTCCTGGATTCGCTCCGCCGGGATTCCCTTCGTATCGATTCCCTCGCCAGGGTTGCCTTCGTGGCCGATTCCCTCCAGCGGGATTCGCTCCGCCGGGACTCCATCAGGCTGAGCCGTGCACGCCGCGATTCGCTGCGCCGAGAATCCCTCAAACGCGCCCCCGCTCCCAAAAAGCCGGGGAAGAACAAAATCACCAGAATGACTAACGATTAAAACACTACTTATATGGATTACCTTGAGAAATACGGCTATGCGCCGGATCAGCAGACAATCGACTCGGCACTGGCATCTGTTGCCGCGAACCTCGACGGATTCGATTCTCCCGAGGCTCTCAGGCAGTGCTTTGCCGCAATGGATCTTACCACTCTCAAGAGCAACGACACCCCTGCGTCCGTGCTCAAACTGGTAAGTAAGGTCAACGGGCTTCCCGAGGCTTTTCCGGGATATCCCGCTCCGGCTTCAATTTGCGTTTATCCCAATTTCGCTTCCGTGGTGCGGGACGCCAGGACAGACCCCGAAGTTCATGTGACCTGCGTTTCAAGCTGCTTCCCCTCCACACAGAGTTTCCTTGAGGTTAAGGTCCGCGAGTGTGAGCTGGCGGTAGAAGCCGGCGCCGACGAGATAGATATCGTCCTGTCGCTCAGTTCCTTCCTTTCCGGTGATTATGATTCCGCCTATGCGGAGATCGTAGCCATGAAGAACGCCATCGACAAGGCTGCCGCCGCTGTCAAGCGTCAGGTCATCCTCAAGGTCATCCTCGAAACAGGCCTTCTCGTGACACCCGAGAACATCGCACGCGCGTCGTTCCTGGCCATGGAAGCCGGCGCCGACTTCATCAAGACTTCTACCGGAAAGGTGGACGTCAACGCCACTCCTCAGGCCGCATACATAATGTGCGAGGCAATACGCCGTTATTATGAGGTGTCCGGACGCAAGGTCGGCTTCAAGGCCGCCGGCGGTGTGTCCACCGCCCGGGAGGCGCTCTGCTACTACTGCATAGTAGCCACTGTCCTCGGCCAGGGCTGGCTTGGCAAGGACCTGTTCCGCCTCGGCGTGAGCCGTCTCGGCAACAACCTCATCGGCGCAATAGAGCAGAAAACCGTCTCGTATTTCTAGAAACCCGGAAAAACGCGCCTGTTTTTTCAGGTTTTGGCTTAAATGAATCGGCTCCGGAAGTGCTTCCGGGGCCGATTTTGCACTTAAGTGTTTCATTTCAGGAGGAAACGGGTAATTATTCCCACCTTTGCAGTGGACAATTTAATACTCGGAATTATGAGAAACTATCTTCTTTTTATCGCATCCGTTTCCCTCCTGCTTTCGTGTTCCGGAAAAGAGTATCTGGACTGGAACCGTCCCGTCACCGGAGACGAAGGATTCTCGCACGATGAAATAGTGCTGGGAGAAAAACTCCAGGACCCCTATTCGGTGGAGAATATGACAAAGGCGCTCATCAGCGTACATCCTTCCGCGTCCGGACGCGCCACGCTTGAGCCCACGCATTTCTATGTCCGTTTCCTGCCGGCTGACGCATCCCAGATGCAGGTCCTGACCGACCTCGGGCTGGAACTGCTGGACCATCCCCTGGACTATCGAATAGTGCGCGAAGGCGACTGGTATCATGACCCGTCGGTTCCGGAAGGGGAGATTACCTGGCAGTACGGCGTAGTGCCCGTATCGTTCGAGTTCCCTCAGGGAATCAGGTACGAGAGGCTCGACGACTGTTACCTTCCGGAGAACGATCCGTCCACCAAGGCTGCCGACGGAATCGACTGGGATGCCGTCGAGTGCGAGGCTTACAGGATAACCGGCAACGAAGATATGCTGCAGCCCGCAACCAAGGACGGCGAGATCTCCGTCCGGGCAAACCCGCAGGGCCGTATAGCGATTCTGGATCCGGCGTACGATGAGGATCCGGTAGGAGTCAAGGGCGTGAAGGTCTGCTGCAATTCATTCGTTAAATTCGCCACCTGCTACACCGACGACGAGGGCTATTACCGGATGAGCAAAAGCTTCTCTACGGATCCCCGTTACAGGCTTGTTTTCCGGAATGTCCGCGGGTTCAGCCAGGGCGTCAATTTCATCCTGCTGCCGGCTTCCGTATCGACCTTCGGACGGCAGCCGAGCGCCGGTTACAGCGTCACGCTCGACAGCTTTTCAGACCGCAGGCTCTTCATGCGCTGTGTGGTCAACAATGCCGGCTACGACTACATAGACGCCAGCCGCAAGTCTTCCGGCGCCATATCGGCTCCTCCGCGTGACCTGCGCATCTGGCTTCTCGACATGTTCGGGTTCGACCTTCCTACGATGATGCATCACGGCGTGCTCATGGAGACCATGGCGACGCTTGCCGACATGCCCAAGGAGATTACCATGCTTATAAAGATAATACAGCAGGACGTCATCCTGGGACTCTCCGGAGAGGAATCCTACCAGGACGTTTACCGTCGTGCGCTGAGGGTTTTCGCATATTCCGGCCACTTCAACCGCACGGACAAGGACTGGTGGTGGAATTACCTGCAGTACGTAGCCCGCTCGCTGGTGGAATCCACGCTTCAGGACGGATTCGGCAGCAGGGGAGATTCCGGCTTCGAATATGCCGAGGTTGCCAATACCTATGCTTTCTACTGCGAAAACGTGCTCTGCAGGCAAAGGTACCCCGGATACACCGACTTCGACGGCACCACGTCCTGGTTCTTCCCCCAGCTGCTGATGTATCTGGACGACAGGGGCCTCGGCCTGGATAAGCTGTCCCCGATGTTCACCTCGGACATCGCCGACATGGAATCCCTGCGGGCCAAGCTGCTCAGCTATTATCCCCAGTTCAAGACCGTTATCAACGAGGCTTATGCCAGATATAGAGATTAGTATTATGAAGAACTTCTTTGCGGCCGCCGCAGGACTCCTCCTGTTATGCGTGAGTGCACGGGCACAGAACTTTTCCATCTCAACCAACGTGCTCGACTATGTGGAATTCGGCACGATGAATCTGGAGGCATCCTGCGGCATTGCCCGCCGCTGGACAGTGACGGCCGGCGTCAAGTACAACCCATTCTCGTGGGGGGAGGGAATACACGAAAAGACCAACCGCCAGCGCTCGCTGGAGGCCGGCGCCCGCTTTTGGCCCTGGCACATATACTCCGGCTGGTGGATGGCGGGGAAACTCAAATACCAGGAATACAACAGGGGAGGCATCTTTTCCCCGCAGGCCTCGGAGGGAGACCGTTACGGCGGCTCCCTGTCCGCCGGCTACACCTATATGCTGAATTCACACCTGAACCTTGATATCGGACTCGGACTGTGGAGCGGGGTCGACAAGTATGTGGTTTATGAATGCGTACGTTGCGGAAGGACCGTCGGAGGCGGAGAGAAAATTTTCGTCCTCCCCAGCGATATTCTTCTGACTCTATCGTACATTTTCTAAAAAAGTTGTATATTTGCAGTCCTATTCCGGGCGCGGGTGGCGAAATGGTAGACGCGCTAGTTTCAGGAGCTAGTGGGGTAAAACCTGTGTGAGTTCGAGTCTCATCCCGCGCACCAACAAGGCTGCTTTTTCAGCAGCCTTGTTTTTTATTATTTCGCCAATTATCATTTTAATAATTTTGTTATTAATTCAATAATTCATATATTTGTGACGTATGCGTGTAATTGCCATATCTGCATTGAGAGACTTTTGGACAAAGCATCCTGAGACCGAGCAACCGCTGAAAGAGTGGTACGTCAAAACGAACAGAGCGCAATGGTCATCGCTATCGGATATGCGTAATGACTTTAATTCGGTTGACTATGTCGGAAATCAGCGATATGTATTCAATATTAAAGGAAATGGCTATCGTTTGGTAGTGGCAGTTAAATTCATTCCCGGGTTGGTGTATATACGTTTTGTGGGAACTCACGATGAATATGAGCGGATCGATGTTTCAACAATATAATGACGCGGCTATGTCACATATAAAGAATGAAAAACAGTACAGAGCCATGATGGCAAGGATTGATGAATTGTTCTTCGCTACAGATGAGAACACTCCGGCTGACGATCCTCGTTTGCTGGAGTTGGATTTGCTCTCTTCTCTTGTAGAAGAATACGAGCAGGAGCATTATCCGATTGAAAGTCCATCCCTCTCTGCGACATTGAATGCCCGGTTAGTCGAAAACAACTGGAGTCAAAAGGAATTGGCTTCTTTCTTGGGGATAACGGCACCGCGCCTCAGTGCCATCTTGAACGGCAAGGCTAATCCTACATTTGAACAGGCTCGCGTTATTGCTTCGCGACTTGATATCGATCCGGCAATAGTGCTGGCTGTTTAGACGCCCGGAGGGATTTACAATAATCAAAAGGAATACGCCAGTCCGACGCTGAGCGAATTGCCCAGCGCGGGGGAGCCGAAGAGGTAGGCGGCGTTCAGCGAGAACCCATGCAGGTCCAGTCCGATACCGCAAGAGCCGAAGCTCGGAAGCCCCTTGTCGGCGGCTCCGTAGTGGAAGCCGGCGCGCAGGGCCAGCAAGGATACCGGCCGGACCTCGGCACCGACGCTTGCCATCAACCCGGAACGGAAGAGGTAGTCTGCCTCGGCGGTCAGCATGAAAACGGGATGCGTATAGCTCAGACCGGCCTTGATCAAAGTCGGCAAAGCGTAATCCGAGTCGCCGTAGCTTATGTGTCCTCCCAGGTTATTGGCGGACAGGCCCGCCCGGAATGATTTGGAGGCATAGCTTATCGCGACATCCCCGCAGACGGTCATCCTGCGGGTGTCGGGGGCCAGGACGGAATGCACGAAACGGGCGTCGGCCGAGACGGCAAACCCCGGCGCCAGGCACCAGCCTGCGCCCAGTGCGGCGCTGAAGTCGGTCGGCGAAAAGGGCGTCAGCGGTTCACCCGTGGCGCTCATTCCCGTTATCTCCGGAGCAATCACTCCCTTGACCGACAGGCCGAATGCCAAACGGTTGCTGCGATACCAGCTTCCCAGGGAGAAGCGGTTGTCCGCTGACAGTTTGGGAGCCCAGCGCCCATATGCGACGCCTGCGGCGAAATTCTTGTCACTGAGCGCCGCAGCGGCCAGGTTGTTGTCCGTCGCCCAGGCATCCGCATTCAGCGCCACGCCTGCACCGCCCAGCGAAGCACTGCGCGCATCAGCGGGAGAAAAAAGGATAGGCAGGACCTGGGCCCCCAGCAGCTGCGGGGCCAGAACGATCGTAAGGATCAGCAGAACTCTTCTCATCTCAATACTTGACTATGTTCGTGACTTGCTTATTCGTGCCATATTCCACCTGCAGGGAATAAGTCCCGGCAGGGAGATTCTTCACATCCAGCAGGATGGGCTGGAACGGCCCGGCCTGGCTTTCCCGGGAAAGCACGCGGGCGCCGCTGCGGCTGTATAGGGTGGCCGTCGTGAGGGCGTCGCTGCCGGGACGGACCGTGAGGATGTCGTGTACCGGATTAGGGAACACGTCGATGTTCTGTTGAGGGTTGCGTGAAACGACCCGGAAGCTGGTGCTGCATTGGGCCTGGCACGCATCCCTGGCGCTGACGGTCACTTGCGCCTCGCCATAGCCGTCTGCGCCGAGGGCCAATGTGGTCCCGTCGGAAATTCTGGCGGAAGTCACGCCGTTCGCATCCACGGATACAGAGTATGAGAGAGTCTCCCCGTCAGGATCCGTGAAGTAATCCGCCAGCGGGATTATTGTCGGGGTGCTCGAAGTGGCATCGATGACCTGGTTGTCAATGGCCCTGACGACAACCGGTGCCTGGTTCTTCAGGATGGTGATGGGGAAGTTCAAGCGCGCGACGCTGCCCACGTGCATGATCGCAGTGTATTTACCCGGCTCCGCCTTGGGGGCCTCGACGGTCAACCTGGCACTGCTGAAGGTGCTGGTAAGACTGGCGCCCGGGCAATCCGTTTCGAAGCGGACAGGCAGGCGCAGATTGTTGTTGCCCTTGATGGTGTAATCCACGGTCAGTGTTTCGTGGCTCTTGATGGTATAGTCTCCGGTGTAGCCCGTACTTATCTTGATGTCGGCCTGAGAAGGATCATCCGGTCCGATACCGTAGGTGAAAGCCGCGTATGCATCAAGCTTCCCGCCTCCGACTGAGCGTCCCTGCAGGTCTATGACGTCCCTGGGCGCGCTGTCAAGCAAGCGCTCCTTGAGTTCGTCCACCGTGAAACCGGGTCCGCCGAAATAGGATACCAGCAGCGCGGCGACGCCGGACACGTGCGGACATGCCATTGACGTTCCGGCCATAAATCCCACACTTCCGGGTACGGTGCTGATAACCCACTCGTTATAGTCGTCGGAATCGGATCCGCCCGGCGCCATAATGTCCACCCAGGGGCCATAGTTGGAGTATTGCGCCATCTTGCCGTCCGGGCCGAAAGCTCCGACGGCAACCACAAGTTCATACTCGCCGGGGACGTCGTGGGACCAGCCTTCGTTGCCTGAGGCGAAGGTCACCAGCCCGCCTTTCATCGGTCCGGTTTGATTGCCTTCCGCGTCTGTACCGGCATTCTCGACGAAATACCTGATGGCCGTCTTGAGGCTCCATTCCTCCTGTTCAAATTCCAATGCTATTTCCTCTGCCTCCTTTTCCGATTCGAACACATAGCCCCAGCTGTTGTTGGCAATGACTGCGCCATGGTCGGCCGCCCAAACCAAGGCTCCCGCTTCATCAGATCCGTCCTTATACTTCTCGTCGGCGAAAATGACGCAGGACATCAGGCGTACACCGCCTCTTCCGTCGCGCCCGCCGGCAACACCGGAGACGTATTTGCCATTGTTGTTGATGGCGCCGATGGTGCCGGCTGCATGGGAGCCGTGATCATCGGCCGGGATTTCGTATGGAGGATGGTTGATGACGAAAACTTTGCTCCCGTCGTTTCCTCCCGGCAGAACCACGCCGCTGAGGTCCGGATGTGAGATGTCGATTCCGCCATCGATGACGGCGACTATCACCTCGTTGCTGCCGGCGGTGAATTCCTTCCATACCGGCTCTACGTTGATGTCCATACCCGTTTTGTATGAAGGACCCAACTTCCCGTCATTGACATAGTGCCACTGTATCTTCAGCAAGGGATCATTGAAATAGGAGCGCCGGGCTTTACGGAGGGGAATCTCAACGGACTCCACTCCCGGCAGTTCAGCCAGATCCGCCTGTGCCTTGGTAATTGCGACTGCAGGGTCATACTGGATGCGGTACCAGCGGTGCAGGCCGGCAGCCCTGTGCTTGGCCTCGAACTCGCCGGCATCCGGGAACACCCGTTCCGCGGACACGATACCCAACTGGGCCGCAACTTCCGGAAAATCGCCGATGGCGAACTCGTCAGCCAGCTCTTCGGTGAGGCACACTATGGCCTGCCCCTGAATATGACTCTTCGGTGCGGGAGTCTGGGGCGCTACGGTCTGAGGCACGTTTTCCTGCCGGGCGCAGGCCGCAAGCAGGATAAAGGCTCCCAGGAATAACAACCAATACTTCTTCATAATACAATCTTTTTGGCGGGTCCGAATATCACCCGGTCGAATGCAAAGATAATAAATGGACGGCTATTTGCACAGCATGATGTCAAGAATCATGCGGTCGGTGGCCTTCATGCCGACGGAGCCGATCTTGCCGAGGTTGTGGATGGTCTTTTCCACGTCGTTCTCGATGATGCCGTCCGTGGATGGGATGCAGGTGCCGCGCAGGGCGAGGACGGCGGACTGGATGGCGCAGGACACTCCGGAGGCCACTTTCATGGCGCAGCCGACCTTGGCGCCGTCGCAAACCATGCCGGTTATGTTTCCGGCCATGTTCTGTATGGCCGAGCAGACTTCGTCGTAACCTCCGCCCTCAAGGTAAACGATTCCGCATGCGGAACCTGTGGACGCCACCACGCATCCGCAGAGGGCGGAAAGCCGCCCGAGGTAACTCTTGATGTGTATGGCAACAAGGTTGCTCAGGATGAGGGCGCGGGCGAGGCGTTCGTCATCGACTTTGTACTTGAGAGCGTATGCGATTATCGGCATGCTGACGGTGATGCCCTGGTTGCCGCTGCCGCTGTTGGACATGGCGGGGAGGGTGCATCCGGCCATGCGCGCGTCCGACGCGGCGGCGGTCATGCCCATGGCGAAACTCATGTAGTCGTCGCCGAAGACCTCTTTCTGGTTCTCCCTGATGGCCTTCCCGACCTTCAGTCCGTAGTCCCCGGCAAGTCCCTCATGAGCAAGCGCCAGGTTGAGGGTGCGGTCCTCGAGGATGAATCCGATGTCTTCGTAATCGGCGCTGACGGCGAAGTCATATATCTCCCGTACCGTCAGGCCGTGGTCTTTTGTGCCGGTATCGGCGGTGGCGGCTCCGGACTCGGAACTCATCAGGATATGGTCGGCGAACGATGTTTCAACAATGCAGTCGTGTTTGTCCTCGATGACCGCGTAGGCGTGCGGATCCAGCTCGGCGCTGGCCTTCCTGCCGCTGTCCAGCGTCACCGTTGCCTTGACGTACAGGAGGCGCTCCGTGTCGGCGATGGTTACATTGACTGCCCTGGTTGCCACGAGTTGCCTTGCCCTGTCGATATCGCGGGGCGAAATGTCCTTGAGAACTTCGAGCCCCAGCGACGACCTGCCGCATACGGCTCCGAGTGCCGCGGCGACGGGAATCCCCACCATGCCGGTGCCGGGAATGCCCACGCCCATGGCGTTCTTGAGGATGTTGGAGCTGACTTCTACGTCAATCTTGAAGCCCGCCTCGCGCCGCCATCCGTCCGGGCAGGGGCAGTTGTCCATGATTATTTCCACCGCTTTGGCTACGGCGAGCGCGACTGCGATGGGCTCCGTACAGCCAAGCGCCGGCTTGACTTCCTGGTGGATGAGGTCGATGATCTCCTGCTGGCGGGGTGTCATAGGTCGAGGAACTTCACGAAGGCGTCCGTGTCCAGGTTATACCCGCGCGGGCCGGCAAGGATATCGCCGTTCGCGTCGAGTATGAAGTAATTGGGTTGGGAGTTGACTCCGAAGCGGTCCAGTACCAGCCTCGAGTTGACGCGGCCGATATCCTTGAGCACCTTGCCCTCGGGAGTCGTAACCCATTGGTCCCGGGGCAGGCGCGTTTTGTCGTCCACGTAGAGGGCGACTATCTCATAGTTGTCGCGAAGGCGCTGCAGCACCTCGGGATCGCTCCACACGCGGGACTCCATCTCGCGGCAGTTGACGCATCCGTGGCCCGTTATGTCCACGAATACCGGTTTGCCGGATTCCGCCGCTGCGGCGAGGCCGTCCTCAATGGTGGTGTAGCCGGAAAGCCCGTGGGGGAGCGGGACGATACTCCCCGGCAAGGCTGCGGTTTCTTCCTGCGCAGGGCCTTGCTCCGGCAGTGCGCCGGTCCCAAGTACGAAGCTTTGCGTCTCCATGGGCGGCAGGTAGCCGCTCAGGGCTTTGAGGGGCGCTCCCCACAGCCCGGGAATCATCCAGACGACGAATGAGAAGTCGATTATGATCAGAGCCAGGCGTCCTACGGAGATATGCTCCACCGGAGTGTCGTGCTTGAACCGGATCTTGCCCATCAGGTACAGGCCGAGGAGCGTGAAGCATACTATCCAGATGGCAAGATAAACATCCCTGTCAAGCAAGTGCCAATGGTAGGTCTGGTCCGCTACGCTGAGGAATTTTAGACCGAGGGCGACTTCGATAAAACCCAGTACGACCTTTACGCTGTTAAGCCAGCCGCCGCTCCTGGGAAGCTTCTTGAGTAACGACGGGAAGAAGGCCAGGAGTGCGAACGGAAGCGCGAACGCTATGCTGAATGCCAGCATTGTGACCATCGGGGCCCAGAATTCACCCTGCGTGCTCTTGATGAGGACGGTGCCGACTATGGGACCAGTGCAGCTGAAGCTTACCAGTACCAGGGTGAGCGCGAGGAAGAATACTCCGGCGAGGCCTTTCTTGTCGCTGTTCCTGTCGGCAGAATTGGTCCATCCGGACGGCAGGACGATCTCGAACGCTCCGAAGAACGAGGCCGCGAACACCATGAAAATGACGAAGAAGATGATATTCGGCAGCCAGTGGGTAGACAGCCAGTTGAAGATGTCGGCCGTCACGGCGGAGCCGCCTATGGCCCATGTGAGGCCGATGATTATCGATATCGGTATGGTGTACAGCAGGACGATGAACAGACCGTACATGGCCGCCTTGAAGCGTCCGGCCGCCTGGCTCCCGCTTTGCTTGAGGAAGAACGACACGGTCATCGGCACCATAGGGAACACGCAGGGGGTGAGAAGCATCAGGAAGCCCCAGAGGATGGCCTCGAGAATCAGGCCCCAGAGCGACTTGGAACCGGCGCCGCCGGAGGCCCCTTTGCCTTCCAGCCTGACGGTCGTGTCGAATTCGTCCGGCGGCATGCAGTTTCCGCTGCTGCAGGCCTGCCATTCGATGTGTACGTCCGCATCGTGCCTGCCGTCCTGCAGGACACGGACCTTGCGGACAATGACTACCGGTCCTTCGCAGGTGCCTATCGTCATGTCGAACAAATCGTCATATGAACGTACCACCGTGGAGGTTATCTCCGCTTCCCCCAGTGTTTCTATCGCCTCTCCCGAGACCTCGAATATGGTCGGGCAGGGGCCGTCGGGGTAATCCTGAAGGTCGTAAATATGCCATCCGGGCTGAAGACTGCCGGTTGCCTTTATCTCGTAGACGCTCTCGTCCACCTTTTCTGCGGCGACGGTCCAGGATGCCGGCTGGTTTGTCTGCGCGGCTGCAGGCCCTGCCGGAACAAGCAGGAAGGCGATCAGCAGCAGGAAGTATTTATTGAAGAAAAGGCTTCTGTTCATGGCAATTTGTGTAAAAGATTGTCCGGAATCGCAAATATACCAATAATAGTCCATATATTTACGAAAAATATTTATGCTGACGGGGTTCGGCAAAAGGAAAAAAAACGTACATTTGCAATCAATAAATCTACAAGGACCATGAAAATTATCAAACTAAGCATTGCGCTGCTGTTCTCTGCAGCCCTGCTCTCCGGATGCCAAGGCTTCTCGGATCTTTTCAGCAACGGTATCAACGTCAAGCTCGACAGCAAAGTCGAAATGACCCCCTCCAACGGACTCATCAAGATGTCCCAGAAAGAAGTAGTCGCCTTTGACTCGGACGGTACCGTCCAGGTGATCGCCTTCTCCGACAAGTCGCTGAACACCTCCGCAGACCTTACTTCCGGCAAGCCCGTTCCCGTAGCCGACGGCGAAGCGACGATCAAGCCCGAGTGCGACTTCTATCCCAACAGCGTAGAGCGCCCGGAGATTACCGTCTCTCTCAACAACCCCTCCGACAAAACCGTCACAGAGAATAACGCCACCATCACTGTCGACGGAAAGAAACTGGACAGCGTCGCCGTCGAAGCTTCCGCCAAGTCCAGCGGCCAGACCATCCTCTCCAAGGACAACATGTCCGGCGACCTTCTGGCGTCCCTCGCCCAGAAGCCCGAATCCCTGAAACTGAGCGGCGGCCAGCTCCAGACCAAGGGCGCCGAGGTCTATACCCTCGACTTCTGGCTCAAGGTCCCCCTCGTCTACAAGAAAGGTGAGGTCATCAGCATCGACAGGACTTTCCAGGAACTTGGCCTCACCAACCTGGAAATCGGCCAGCTCGGAAAGACTTTCAAGGTCCAGGCGACCGTCACCAACACCCTTCCTTTCGTAATCAATTCCCAGGCGGAATCCGGAGAGAAGGTCAAGGCCAATCTCGACACTCCCATCAAGGCTGGTACCCCCGGCAACCCTTCCACGACCGATATCGTCATCACTGTCAACTGCTCTGAGCCCGTCGAGACCATCAGCGACGCTGTCATTCATCTCCAGTTCACTGCAGAGGAAGGCGCCAAGATTACCCAGGACACCAAGCTCACAATCTCCTACAAGAACGTCAATATCAAATAAACGATTGAAAATATAACGATCAGCGGCAGCCTCTCAGGGGCTGCCGCTGTTGTTTTAATTGGTGACCGGCCGGATGTGATGGCCCTCATACCTGAACGGATAACCGATATTGTACTTGGATTCCGACAGCCAGATGGCATATCCGCGCCTGCAATCCTCAGTCCGGAGCGTGGAGGTCCACAAGCATGAGGAACTGATGGGGAAGTATAACTTTCTTCCGTTGGCGACGCTGGTGATTTCGTAGCACTTCTTCCCGTTGACGGTTACAACCGCCCACGAGCAGTAAGACGGGTTGATCAGATCCTCCATCTCTTTTTTCGTGGGAAGGCGCCATGAACCGCCCAGCCCCTTGCGTGCGGCGTCGTTTTGTGTCTGGACCTGGACTATATTGTCGACCTTTCCATAAGAAGAATCTGTGTTGTACTTCGTCAGACTGTTCTTGCTGGCGTCTCCCCACAGGTATACGGACCATTTGAAGTCGGAGGACGTCCGTTTGTAATCGGGATCTCCCCAGGCGTAAAGGAGGCCGTCGCCTTCCGGGTTGGCGGCTCCAAGGTTGAACGACGCCCACTTGACTCCTCCCGGAAGTCCCATGTCTACGGCTTCTGGGATGGCGAAATCCTGGGTTACCGTAACTTTGCAGGTGGCGTAGTGGCCGTCGGCGGAAACGACCTTTACGTTGGTCTCTCCTGGCGCTATGGCAAGCACGAAACCGTCGTTTACGGTGGCGACCGTTTGGTCTTCACTTACCCAGGTGATTCTCTTGTATGTGGCGTTCGGCGGTGATATGGTATACTTGATGGTGACGTCTTCTCCTGGTACCAGCTCAATCGACTTAATGTTCAGGCTGATGCTGTTGACCGAAGTGATTGTCCCGCATACAGGGCGGACTGTCTGGCCGAACTCGCGGAAGTTCCAGTCTCCTCCCAGGTCTCCTGCCCAGGCCTGCTTGGAAGAATCAAAATAAACGCTGGCGGACATCCAGTTGCCGGGTCGGTATATGCAATCCAGGGAAGTCGTAGGGTAGCACCCGAAAGGATCGCCGTACCAGAGACCGGTTCCCTGATAGCACTTGACGGCCGGGAGGAAAATTGACTTGCCGTTCTTGAGGCTCTTTACCGTGCATCCCTGAACGCCGTTTAAATCCTCCCATGTCCAGGTGCAGTTCTGGGAATTCATGAGTTCGCTGAACTCATCTTCCGTCGGCATTCTCCATTCGCCGCCCCAGTTTGCGGTGGCGGCATCGTCTTCGGCGTTCAATACGGTCACGTAGTCCGGGACGCAATTGTAGGGATTGTATGTGTACTTGGTAAGCTGATTGTTCTTGTACCACTTATAAGTGTTCATGGAATAATCGGACTTGGGCTGCGTTTCACCCCAGGCAAAGTAATCGCCGGACTCTTCCGGTTTGGTCGCGCCCACATTGAAGGACGCCCACTTGACGCTGAGCCCGAGGTCTATCGCTTCCGGTTCTGCGGTCTGAGGAGTACTCGAGCCCACCGGGGTGAACTCGGTGATGATGTCGGTTCCTCCGGCCTTGTCTTCCAGGATGTGCAGGGCGATTGTCTTCACCTGCCCGCCCGAGAGGTTGTCGTCGGTGTATGTCTGGATGCGCCCGTCGCTGAACGTCGGAGTGTCGGTTACCTTGTGCTTGCTTATCTGGCCTTGTGCGTCGGTAGTCAGCAGCTCCAGCGTAAGCTCCTGCTTGTAATACATGGTGGAGATGACATTGGCCATACTGGCGGGGGATACCAGATAGGTGGGGGCGTCCCCTTCCTTGATATGCCCGTCGGCTTCCGGGATGACGATTACGCTCTGGACGCGGTCGCGCAGGCGGGCATACGCGTCGTAAACCACCAGTTTGACTGTGCTTCCGTTGTTCAGGGTGACGGTGCAGAGGTCGCCGGACACCTTGACGCTCTTTATCAGGTCGGAACTGCTGTTGACGTACTCCTTGATAATCTGGGTATTTTCGTTGAAATAATCGGTGACTACCTGGTTGAGCAGCTCGTAGTCGTATATGAAGCTGTAATCGTGACGCAGGTTCTCGAGGATAAGCGCTTCGATGACCTCCGTGCTGAGTATCGTGGTCACATGCTCCTGCACATAGTTCCTGATGGTCTGCTCGAGTGAGGTTATGTCGATGAAGGTGTTGTAATTCTTCTGGAAATAATTGCTCATCACATCGAAGACGACGTCGATGCTGAAGACTGTGCTGGAGTTCTTCCGGATATACTCGTTGAGTATGACTTGCACGACATCCTGCGAAATGACAGAGGTGCGGTTGTTGGTAATGTACGTGTTGACGATTTCGCGGATGAGGGTTTCGTTGAAGAAGGTCTTGCTGTTGTCCGTAATGCAGACGTTGAGCAGCTGCATGAGCATGTTCTGGGTGAAAGCCTGGACGTAATACCTGCGCACATACTCCGAAAGGATGTTCCTTACGCTCTCGGTGTTGAACACAGTGTCGCGATAACGCAGGATATAGTTGCTCACTATCTGCGTAAGCATCTCCTCGTCCAGGAAGAACTCGTTGTTCTCGATGAACGTATTGATGACGTCAAGAAGCATCTCGCTGTCGAACAGGGTGGTCTTGTTGGCATTGATGTAGCTGGAGATGATCTGGAACAGCACTTCGTTGTCTGCGAATATTTCCTTGTGCTCCTGGATGAAAGTGATTATAACGTTCTTCAGCCGTTCTACGTCAATCTGGCTGGTGTAATACTCGAAGTCGTACTGGGAGAAAATCTCGTCAAGCAGTTCGTACCTGAAAATCTTCGTGTAGTTCTGCCGGATATAATCGGCCACCACCTCGTCGAGGATACGGATGTCGAACAGTTCGGAGTAGTTGCGCTGGATATAGGTGTAAACTACCTGATACAGCATCTGCTGGCTGATGAACGAGGAACTGTTCCGGCTGAAATAGTTGTTTATCACCTGCTCGAGGACCTTCCCGTTGACGACGACGGACGAAAAGGCGTTGATGCTTTGGAAGGTTACGCCTCCGTCTACGGAAACGACGATCTGCTGGCTGTCGTAGTCGTATTTCAATACCGGGGTGATATCCGTGGTGCGGATCGGATGGCCGCTGGGGTCGGTGAGCAGTACGCCGCCCAATGTCCAGTAGTAGAGCCCTCCCACGGTGGTCATGCTTATTGACGGGGCGGCGACAAGCGTGTTGCCGGGGCCGTTCTGGAGATGGATGGTGCTTCCGTCGCTCATGCCCAGCTCATAGCCGTCGTCGGTAGTGACTACCGATGTTATATAGAAGTTCTGTTCGACGGCGGCGGAAAGGACTGACAGCTGGCTCAATATGTCGTTGAAGCCGGAAACCTGCTGCTCGAGTCTGCCGACACGCTGCTCCAGCCTGTCGAAGTCTCCGTTCAGCCTGTCGATGCTCTCCTGCAAATCAGAAGCGCAGGACACCGCCAGGAAAGAGGCGGCGGCGAGGGCGCAGAGAATTGATGATATATGCTGATGTCTCATGGCGTGCATCTGTTAGTTCCAGTCGATGGGGGTGAAAGGAGTGGAATAGTCGGTGCCGCCTTCCGCCGAGTCAAAGATGTGGAGCGATACGGCCTTGTTGTACTGATAGTTTGACTTCAGGCCGGTCATCCTGACGGTCAGCACTCCGCTTTCCTTGCTGGCGACGCTGTAATACTTGTAGTCGCTGTATGTGACGTAGGACACCCCGAGAGCGGGATTTGTACTGAGCACGCGGATTTCGGCCCCTATGCGTTTCTGAAGGTTGTTGGCAATGAAACCGGCCATCGAAGGAGGCGTCACAAGGTATCTGAGGTCTACGTAATCCGCAGATTTGGAGTGGGTTATGTGACCGTTGGCATTAGGGATCAGGACGATGCTCTGGACACGGTCGCGGACGTTGGCGTAAGCGTCGTATACTACGAGCTGGATTATCTGGTTGCCGCTCAGCTTGACGGTGCACATCTCGTTGTCCACCGTGACTTCCTTTATGACTCCCGTGGTCTGGGTGATGTACTGCTGTATGACGGTGGTGTTCTGCTCGAAGTAATTGCTGATGATCTGATTCAGGATTTCGGTGTTGAATATGTACTGATAGTTGTACTGTACGTAATTCTTTACGACGTAATCCACTATGTCTATATCGATGATGGTGGTCTTGTTCTGCTCGACATAGTAATTGATGACGTTCCTGATGAACGATTCGTTGATGACGAGGTTGTAATTCTTCTGGAAGAAATTGTTGATTACCTCATACAGGACGTCTTCGTCGATGAACGTGGTCTTGTTCTGCGTGACGTATTCGTTGACTATCTGGAACAGGATATCGTTGTTGATGATCTGTGTTATGTTGTTCTCCACGAAGGTGTTCATTATCTCCTGGATGAGCGTGTCGTTGAAGATCGTGGTCCTGTTCTTCGTGACATACTGGTTGAGGACCTGATAGAGGATGTCCTGGCTGAAAATCAGCGTATAGTTTTCCTGGATATATTCTATGAGGACGTTGAGCAGATTCTCATTGTTGAAGATGATTTCCTGATGCTCGTCGATATAGTTGTTGACGATCTGTTTCATCAGCTCTATGTTGATGAAGTCCGTATGGCTCTGGATGTACTCGTTGATCACCTCTATGACGAGCTCGTTGTTGAAGATGTCGATCTTGTTGACGTTGATGTAATTGGAGATTATCTCGTAAAGAATCTCGTTGTTGACGAATATCTCTTCATGCTCCTGGATGAACGTCAGGAGGATGCTGGTTATGATGTCGACGTCGATGTGCTGGGCGGAATACTCGAAATTGTACTGGTTGAAGAGCTGTTCCAGCAGCTGGTAATTGAAAATCGTGGTGTAATTCTCATCCAGGTAGCTGACGACCACCTGCTTCATGATGGAGACGTTGAACAGCTTGCTGTAATTCTGTTGTATATAGGTGGAGATCACCTGGAACAGCACCTCGTTGCTGATGAGGGTGGTGGAATGGGAACTGACATAGTTGTTGATGACCTGCAGCAGGATCTCGTCGTTGATGGTGATCGACGCATAAACGTTGAGGCTCTGGAACGTCATTCCTCCGTCGACGGATACGACCCACTGCCTGGTGTTCTTGTTGTACTGCACTACGGGAGTGGGGCCGGTGGCGGGCATCGGAAGGCCGTTCGCGTCGGTGAGCATCATGCCGTTTACGGTCCAGTAGAAACTGCCGCCGATATTCACCATGCTGATGTTGGGGGAGGAGGCAAGCGTTCCGGAAGGGCCTTCCTGCAGCACGATGACGCGGCCGTTGCTGAGCGTGAGCTCGTAGCGGTCTCCGGATGTTTTCACCTGAGTCACATACATGCCGGTCTGCGCCGCCGTGGCAAGGACGGAAAGCTTCTCCAGCTGACCGTTGATGCCGGAGACCTGCTCTTCCAGCTTGTTTACCCTTTCTTCGATCTTGGAGTACTTGTCGTTCAGGCTGTCGATTTCCTCCTGAAAGTTCTTCCCGCATGCAGACACTACAACTGCTGCGAGGGCAAAGATAAATATGCGTTTCATTCCTGTGATGATAATAATCTGTATGTCAGACAGTTTCTTTTGCGGGCCGGCTGAAGATAATCCAGTTGCGGAGACCGTTGATGCTGTTTATGAGATAGAATCCGTATTTGATGATGTAGATTACCGCGTACGAAGAACCGGGGCTCTGCGCAAGGGCGTTGCTCCACATGACCAGCGAAAAAATGTTCACCCCAATCCAGAAGACCCATTGCTCGATGTATGCCGTACTCATCAGCAGCTGGCCGATTATGTTGCACATGATGGGCAGAACGTCAAGCACTACCGCCGTCTTGATGAAGGTGTCGGCAGCGGAACGGTCGAACCTGGCGAGAATGAAGTAAACCACGACGCTTGCGGCGACATACAGTCCCGCCACCATCCAGCGTCTGCCGGGGGAGAGCCTGCGGGCCTTGACGCCGCCGCTTTCGTTCTGCCCTCGTTTGCGCCACTGCATCAGCCCTACCACCTGCATGGGCAGCATGTACAGGAAATGAAGCAGCGCGTGGCCCAGGCCGGAGCCTCCGTGGTACCAGTTGTACAGGCACACGGAAGCGTAGATGGAAACATTGAACATGCCGAAGATGAATGTGGCGGCCAGTCCGTTCGCCGATGTTACCGCCGCGGCGACGCCCATAAGGGAGCCGAGGGCGGAAATCACCAGCAGCATTCTCTCCTGCGTCTCCGCCGAGCCGAATCTTGTCGCGGTTGCAACTATGGTCGCAACCGCCATGCCGATCAGTACGAACGCGGAGAAGTACTTGTTGAATTTGTTGTTGTCCACGGTACAAATATAACAAAAAAAATATGTCAAGGTTCCGGGGCACCATGCTTCAAAAACTACCGCTTCGCTCCATCCCTCCCACCGCAAGCGGCGGGCCCTCCCGTTCACATGGCCACTGGCGGCCATGGTTTTTGAAGCATGGCGCCCCGAAACCTTGACTTGCATATTTGCAATTCAAAGATTTTTAACTATCTTTGCGTCCGTGTTTGAGATAGAGGCCGGCAGGCTTCTATTTTTTGTATCCGCCATGAACAGAAACGAATTCGACAAAATCATCAACCAGGCTGCGCAGGAGCGCGGTTGTACGGTGGTCGCCGTTGACTTCAACGACGACGACAACGTATTTGAAGTAACGATTGACAAGTCTCAGGAGCCGGTATCCCTCGAGGACTGCGAATATGTCCACAGGGCCGTCCTGGCCGCATTCAACCGCGACATCGAAGACTACGCCCTCACGGTGACGTCCCTCGGAATCGACGCGGAGGAGGCAGATGAATTATTAAAAAGCATTCAAGAATAATGGAAAAAGAAAAAGTAATCACCCTCATTGACGCCTTCAAGGACTTCAAAGAGGAGAAGAACATCGACCGCTCCGTGATGATGGGCGTGCTCAAGGACGTATTCCTCACCCAGATCGCGAAAACCTTCGGCAGCTCCGACAACTTCGACGTCATCGTCAACGTCGACAAAGGAACCTGCGAGATCTACCAGAACTTCGACATCGTGGAAGAAGTGGAGAATCCCAATGCGGAAATGACTCTTGACCAGGTGCGCGAAGACAGCGGCGACGACGACTACGAAATCGGCGACACCTACGCCAAGCTTTTCCCTCTCTCGTCCTTCGGCCGCCGCGGAATCCTCAACATCCGCCAGAACCTCCAGGGCCGCATAATGGACATCGAAAAGGCCAACGTTTACAAGAAATACTCCGAGAAGGTCGGCGAACTCTTCGTCGGCGAGGTCTATCAGACCTGGAGCAAGGAAGCGCTCATCCTCGACGAGGACGGCAACGAGCTCCACATCCCCAAGAGCGAGCAGATTCCCGGAGAACACTTCAAGAAGAGCGAGTCCGTGCGCGCCGTCATCAAGAGCGTCGAGATGCGCAACAATACTACTCCCTACATCACCCTCAGCCGCACCACGGACGACTTCCTCGAGAGGCTCTTCGAGCAGGAGGTCCCGGAAATCGCCGACGGCCTCATCACCGTCAAGAAGGTTGTCCGCGTTCCCGGCGAGCGCGCCAAGGTGGCCGTAGAATCCTACGACGACAGGGTGGATCCCATCGGCGCCTGCATCGGCGTCAAGGGAAGCAGGATCCTGGGTATCGTCCGCGAGCTCCGCAACGAGAATATCGACGTCATCCCCTGGTCCTCCAATCCTACGCTCATGATCCAGAGGGCCCTGGCACCCGGCCTCGTGTCCAGCATCGACATGGGCCAGACCCCTGAGGACAAGGTTAAAGTCTTCATGCGCCCCGAGGAAGTCAAGAAGGGTATCGGCAAGGGCGGCGTCAACGTCCTGCTCGCCGGCAAGCTCATCGGCCGTGAAATCGAAGTCTGGAGGGAACTCTCCAAGGACGAGGCCGAAGAGGAAGATGACGTGCTGCTCGAAGAATTCGCCAACGAAATCGACGGCTGGGTGCTGGACAAGCTCCAGGCAATCGGTTGCGACACCGCCAGGAGCGTACTTGCAATTGCGCCCGAGGACATCGCCCGCCGCGCCGATCTCGACGACGAGACCGTAGAAGAAGTCATCCGTATCCTTAAAGCAGAATTCGAAGAATAATGGCAGACATAAGAATAAGCAAGCTCCTCAAGCAATTCAACATCGGCCTTAGCGACCTGGTGGATTTCCTGCGTCGCAAGGGTGCCGAGGTTGATGAGAATCCGAACGCCAAAGTCTCGGATGAATATCTGCCCGACCTTCAGAAACAGTTCGGCAAGGACAAGGAGGCCATGGAGCAGGCCGCCCTGGCGGATATCAAAGTAAAGGAAATACTGGAGAAGACCAACCGCAGCAAGCAGGCTAAGCAGGAAGAGGAAGAAGAGGAGGAGGCCGAGGTCATCACCATCCGTTCCAACACCTTCTTCAACGACCGCAAACAGAAGCCTGAGAAGCAGGAAGCCCCGGCTCCCGCCGAGCCTGAGAAGCCGGCAGCGCCTGAAATTCCGGCAGAGCCCGAGAAACCTGCAGAACCGGAGAAGCCCGCTGAGCCCGAGGTGGTCTCAGTGGAGACCGCCGAGGTTCCCGCCGAGCCGGAGAAGCCTGCTCAGCCGGAGAAGCCGGCAGAGCCTGAAAAGCCCGCAGAGTCTGAGATCCAGACTCCCGTCGGGCCGGAACAGCCTGCCGAGCCTGCGGAGGCTCAGGCCCCGGCGGCTCCCGCTCAGGAGAATCCGGAGTCGTCACCTTTCAAGGTGGTGGGCAAGGTCGATCTCAGCCAGTTCGAGCGCAAACCCGCCAAGCGCGAGCGCATCAGCGGCAAAGGTGCCAAGAAGGTTGACGTCGCAAAGGCCGGTGCCTCCATCGAACGCAACGCTCCCAAGAAGGACAAGCCTTCCCAGCAGCAGCCGGCTCCCGGCCAGGGCAAACGCAAGCGCGACCGCGACCGTCTCAAGCCCGCCATGACCGAGGCCGAGCAGGAAGCGATGCAGAAGGAGATCCAGAAGCAGGTCAAGGAAACTTACGCCCGTATGAACGAGGGCAAGAAGAACAACTTCGGCGCCAAGTACCGCAAGGAGAAGCGCGAAGCTGCAGCCCAGCGCTCCCAGGAGGAGATGATGGAGGCCGCGGCTGAACAGAAGGTCCTCAAGGTCACCGAGTTCCTCACCGTCAACGACCTCGCCACCCTCATGAACAACACTCCGGTGGTAAAAGTCATCGGCGCTTGCATGAGCCTCGGCCTGATGGTTTCCATCAACCAGCGCCTCGACGCCGAGACCATCGTCCTGGTCGCGGAAGAATTCGGATACAAAGTTGAATTCGTCACCGCCGAGATTTCTGAGGAAATCGCCTCCGACCAGCCCGACCGCCCCGAAGACCTCAAGCCCCGCGAACCTATCATCACCGTCATGGGTCACGTAGACCACGGTAAGACTTCGCTCCTGGACTACATCCGCAAGACCAACGTCATCGCGGGAGAGGCCGGCGGTATCACCCAGCACATCGGCGCATATAGCGTCAGCCTGGAGGACGGCCGCAAGATTACCTTCCTGGATACTCCCGGTCACGAGGCCTTTACCGCCATGCGTGCCCGCGGCGCCCAGATGACCGACCTCGCCATCATCATAGTCGCCGCCGACGACGCCGTGATGCCCCAGACCGTTGAGGCCATCAACCACGCCCAGGCCGCGAACGTTCCTATGGTGTTTGCGATCAACAAGATAGACAAGCCCGGAGCAGACCCGGAAAAGATCCGTCGCCAGCTCTCCGAGATGAATATCCTCGTGGAGGACTGGGGCGGCAAGTACCAGTGCCAGGAAATATCGGCCAAGAAGGGTATCGGCGTTGACAAGCTGCTCGAGAAGGTCCTCCTCGAGACCGACCTCCTCGAGCTCAAGGCCAACCCCAACAAACTTGCCGCAGGTGCGGTTATCGAGTCTTCCCTGGACAAGGGACGCGGCTATCTGGCCACTGTCCTCGTGCAGGAGGGCACCCTTCGTCAGGGCGACGTGATGCTTTGCGGAAGCTTCTTCGGACGCGTCAAGAGCATGTTCAACGAGCGCGGACAGAAGGTGCAGGAGGCCGGCCCTTCCACTCCTGTATCCGTACTAGGCCTTAACGGCGCTCCCGCAGCAGGCGAGAAGTTCAATATCCTGTCCGACGAGCGTGAGGCCAAGAGCATCGCGGCCAAGCGAGAGCAGCTCATACGCATCCAGGGCATCAAGACCCAGAAGCACATGACCCTCGAGGAGATCGGCCGCCGTATCGCAATCGGCAACTTCAAGGAACTCAATGTCATCGTCAAGGGCGACGTGGACGGCTCCGTGGAGGCTCTGTCCGATTCCCTCATCAAACTCAGCACCGAGGAAGTCCGCGTGAACGTCATCCACAAGGCCGTCGGCGCCATATCCGAGTCCGACGTCCTGCTGGCAGAGGCATCTGACGCCGTTATTATCGGCTTCCAGGTCCGTCCTTCCGTCGATGCTCGCAAGAGCGCTGAACGCGAAGGCATCGAGATCCGCCTCTACTCCGTCATTTACGACTGTATCAACGAGGTCAAGGACGGTATCGAGGGTATGCTCGAGCCGGAGAAGAAGGAGGAGGTCATCTCCACTGCCGAGATCAAGCAGACCTTCAGGATCTCCAAGGTGGGCACCATCGCCGGCTGCATTGTACGCGACGGCAAGATGCTCGCCAAGTCCAAGGTCCGTCTCATCCGCGACGGCATCGTCATCTACACCGGAGAACTCGGTTCCCTCCAGATCGGCAAGGATTCCGTCAAGGAAGTACTCGCCGGCAAGGAGTGCGGTATGAGCATCGCCGGCTACAACGACATCAAGGAAGGCGACATGATCGAGGCCTTCCAGATCGTCGAGATCAAACGTACTTTGTAGGCTTCGACAGCCTCCCTCCATCGTCGTCAGGGGTGCCTTAACCGGCACCCCTGACTGCATTTTGACGCCTTTTTGCTTTTCGGGGTGCCTAGGCGAGCACCCCGGACGACGCTTTATCTCATTCTGTCGATGAATTGCCCCGGAGTCATCACCATCATAGGGGTGACATCGCGCTCCAGAATACACTTGTCCGTGGTTAGAAAGAGATCGCACTCTTCTTCCTCAGCGCAGGCGAGTTGGGCGCTGTCTTCGAGGTCGGGGTGTCCGGATTCCAGAGCGACTTTGAGGCTGAAGCAGTCTATGTGGCGGACGTTGGCGAAATCAAGAAGCCATTTTATCAATACGTCAATATCCTCTTGGCTCTTATGGCCACGCCGCGCCGTGATATTAAGGTCAAGAATACTCTGCGTGGTAACAAAAAACTCGTAACGACATCGTCTGATTGTCTGTACGGCGACCAGCGAATCCATCGCCGAAGGCCTGATGGGAATAAGAAGGTCCAGCAGGACATTTGTGTCTAAAAATACTCTCATAGTTTAAACTTCTCTATTAAATACGCAAGTCTGGGGTCGGCGTCCAACTCTTCCTGAGAGGGGCGGACAAAATGGGTTGAGCCGGCCAGGCTCTTTATCTCATCCGAAATGATGAAATCTTCCGGCTTAAGCTTTGGGAAGACAAGCTCGGTGGATTTGTCCAGCGTGTGCTCGACGAAGCTGTTGAACGAGCGGTGCTCGCGCCTTGCCTGGCGCTTGACCCTGTCCATAAGTTCCTTGGGAAGCCGGATTGTAGTTTGGACCATTTCAGTTTCCATTTCCTATATCATTTTTTGCAAATATAAGTCAAAATGATATCAAATCAAAGAAAGCGATATCACAATTGTTATTTGAGTGCTTTTTTGTTATATTTGTAGCTATGGCAGACGAAAAGGTAATATTCTCGATGAACGGGGTCAGCAAGATACTGCCCCACAACAACAAGGTAATACTCAAAGACATCTATCTGGGCTTCTTCTACGGGGCCAAGATAGGTATAATCGGCCTCAACGGCGCCGGCAAGTCAACAGTGCTCAAGATTATCGCCGGAGTGGAGAAACCCACGAGGGGCGAGGTCGTATGGGCGCCCGGCTACAGCGTTGGCTACCTGGAGCAGGAGCCGCAGCTGGACAATTCCAAAACCGTGCTGGAGGTGGTGCAGGAAGGCGTCCAGGAGGTGATGGACATGCTCAACGAGTACAACGAGATAGGCCTTAAGTTTTGCGAACCTATGTCGGATGACGAGATGAACGCCCTCATCGAGCGCCAGGGCGAGCTTACCGAGGCCATCGAGCACGCTGACGGCTGGGAGATAGATTCCAAGCTGGAGCGCGCCATGGACGCCCTTCAGTGCCCTCCGCCGGATGCATCCGTCGCCACCCTCTCCGGAGGCGAGCGCAGGCGCGTGGCCCTCTGCCGCCTGCTTCTCCGCCAGCCCGACGTCCTCCTGCTCGACGAGCCCACCAACCACCTGGATACCGAGAGCATCCAGTGGCTCGAGGCCCATCTGCAGCAGTACAAGGGCACCGTCATCGCTGTAACCCACGACCGCTATTTCCTGGACAACGTTGCAGGTTGGATACTTGAACTCGACCGCGGCGAGGGCATCCCCTGGAAGGGCAACTACTCCGGCTGGCTGGAGCAGAAAGCCAAGCGTCTTGCCATGGAAGAGAAGCAGGAGAGCAAGCGCCGCAAAACCCTCGAACGCGAACTCGAATGGGTGCGGATGGCCCCCAAGGCGCGTCAGGCCAAACAAAAAGCCCGTCTGGGAGCGTACGAAAAGATGGCTTCGGCCGATACGAAGGAGAAAGAAGCCAACCTTGAAATCTATATCCCCAACGGACCGCACCTTGGCAACAAGGTCATCGAATTCAAGGACGTCAGCAAGGCTTACGGCGACAAGCTGCTGTTCGAGCACCTCAGCTTTGAGCTTCCTCCCGCAGGCATCGTCGGCGTCATCGGCCCCAATGGTGCCGGCAAGACAACGCTGTTCCGCCTGATTATGGGCATAGAGAAGCCGGATTCCGGCAGCATAGAGATAGGAGACACCGTGAAGCTCGCCTACGTGGACCAGCAGCACAAGAGCATCGACCCGGACCTCACTGTATATGAGACAATTGCGGGCAATTCTGAATGGATACGCCTTGGCAATCGCGACATCAATGCCCGCTCCTGGGTCAGCCGCTTCAATTTCTCGGGAGCCGACCAGGAGAAGAAGTGCGGCGTGCTTTCCGGAGGTGAGCGCAACCGCCTGCATCTGGCACTCACGCTGAAGGACGAAGGTAACGTGCTGCTGCTGGACGAACCTACCAACGACGTGGACGTAAATACCATACGCGCCCTTGAGGAAGGTCTAGACGGCTTTGCCGGATGCGCCGTGGTGGTCAGCCACGACCGATGGTTCCTCGACCGCATCGCCACTCACATCCTCGCATTCGAAGGCGACAGCCAGGTCTATTTCTTCGAAGGCAGCTACTCGGAATATGAAGAGAACCGCAAGATGCGCCTTGGGACTACGGAGCCCAAACGTTTCAAGTATAAGAAACTAATGGAATAATTTCCTATATTTGCCTGACATGAAGAATCTGGTGATAATCCCGACTTACAACGAAGTCGAAAATGCAGAGAAGATAATCCGTGCCGTGCTTGCATTGCCGGAAGGTTTCCATATACTTATTATCGACGACGGCTCCCCCGACGGCACCGCAAAGGTGGTGAAGGGGCTTCAGGCCGAGTTCGGCGACCGTCTTCACCTTCTGGAGCGCAGCGGCAAGCTCGGCTTGGGAACCGCTTATCTTACCGGTTTCAAATGGGCCCTGGAGCACGGCTACGACTATATCTTCGAGATGGATGCCGACTTCTCCCACGCCCCTTCGGACCTCCCGCGCCTCCTTGCGGCCTGCACCGGCGGGGCAGACCTTTCCATCGGCTCCCGTTACTGCAACGGCGTGAGCGTGGTCAACTGGCCCATCGGACGCATCCTCATCTCTTATTTCGCCTCCGTTTACGTCCGCAAGATGCTCGGCTTCAAGATTTATGACAGCACGGCCGGTTTCCTCTGCTACAGTCGCAAGGTTCTGGAGACAATCGATCTCGATGCCGTCCAGATGAAGGGCTACGGATTCCAGATCGAGATGAAATACACCGCCCACAAGCTGGGCTTCAAGATTACGGAAGTCCCCGTTATCTTCGTCAACCGCAAGGAGGGCACTTCCAAGATGTCCGGCGGCATATTCGGCGAAGCTTTCTGGGGTGTGATCAAACTCCGGTTCCGCAAGTTCTCTTCACGATGAAGGACTTATATATCAACAAAATAGCTGCCGACTTGGGAGTCAAGTCCTGGCAGGTGGAGAATTGTGCCGACATGTTTGCCGACGGCGGTACAATCCCTTTCATCAGCCGTTACCGGAAGGAAAAGACCGGAGGCATGGACGACGCCACGCTTGCCGAGGTCAAGCATCTGCTCGACGTCTTCGACGAGCTGGAGAAACGCAAGGCCACCATACTTGCCACGATAGCCGAGGCCGGAGCGCTCACGGAGGAGCTTAGGGGCAAGATAGAAAACAGCGTCAGTCCAACCGAGGTTGAGGACCTGTACCTTCCATGGAAACCACGCCGCCGCACACGCGCCACCGTCGCAAAAGAACTGGGTCTGGAACCTCTTGCTGATCTGATGTGGAACCTCAGGACCCGCGACCCGGAGGCCAGCGCCGCCGCATACGTCCACGGCAGCCCTTCGCTTAATGGAAAGCAGGGTGCGGAAGATGTGGAAAGCGCCCTGGCGGGGGCCCGCGACATCATTGCTGAACGCCTGAGCGATACGGCGGTCATACGCCAGAATCTCCGTGCCGTTTTCCGAGCGCGCAGGCTCGAAGCCCGGGCCACACGCGCCGCCAGGGACAATCCCGACGCCGCCAAATACCGCAGCTATTTCGATTTCACGATGCCGTTGGACCGCCTTCCGTCGCATAACCTGCTCGCCATCCTTCGAGCCGAAAACGAGGGCTTCCTTTCGGTCTGCCTGGATACCGATGCGGAGAAATGCGGGAAGAAGATTTACTACGATTTCTGTCAGGCGCAGGGGTATCCCTCCGGACGTCTTGCAGACCAGATCCGCGAAGCGGTGGATGATTCCTTCAAACGTCTGCTCGAGCCTTCGGTCAGCTCGGAGGTAATACGTGAGGCCAAGGAACGCGCGGACATCGAATCCATCCGCGTATTCGGAGAGAACCTCCGTCAGCTGCTTCTTCAGGCTCCTGTGGGTCAGAAGCGCACAATGGCCATCGACCCGGGCTTCCGCAACGGCTGCAAGATCGCCTGCCTCGACGAGCAGGGCGGCCTGCTGTATCATACCATCATCTATCCGCATCCCCCTCAGAACGAGAAGGTCAAGGCACTTATCGCCGTCCAGGGTATGCTGGAGAAATACAGGATACAGGCGGTGGCCATCGGCAACGGCACTGCGTCAAGGGAGACGGAGGAGTTCATGCGGAAAGTCACTTTGCCCGAAGGTTGCAAGGTCTGGACTGTAAGCGAGGACGGTGCATCCATCTACAGCGCCTCGGAAATCGCCCGTGAAGAGTTCCCCGATGAAGACGTTACCGTCCGCGGTGCCGTCAGCATCGGGCGCAGGCTGATGGATCCCCTGTCGGAGCTTGTGAAAATCGACCCGAAGAACCTCGGAATCGGCCAGTATCAGCATGACGTAGACCAGACGCTCCTGCGCGAGACGCTTGACAATACCGTCGAGTCCTGTGTCAATGCCGTAGGCGTCAATCTTAATACCGCCTCTCCGTACCTGCTGTCGTATGTGGCTGGCATCGGCCCCTCGCTGGCAGGTAATATCGTATCCTGGCGTGCACAGAACGGCGCTTTCCGCAGCCGGAGCGATCTTCTTAAGGTGTCTCGTCTCGGGCCCAAGGCCTTTGAACAGTGCGCCGGCTTCCTCCGCATCCGCGGCGCCGCCAACCCGCTCGACGCTTCCGCCGTCCATCCAGAGTCGTATCATATAGTTGACGCCATGGCCCGTTCGCTTGGCGTCCGGACGCAGGAACTTGTAGGGAACGCGCAGCTGTGCGACCGCATCAAGCCTGAGGAGTTTGTCAGCGGCGACGTTGGCCTTCCTACGGTAAACGATATACTCAAGGAACTTCGCAAACCAGGGTTGGACCCACGCGAACAGGCGTCGGAATTCTCCTTCGACGAGAGTATCCACGACATCGCGGACCTGGTACCTGGCATGGAGCTTCCCGGCATCGTCACAAATATCACCGCCTTCGGCGCCTTTGTGGACATCGGCCTTCATGACAACGGCCTGGTACACGTCTCCCAGATGGGGCGCCGTGGCGTCGACCCCTCCAAGATAGTCAAGCTTCACCAGCACGTCCGCGTCCAGGTCCTTTCCGTCGATCTGGAAAGAGAGCGTATCAGTCTGAAGCTCGTATAAAGAGGCCCGCTGTCGTTCGGGGTGCCAGAGCAGGCACCCCGGGAAGCAAAAAGGGCAGAAAATGCAGTCAGGGGTGCCGTTTAAGGCACCCCTGACGACGTCGGAGGGAGGTTAGATGTACTCCAGCAATGAGACGGTCTCTTTATATGAGATACCTGTAACCCGGCACAATTGGTTAATGTCGGCGCTGAAACGCATTTTGAGTTGTTTTATCAATTCTGCTTTTTGCGAAGTCTGCAGCTGCTCTATCCCTGCACTTCTGAAAAGTGACCGGCATAATTCTTTAGCGGCTGCCGTGATGATCTGGTCGCTGAAGGAAGGTGCGGCATTACTATCAAGGTGTTTCCTCGCTTTTGATGAATTGTTGAGAAAGTAACGATAGCTGTTGGAGGTACGGAAGAGTGATTCAACGAACTTTACCTTGATATAGGAGCTGGGAAGTATGTAGCCGTCGACCCCGACTTTATAAGAGTCCGGCAATTTTACATTGCTTTTGAGCAGCTTTATTTGCGCCCGGACTGAAATACTGCCAAGAAGGGAGAATGACTCGGAACTCAAGTTGAAGAAACAATTGCCTGTACCCCATTGATACATATATGGATAAGGGCAGATGTTTGCAGCCACGCTATTCATTGCGACATATGCAATGCCCCTTTGGAGCGACTCGTCTTCGATGCGGAGCTCGCGGATATCTACTTTGACTTTTCTCAAGAATTCAGAGGTGCCATACTTTCTTTTATAATACGTGCCATAAAGCATCTTGAACCGGTCGATGAACTGCTTGGCCAAAGGGCTCTCGCATTGAAACACAAAGTGAACGTGGTTTGACATCAAAATGAAAGCGAGGACGTTTACACCAAGTGTGTAAGATAGAATGGCAACATAGTTCATCGCCACCCGGAAATCCTCATTGTCTCGGAACCAGATGCGGTCCTTGAGATGGTCTGTAGTCACTAAGAAGAATTTCATAATCTTAAGTTTTAATCCATCGCAAACTTAATAATAATCGTCAACAATATCAAAAATATAATCGCTGTCGTCCGGGGTGCCGGAGCAGGCACCCCGGAAAGCAAAATGGGCCAGAAATGCAGTCAGGGGTGCCGGCAAAGGCACCCCTGACGACAGTGGAGGTGGCATCCCAAGAAGGGAACTCCAGAAAAGAAGCCGGGAAGGTTCTTGATACGTCGGTGAAAAACTCTAATCCTCTCCGGAGATCTCCTTCAGCTCGTCCCGGTAGGCCATGAGCAGGCGGGAGCGGGAGATGAAGCCGAGATAATGCCGCCCGGCGTCCACGACCGGAAGCCTCCATGCGCCCGTACGGTCGAATTTGCGCATCACGCTTTCCATCTTTTCGCCCTCTGTGATGACGGCGGGGGAGTCCTCCATTATGTTGGCGGCGTTGCGCTTGTCGTAGAGGTCCGTGCGGAGAAGGTATTTGCGGATGTTGCCCACGTCGATTAGCCCCTGGAAGCGGCCCTCGGTGTCCAGGACCGGCAGGACGGCGGCGGTGCTGTTGGTTATCTCGCTGACTACCTTGCGAAGAGGGGTGTCAAGCCGGACGCGCGGATACTTGTCCCTGATAAGGGAATTGGTGTCCATGAGAGTGAGTACTGCCTGGTCCGTGTCGTGGGTGAGGAGATCCCCGCTCTGGGCGATGCGTTTGGTGTAAATGGAGTATTTCTCGAATAACCGGACGGTCCCGTAAGATACTGTCGCCGTGAGGATAAGAGGGATGAGGAGCTGATAGCCTCCGGATATTTCCGCGATGAGGAAGATGGCCGTCATGGGCGCCTGCATTACACCCGCCATCATGGCCGCCATGCCTACGAGGACGAAATTCTGCTCCGGGACGTCGGCTCCGGCCAGGTTGAAGAAACGTGCGATTACGAATCCGGCAATGGCGCCGCAGAACAGCGTGGGCCCGAATGTTCCGCCGTTGCCGCCGCCTGCGTTGGTGAAAGTCATGGCGGGAACCTTGACCAGGAATATCAGAAGGAAGAACAGCGGTACGCCCCAGCCTCTGCCGGTCAGCCACGAGAATACGGAGCCGCCGTCGGCCAGGGCCTCCTGACCGCTGAGCAGCTCGCCCAGGATGACGTAGCCCTCGCCGTACAACTGCGGGAAGAGGAAAATCATCACCCCGAGCCCGACGGAGCATATGGCCCAGCGGATATAAGCATTGCCGATTTTTGCAAGCTTGTCCTCCATCCAAAGGGTGCTGCGCATGAAGTACAGCGAGCCCAGCCCTAGCAGCACGCCCATGACTATGTAGAATGGGATGTTGCCCATGGAGAACGGAGTGAGGTTGCTGCTGAACATCGCCGTCTGCCCCCTGAAAATGTATGAAATGACCGTTGCGGACACCGTAGAGATGAGCAGCGGCAGCATGGAAGACAGGGAGATGTTGAACAGGAGGATCTCCATCGTGAAAAGAACTCCGGCGAGGGGCGCCTTGAAAATGCCTGCGATGGCGCCGGCGGCACCGCAGCCCAGCAGGACGGTGATGTTGCGGTACGACAGGCCGCAGAGCCTGCCGAGGTTGCTTCCTATTGCGGCGCCGGTATAAACGATGGGAGCCTCCGCACCCACGGAACCGCCGAAGCCGATGGTTACGGCGGAGGTGAGCATGGACGACCAGGTGTTATGAGGCTTGATCTTGGATTCGCCGCGGCTTACCGCAAACAGCACCTTGGTGACGCCGTGGCGTATGTTGTCCTTGATTATGTAGCGCAGGAGCAGCAGGGAGATGAGCATTCCCACGCCGGGAAGGATGAGGTAGAATATGTTTCTCGACCGGATAATGCCGCTCTCGAGGAGACTCCTGACAGCATCGATGCTCCAGGTAAGCAGAACCGCTGCGAGTCCGGAGCATACTCCCACGAGCAGGCTCAGGATGAGCAGGCGGGGGCGTTCCGGAAGGCGGGACAGCAGGCTCTTATGAGTCTGCGGAATCGTCATCTGAGCCGTATTGGGATATATTGTCGTCGGGGAGGGTGTCGGACGTGTCGGGGGTGCCGGAGGTTCCTGCGACTTCCTCGGTCTCTGCTTCCTCTTCGCCTTCAAGCCAGCGCTCGACGTCCTCGGGGTTGTCGATGTCGACTTTGATCTTGACGAGGTAGATGTCGGTTTCCGTTTCCAGGGTTACGGCGTAGAACGGTTCAATCTGCTTGCCCGTACGGGGATTGATGCCGGGCGAGTACTTTACAAGGTCGGGCAGGAGGTCCTGGAAACCCTTGTTATATTTTTCATTGAACAAAGCGGCGATGTCTGCAGGAAGGTTTTCCTGGCTGATGACGTGTCTCTTTTTGTTGTCTGCGTTCATTGTAACGATTAGGATTATACGGTGCAATTATAAGCCAAATATTTCAATCAAACAAAAAATTGTGCGTATCTTTGGGGACATGAAGAAAAATAACCTTGTCGTCCTGAGCGGCTCCGGCATCAGCGCAGAGAGCGGCATCTCCACCTTCCGTGGCGGTAACGGTCTGTGGGACAATGTCCCCGTGCAGGAAATATGCACTTCGGAGGGCTGGGCCCGCAACCCTGCCAAGGTCCTTAAGTTCTACAACGAGCGCCGCGCCCAGCTGAAGGGCTGCGAGCCCAACGAGGCCCATCGCATAGTAGCGGAACTGGAAGAAAGGTTCAACGTCTGCGTCATCACCCAGAATGTGGACAACCTTCACGAGAGGGCAGGCAGCTCCCGTGTGCTCCACCTTCACGGCGAGCTCACCAAGGTCCGCCCCGAGGACTGCTACGACTATTCCGACGGCTTTTCGGAGAAATATGTTATGGACATAGGCTACCGTGCCGTCGGGATGGGTGAGAAGGGTGGCCCCCGCAACCGCCAGCTGCGTCCCCACATAGTATGGTTCGGAGAGGCCGTCCCCAACCTTGAAAAGGCTGCGGCCCTGGTGCAGTATGCCGACATACTTGTCATAGTAGGCACCTCGCTGCAGGTATATCCCGCCGCAAGCCTTTACCATTACGCTCCCTCCGGCTGCCGTATTTTTCTCATCGATCCCGATTCCGCCCTCGGCGGGCACATCCCCGGCGTTACCTTCATCAACGACGTCGCCACGGCCGGGATGCGCAGATTCAAAGAACTGATCACATCCGAATAACCATAATGGACAAGAAACTCCAACTCAACCCAAACGAGGTAATCTCATACCTTAAAAAGTCCCCCGCAGGCTTCACGGCCCAGGACATGCTCGATTTCATCGTCGCAAAGCAGATACGCATGATCGACTTCATGTACCCCGCGGAGGACGGCAGGGTGAAGACCCTCAATTTCACCGTCAACTCGCTCGAGTATGCGGAAACCGTCCTCGTGGAGGGCGAAAGGGTGGACGGCTCCAGCCTGTTCCCTTCCTTCATCGAGGCCGGCAACAGCGACCTTTATGTGATTCCGCGTTACCGCACCGCATTCGTCGACCCGTTTACCGAAATACCCACCCTGTGCTTCCTGTGCAGCTTTTTCACCAAAAGCGGCAAGCCGTTCGACTGCGCCCCTTACGCCACACTCATGCGTGCAGGAGAGGAATTTTACAAAAGTACAGGCCTTACGTTCGAGGCCATGGGGGAACTCGAGTATTACGTCATAACGGAGGAGGATACGCTTTTCCCCGCGACCGACCAGCGCGGATACCACGAGAGCGAGCCTTTCGCCAAACTGAACGATTTCCGCCGCGCCTGCATGGACCATGTGGCCAAGACCGGCGGCCAGATCAAATACGGCCACAGCGAGGTAGGCAACTTCACCCTTGACGGCAAGGTCTATGAGCAGAACGAGATTGAATTCCTCCCCTGCCCGCTGGATACCGCAGCAGACCAGCTGCTCCTTGCCAAGTGGGTTATCCGCAATCTCGCATGGCAGTGGGGCCTCGACGTTTCCTTCGCCCCCAAGATTACCGTCGGCAAGGCAGGTTCCGGCATGCACATACACATGCGTCTGATGAAGGACGGCCGCAACGTCACGCTCGGCGAGGGCGGCAAACTGTCGGAAACCGCCCGCCGCGCAATAGCCGGGATGATGGTCCTGGCGCCTTCCATTACCGCATTCGGCAACAAGAATCCCACGTCGTACTTCCGCCTGGTACCTCATCAGGAGGCCCCTACCAACGTCTGCTGGGGCGACTGCAACCGCTCGGCCCTTGTACGCGTGCCTCTTGGCTGGTCCAGCGGCACCGACATGTGCTCCGCCGCCAATCCCCAGGTGCGTTCCACGGACAGGGACACGACCAGCAAGCAGACGTTCGAGATGCGTTCGCCGGACTGTTCTGCCGATATCTATCAGCTGATGGCGGGACTGTGCGTGGCCGCCCGCTACGGGCTCGAGATGCCCGAGGCGGAGGCCCTGGCGCTTGCGGCGGACAAGTATGTCGACGCCGACATACATCGCCCCGAGAATGCAGCCCGCCTTGCCACCCTGGACGCCCTTCCTACATGCTGCGCCGAGTCCGCCGACTGCCTGGAGCGCCAGCGTGCAGTATATGAGGCCCGCGGCGTGTTCGAGCCCAGCATGATTGACGGTATCCTCAAAGGCCTGCGCCGCTTCGGCGATACCGACCTTCATGAGGCCGCCCGCCGCGATCCGGAACTCATGGGCAAGCTCGTCAATGAATACTTCTATTGTGGATAACATTATCAAACAAGCATATGACAACTGAAACAGCAGCCGCCATCGACGCCATTGAGGTCAATCTCAATGCCGGTGGAATGAACACGATAAATATCGTCCTTGCTTTCGTTATGTTCGGGGTCGCCCTCGGAATACGGCCCAAGATGTTCGTCGAGGTCTTCAAGAAGCCAAAATCGGTGCTGCTCGGCGCATGCAGCCAGCTGGTGCTGCTGCCGGCGTTCACCTGCGGCCTGGCCCTTCTCTTCGGCAAATGGATTTCGCCCATGATGGGTCTGGGAATGGTGCTCGTAGCCGCTTGCCCCGGAGGCAACATCTCCAATTTCATGTCGTCCCTCGGCAAGGCCAATGTGGAGCTCTCCGTGTCCCTCACGGCAATCAGTACGGCCCTGGCCATTTTCATGACACCGTTCAACTTCTGGCTCTGGGGAAACATCTATCTCCATACCGCCAGCAATATAGCAGGCGATGTCCCCGTGCTTGCAATACCTCTCTGGGATGTGTTCAAGACAATTTTCATCCTTCTCGGAATCCCTCTCACCCTGGGTATCCTGACTTCTCAGTTCCTCCCCAAGGTGGCGAATGCCCTCAAAAAGCCCCTTCAGTGGATTTCCATCGTATTCTTCATCGCCATGGTAATCCTTTCCTTCAGCGGCAACATGCAGGCGTTCCTCAAGTGCATCAAGTACATCTTCGTGGTGGTGCTGATTCACAACCTGCTGGCGCTGACCCTCGGCTTCTCGGTTGCAACCGTCACCCGTCTGCCTTTCCGCGACCGCAGGACCCTCACCATAGAGACCGGCATCCAGAATTCCGGCCTCGGCCTCGTGCTGCTGCTCGGAACCAGCATCTTCGCGGGTTTCCCGCCTCACGGGGGAATGCTCGTCATCACCGCGTGGTGGGGAATCTGGCATATAGTATCCGGCCTTACTGTAGCTACCATTTTCAATCTGAGCGAGCGTAAGGTAAAGGCCTGATGCCATTCAGGAGGATTATTCTTGCTATAATGCTGGCTGCTGCCTGGACTCTTGCCCAGGCGCAGCCTAAGTCTTATTTCTGCACATCGTCCGGCACTACGCTCCACTATGAGCGTGTCGCCGCCGGGACGGGCAAGCCATGGTGGGTGCATACCGAGACCGTCAACGCCGTGAGCCGCCGCCCGGACGGAGGGCTGGACATAGACATCACTTTGGCAATCACCTCCAAAACCGGCAAATCTCCCGTTAAGGAACCCGTAAACTCCACTGTCCTTGTGCGTGCGGACGGCACGGTCGTGGTCGATGTTGCCAGGGCTGCAGAAGAGGCAGCCAGGCAGATGTTCTCCGCCTTCGACTTCAAGTCCTCCGGAGGTTCTTCCGTACTGCCCGTGAATCTCGCTCCCGGCGACGTTCTTCCCGATATCCATGCAGTGGTATCCTGGGCAGGTTTGAAGATGACGGTAGACTATACGGAACGCTCCGTTCTCCGGCGGGAGACAATCACCGTCGGCGCCGGCACCTATGATTGCCTGGTCATTCAGGAGCGCAAGCTTGAGAAGGCCCCGCTTCACCGTCGCGAGCGAATAACCCTCACCTGGTACACCCTCGGGACCGGAATGGTCCGCCACGACACCAATTTCACCGACGGCCGTCCGGAAACCGTAGAGAGCCTCGTATCCGTCAGCAGGTGACGGAGGATCGAAGGAGGCCGCTCACTTTTCAATCATTCCCCTGGCTCCTGGGGCCAGTGCCAGCAAAGCACTGCGGTATGTAGAAAGGGGAGCAGCACAGCTGCGTCGGGGGAATCCTTTCCCCCGTCCCCTGGGGGTGCAGGGGGATAGTAGGAAGACCGCGCAGCGGTCGTCAGATCATCCCGACAAAAAGAGCGGCTGAGGCCGATCGCATATATCTGGCATAGCCCGGCGAAGGGGTCTGGGGAATCCTTTCCCAAGTGGTCATAGTTAAGACAAAGAGGCCGATCGCATGATCGGCCTCTTTGTCGGGATGATCTGACTCGAACAGACGACCCCCACGTCCCGAACGTGGTGCGCTAGCCAACTGCGCTACATCCCGAGAAGAAAAAGACGCGGACTGGAAC
>JAFZZW010000062.1 GCA_017615615.1 Bacteroidales bacterium
AACTGGTTTGCCAGCCGCACCGGCATCAAGTGGGAAGGGCGGAGCGAAGCGGAGGGTTTCCGGACACAGTATCAGGACTGGAGGAAACTACATACCCTGCGGAGCGCAGCCCCGTCTCCGGCGAAAGCTAGCCCTGCGATGGTGAAATGATAGCCCCGTCACTGCGGCCGGATGACTAACACGTTCATTCATTCTATTGGGCAACGTGAGATTGATTTGAATAGTCACCAGTAATTTGTATATTTGCGAGTGCCTGCAGCCTCTTGGCCAATGGCATTACATATTGCGAAAGTGTTTTTCGCCGTCCTTGGCAGTAAATCTGGACAATTTACAAAACTAAAAACAAGGGACCGGTCGTTTAACACTCCGCTCGTCTTTTGATTATGGGCCGGTAGGCTTCTCAGCCTCATCGTACTTCATATCGGACGAGTGTGGAGTACGATCCTATCTTCTTGTTTTGCGTTTGTCCAGAACGTTCTGCCGGAATATAGCGAAAGCGGCTCCACACTTTTGCGTTTATAGTTCCCGGTAAAGTGGGGCTCCGGGGCAAACGCAATATCAATGGACAGTGTTTTTCCATACTACACTCCAGAGTGCGAACAAATCGAAGCACACTGGAAAGAATTACTATGTGACAGTTATGGCTCCGGAATCGACGATTTCGAGTACGAAGATGTTGATTGGACCGTTAAAGCATAAAAAAGAGCACAGTATGAAGAATCTGTTCAAATATATAGTTGCGGCCGCGACAATCGTTCTGGCGGCCTCCTGCGCCCGGGAAATCAGCAATGAGTCCATGCCCGACTTCACACGCAAATACAAACTGTCCATCGACCAGCCCACCAAGACCGTCCTCTCCGGCACCGGCAGCAAACGCCAGGTCAAGTGGAACGACGGTGACGAAATCAAGTATTACACCTATTCCGGCCAGTCGTCGGCCTCCAGTGCGACTGTAAATACAGACGGCAGCGGCGCCTGGGTAGAAATACCCCGCGGACGCACTGACGAGTTCATCAACGCCGTATATGGCGCCGCCCAGCTTAGCAGCTCCAGCACGGAAAACATAATGTATGTGACGTCTCCCGTAAAGAACGCCCAGCGCTTCACCTCATTTGCCGAAGCTCACGTCTGCGCCGCATTCTCCGACGACATCGAGAATCCGGAACTACAGTTTCACAATGCAGCAGCCGTCATGAAGTTCACTTCGTCAGCTTCCGTTCACAAAGTGGTCTTCCGCGGCAATAACAACGAGGTCATCACCGGCGGCTCAGACGGCTATTTGAAGATCACTTACTCCGGCGGCGCCCTTACAACCGAGGCAGCATCCGCCAGCGGCACATCGGTAACGGTTGCCACGAACGGAGAGGCATCTGACTTCTATTTTGCCGTCCTCCCTGTTAGTTTCGCAGGTGGTATTACGGTCGATTGCTACGACGCCGACAACTCCCTGATTTTCTCCAAAAAGGCAGGCGGTCCCATCAACACAGTCTCCGGCAGCGGCTCTGTAAAGGTGCTCAACCTCGGGAGCGTCGAGGATTGGATAGCCAGCGCACCTCCAACGGCAATTGACCTCGGCCTTAGCGTCAAATGGGCAAGCTTCAATGTCGGCGCCACCAAGCCCGAGGAATACGGCGACTACTTCGCCTGGGGCGAAACGGCTCCGAAGGGTGAATACAAATGGGCGGGTTACAGCTACGGCACAAGCAAGAACGGCCCGTTCTCCAAATATGTGCTGGATCCGACGTACGGTACCGTCGATCACAAAACCGTCCTTGACCTTACGGACGATGCCGCACACGCCGCCTGGGGCGAAGATTGGCGCATGCCGACAAAGGAAGAGGTTGCCGAGCTGATGAACACCAGCAACTGCACCTGGACCTGGACCACCAAGAACGGCGTTCCAGGCTACAAGGTCACCAGCCGCAAGTCTGGTTATACTGCCAACTCCATTTTCCTTCCGGCCAATGGTATGAAGAGCGGGTCCTCACTCTCCGATGGCGGCACCGCAGGCAACTACTGGACTTCATCCATATCGGGAGATTATCCTTATTATGCCATTTCGCCGTTATTCAATTCGTCCAGCAAAAACAGCGACAACTGCTACCGCTATTTCGGCCTTGGCATCAGGCCGGTACAGAGTGCAGTAGTTCCTGTTTCAAGCATCACGATACCTGAAACGCTTGATCTGATTGCCGGCAGATCTGCAACCCTGTCCGCAACTATATCTCCAAGCAACGCTACCTACAAAGGCATTACCTGGGCTTCTTCCGACGAATCAATAGCCACAGTCACTAATCACGGTAAGGTAACGGCCGTTTCTATAGGCCATGCTACGATTACGGTGTATTCTGCCGATACTGCCACAACGGCTGCATGTGAGGTTACAGTGTATCAGCTCGCCCAATCTGTTACTTTGGATAAAACCAAGTTGGAAATGTATATTGGCGGTAATCCTGTCACTTTGAATGCGACCATTCTTCCTTCCGAGTACACGATAAAGGACCTTAATTGGGAGTCTTCAGACTCTTCGATTGCAATTGTTGATTCGGAAGGTAAAGTGACCGCTGTATCTGCGGGCACAACAAAGATATCGGCTTTGACGACTGATGGCAGCAACGTAAGTGCTGCATGTTTGGTCAAGGTTCATTTAGATCTGTCTATGCCCGCTACTGTGGAAGCCGTAGACCTCGGCCTTCCTTCCGGTCTCAAGTGGGCTACTATGAACATCGGAGCTATTAAGCCTGAGGACTACGGCGAGTATTTCGGATGGGGTGAAACTACGCCAAAATGGGATTATGATTGGTCAACTTACAAGTTTGAGTTGGGAACCGGCTCTGACGGGCCATTCTCCAAATATGTCCTTGACTCCGCATACGGCACAATTGATCATAAAACTGTCCTTGACCTGGCGGACGATGCCGCTCATGCGGCATGGAAAGACAACTGGCGCATGCCGACAAAGGAGGAGGTCGCCGAGCTGATGAACAGAAGCAACTGTACCTGGACCTGGACGAAAATAAACGGTGTCCCTGGTTACAAGGTCACCAGCCGCAAGTCTGGTTATACTGCCAACTCAATTTTCCTTCCGGCCAATGGTATGAAGAACGGTTCTTCACTCTACGATGCGGGGTCCATCGGCTACTTCTGGTCTTCATCCCTCCAAACGGAGGTCCAGAACGACGCGTGGTACACCTACTTCAGGTCCAATGATGTCAACAAGTCCGTCTACTTCCGCTACAAAGGGCTACCTATCCGTCCAGTCTATGGCGCTATAGTTCCCGTGGCAAGAATTGACGTTACCACTGAGCTTGAATTGGGTGTTGGGACGGCAGCACCCCTGTCAGCCTCCGTGCAACCAGCTAACGCCACCTACAAGAACGTAACATGGTCTTCTTCCGACGAATCAATCGCCACGGTCGACGCCAACGGCAATGTAATCGGAGTATCTACTGGCAAAGCTACCATTATTGTATACTCTGCAGATGCTTCTATAACTGCTGCTTGTATGGTTACGGTCAAAAAGGATTTGTCTATGCCCTCTTCAGTGGAGGCCGTGGACCTTGGTCTCCCTTCAGGATTGAAGTGGGCCTCATGTAACGTTGGGGCCGCAAAGCCAGAGGACTACGGCGCGTACTTCGCCTGGGGCGAGACTCAGCCAAAAGAAAGCTATGTTTACTCAACGTACAAATGGTGCAACGGAGATTCCAACAAGCTGACGAAGTATTGTACGATAAGTTCATATTGGGATAGTACCGAGCCGATGGATAACAAAACCACTCTGGACCTTAATGACGACGCTGCCCACGTCAATTGGGGCGGCAGTTGGCGAATGCCGACTGATGCTGAGTGGACGGAGTTAGTGAACAATTGCACCTGGATGTGGACGACCCAGAATGGTGTAAACGGCCGCCTCGTCACCAGCAAGACAAACAGCAACAGCATCTTCCTTCCCGCCGCAGGCTCCCGGTGGTCCTCCCGCCTCGACTATCCGGGGTCCAGCGCCGACTACTGGTCTTCGTCCCTCTCGAGCGGCGCTGGCTATGCGCGGAAGGTCTCCTTCGATTCTGACAATGTCTACCGGCCCAGCGACTACCGCTGCAGTGGGAACTCTGTCCGTCCAGTATCAGACTAGCGTTTTCCCATTTCGTTTATTATTGATTAATTCAACAATGATATGAAACAACAAAACGACATAAACAAACAGTTCTCAGAGAATAACAATCAGGTAATGAGTAGCCATATTACTATGATTGGTGGTTTTATTGTAACTATCGGTCTGTATTTGAGTGAATACCCATATAGCTTATGTAAGGATTATTTCGAATCAGGCAAATTGCTTTTTATGACCATTTTGGTAATGACAGCATTATCTTTTCTTTCCGGCCTTTCTTCAATAATGGGATATGGTCGTCGTAGAGATCATGTTGTTGCATGCGCAAGTAATCCTGATGATGAGTATTCGATTATTTGTGGAAATGGAAGAGGTAAAAGCTATTGTGATTATCTTTTAGGTGTATATGGTTGCTTTTATCATTTTTTCTTAATTGCTCTTGTGTTGTTTGCATTATTCTCCTGTTTTATCATCTTCAAATCCGCGCCGACTTGGCAACGTTGGATAGTAATAATTGGTGGAATACTATCCATTATCATCCCCCTTTTGGTTAATTGTCATAATTACTATCGATATACTCGAGTATGTCGGGTCGCAAATAGCTACGAACAAAGAGTATTTAACACGTCAAAGAATGCCAATTCTAAAGTTTCGAAGAGTATTTCAATTAATGTAAACTGCTGATAGAGCAGAGAGTATTACCGGTCAATCGTTCTTTGTGATACAGATATGAAACTAAGGACAAATCCTACTCTATTTAATGCTATTGAACATATGCTTCAAGGCATGGCATATTGGTTGGGCTACAGATGGGAATGCTATGCTGGACATTCCGTTATGGAAGCTGTGGCAGTTGATATTGCAATTGGCATACTAAATTGCCATATAGATAACAGTTCTTATCGCATTCAGCAAGAATATGGTTATAGAAGAATCCTAGGTGGGAATAGAACGGATCGAATGGATATTGCAATTGTTGACAAAGCTACGAACTCTTGTGTTTGCGCAATGGAATTCAAATTATCAACAGATTCAAACGGAAGCGTATACTCTGATTTGAAGAAGCTTAATGCCCTCCCCAGTTCTATATATCGTATAGCAATCCTTATTTCACAAAAAGAGAATGCGATAACCAAGTCTTTACTGAATTCAAAAGGAAGAGCTATTGGCAATCTGCCCACAATACCTGGAGCAAGTGTGATTCGCGCCGCAAAAGCAAAGGAGAGCGATGGACAGACAAACAGAGCATTCCGTGTCATTTGCGTAGAACTCCAATAGTGTCTTAATAAGTAACTATTTCTATTCCACAAAAAACTCAATTAAAGATACCGTAAACAGGAGATGGGCTGGTCAAGCGACGACAGGCGGCTGTTTCCGGAAATCGGAAGCACCGTGAGCCGGGGAAGGGATCGGGCGACTTTGAAAATGCGAGCGAAGGCGAAGCATTTTTGTAGCAGGAGCTAGATCCCTTCTCCGGCGGGAGTTGCGTCATTCGAAGCTTTTTGGGGGAACAAAAAATGCCTTTAGCGTTCCAGATTGACAGCTATTCTGCAGTTTTGGAACAAAAGGGGCTATTTATGTTCCCGGTCAAATGCCAGGACTCAAGAGTTCGGCACAGCGTCATCAGAGTTAATATCCTCTGCGACGACTATATAATGATAACGTGTGGAGACTCGCCTAATAATGACCAAAGGCGGAAATGACTAAAACCTCTACAGCTTCATCGTAGATTCTATACACAAGACGGTGTTCTTTGGTTATCCGGCGGGAGTAAACTGAACCGTCATAGCCTTTGAGTGGTTCAACTTGGCCCGTACCAGTTCGCGGATGCTCCCGGAGTTCGTCTAACAATTGTGTACATTTCAAACCTCATTAATCATCCGGGCGAGGAAATCCTCGCTGCTTTCTCCTTCATTCATTCTGTGCACTTTGCCGGATTCATAATCGGCTATTCCCTGGCGGATTTTTGCATCAAGGGTATCCTTGTCGATGAGAGTATCATCTTCTGAAACTGGCACAAGACGATAACTGCCGTGAGACCTGGAAGTAATCACCACATCATGGATGCGAGCCAAATCAAAGTACTTCCGCTGATTGGCCCTGAATTCTCTACTGCTGACAACTACCATAACGATTCATTTTGACGCAAATATAAGAAAACTTAAACAATGTACCAAATTGGTACACATCAACAATCTAACAACCACTCCCGCCAGATGCTATTTCGGAATTGGAAGCACCGGGAGCCGGAGAAGGGGCTGGTCAAGCGGATGCAGGTTGCTGTTTCGGAATCGTAAGCACCCTCGCTTCACGTCGGTTATAATGATGCCGCCCATAGACTCTGAAAGCCTTATCCGGTGGGCGTAGAGCAGACCGTTCGGAGTAATTCTGATGGAGATAGAGGGAGTCTGATGGAAACCTCCCTCAGTCCCTTGGGGGTGCAGGGGGATAATAGTCTTACAGCCGCAGGCTGGGAGGGCGAGGACCGTAGGTCCGAGGATGGAGAAACAGCAACCTGCGGAGCGCAGCCCCTTCTCGGGCGGGAGGTGCGCATTGTGAGGGTATTTACAATGCCTCTACTTCTTCCACGGACAAGCCGGAGGCCTTGGCAATCTGCTCGACAGGAACATCAAGATTCTTCAGCGCAATAGCCATTTCTGCTTTGCCCTTGGCCTCTCCCTGTTCAATGCCCTTGGCATAGAACTCTTCGGCTATTTCCTGCCGGTCCTCGTCGGTGAGGTAAGAGCGAACGTCGTCGTCAAACAACATCGTGATTATATCTTGGCAATAATGTCTTCGGTTACTCCGGCGCTACGCAGGACTTCGGTAATGCGTTTCCTCTCAGCTATCGCGCCTTTGGCTTCACCCTCGGCTTTCCCTTCAGCCTTTGCCTGAGCATAAATCTCCAGCCGATCCTCGTCGGTGAGGTATGAACGAATGTCGTCGTCGAACATAGAGCGGAAGTATTGAAGTTTGTCTTTGTCGGGAATCGGGGACTGGAGGCTCGACTCGAATATCTGGTCGTATTTGCTTCCGTAGATCTCCGGTTTGCTTGCAAAATTACGCATATTTTGCAGAATATCAAACCACACCTCGACGGGAGTGAGGGACTTGCCCGGCTTGCTTGCCAGGCGGGGGAGTTCGCAGAGGAATATCTCTAGGATGTTGGGTGTCGAGTAACGTTCCCCGGCCTCCTCGCGGAGAAGGTAGTGGTAGATGAGTTTATCAGTATCGTGCTTGAGGCGGAAGTTCATGAAACAGATCACATAGACAGGCATTAACTTCCCGTATGAATCTCCTTTGTGCAGCTGGGTGTGAATCATTGAAGCCCCGTAATACAGCAACCGGTTTCGGAGGAACTCCTTATCGGCCCGCTGCATCTCCACGATGATCTTCCTGCCGTCTTTGGTATGGCAGAGGACATCCATGATGACCTTCCTGTCATCTCCCTTCCAGAGGTCGATCTCGTTCGGGTCATACTCGATATGGACAATCTCCTCCGGGAGGATGTCATTGAGGAGCAGCATGAGGTTCTTCTCATTGTGCCCGAAGACATGCTTGAACGCCCAGTCGCACATTAGGTCGATGTATGTGCTTGTGGCGATGCGGATGATGAGGTCTTCCTTCTCCTCCTGGGAGAGTTTGCGATAGCGGTCGTACTCGTTGACGATGGCCTCGTACTGAGCGAATTGCTCCGTTGTGAGAGTGTTTTTCATAGCAATATCGTTTTCCGCAAAGCTATGAAAAGAAAAACGCTACGGCAACAGCAGGATGCAGATTTTGCGAATATTTTAAGAGCCGGTTGGCCTTTAAAAATATTCTTTTGAAAAGACTACTATCTGCGAAGATAACGTAGGATCTTTCACATCGTCCTCGCAAGCAGTTTTGCCTCTGTTCTGCCTGAATTCTGCATGCGAAGACAACGTAGCACCCTCTACCTCGTCCTCGCGAACTACCGGCAGCCGGAGAAGGGGCGTCTGCGAGGGGATTTTGCCACCTGAAGGTGCCATCTCTCGCAAGCTCGGGTCTCGACTCGCTACGTTCGCTCGAAATGACAGCGTGGAACCACCGGGAGCCGGAGAAGGGGCTGGTCAAGCGGATGCAGGTTGCTGTTTCGGAAGTCCTGGTACTGTGTCCGGAAACCTTTGGCCGCCCGTGGCCATGAACGGGAGGGGCCCGCTTGGTTGACGGTGCGGCTGGCAAACCAGTTTGACAGCCGCTCCAGCATCAAGTGGGAGGGGCGGAGCGAAGCGGAGGGTTTCCGGACACAGTACCAGGACTGGAGGAAACTTCATACCATGCGGAGCGCAGCCCCTTCTCCGGCGGAAGGAGCGTATGAAGATAGAGTATTCGGGAACAAAAGCAGCCACTTTTGTTCCAAAACGGCAGAAAAATTGTCAATTTGGAACGCTGGAGGCTGCTTTTGTTCCCGATTAAGTGCGGTATGCTCACGGAGTCGGCGCGGAGTCGTGCGCCGACCGCAAAAGCCTACAGCGCCAGCACCAGCATCAGGGCGCCGACGAGGCCGAGGATGGCGTAGAATTCCGGGAGGGCGGCGTAGATGAGGGTGTTGGTCTGGACGTCGTGGCCCTGGCTGATGCCGATGATGCCGTTGGCGCAGACCTGGCCCTGACGGATGGCGGAGAACAGGCAGACGAGGCCGACACCTAGCCCGACGCCGAAGAGCAGGGGACCGTTGGCGGCGAAGTCGAACTTGTAAACGAGCAGCCACATGAAGAATCCTACGAAGCCGTAGATACCCTGAGTGGCGGGGAGGGCGGAAAGGATAAGATAGCTGCTGGATTTCTCCGGCGCCTTCTTGAGAGCGCCTTCAGCGGCGTTGCCGGCTATTGTCGTGCCGAAGGCACTGCCGATGCCTGCGAGGCTGAGCATCAGCCCGAGTCCGAGATAACCAAGAATTTCGTTCATATCAAAGATTTTTAAGTATTAGACGAGAGGATCATATTTACGGCCCTTGCCATCATACCCGGAATTCTTGAAGAACTCCAGGAAGTTGAGCCTGAGCGGATGCACGAAGGCACCGAGGCAGCACATTGCAAAATTGAGGGCATGACCTATTACGAGAATAACTACAAAAGCAAGCCAGCCGGGGCCGATGGAGCCGTCGCCCAGGGTCATGGCGGCGATATCGTTAAACGCCTTGCCGAGCATGCCGCCGGCGAGACCGAGGGCGTACAGACGCAGGTAGCTGAGGACGTCTCCAAGCAGGCCGGTAACCGTATTGTAGGTCTCCCAGAGGCCGGAGCCGACATTCTTCAAAGGACTCCGGTGGATATCGTTGAAGAGGAAAATACCGAGAGCGGAAAGAACGCCAAGACCGATGACTATCCATTTGAGAATCGGACCCGGGACAAGGCTGAACAGAGCCAATACGCCAAGAACGACTCCGCCGACTATGAGCACCGTCCAACCCCAGACGCCCAGCGAACCCAGAAATCCCTTGTTGCGCGTGGCATAGACGGTCTTGACAATCATCGCAAGGCACAGGTGCACAATACCGATTATAATGGACAGAACCATCTGCGCCTCAAACCCGGCAATCGTCCCGGTAATCATCACCGCTTTGATGGGCGAAGGAAGCCACGTCAGAGTGGAGATATCATACCCGAAGAAGGTATGCATCACGATGCCGATAATGAAAGTGCCTACACCGAGAATGGTAACAAGGGGTGCAAGGGACTTGAAGTTCTGCACCTTGCGAAGGAGCATGCCCAGAATAATCAGCAGAATGCCATATCCCGCATCGCCCATGCACATCGCAAAGAAGAGCAGGAAGAAAATGGAAATGTAAGGCGTAGGGTCGAACTCGTTGTAATCCGGCCTGCCATACATATCGGTAAGCACCTCGAACTGCTTTACAAATTTATTGTTCTTTAGCTTAATAGGAGGATTGTCTTCGATGCTTGCTTTAGATGAGAACCAAACGCAGTCCAGCTCGTCGAAAGCCTTGGCAAGGCGCTCATCCTCGCCCGAAGGGGCAAAACCCTCGAACACCGTGAGGCCGCCGTCAGCCGCAGATTCTCCGCCTACGGAAGCAAGGTACAGCCCCATTTCGCGGCGAAGTCCGGTCAACCTGTCTTGCAATTCCGGAAGGGTATCTTTCAACCCTTCAAGTTCGTTTTTATACGCCTCGATCTCTGCCTCTTTGGAAGCTATGCTCTCCTGCACTTCGCCAATGCTTCTTGCCGGCGCAGGCAGAGGTTCGGCAGGGATGTCGGCCTCGCCAAATGCGACGAACCACACCTTGCCTTTATCCCTCTCGACTTCCTGAATGGCAAAGGCATCGGCCCAGGAGTCATCATACTTTTTCTCCGGGACGCAGTAGAATCGTACGGGGATGCCGAGGGAATCCAGTTTGCCGCGGTCGTATTCGCCCCATCCGGCACAACTGTCGGCCTCTTTATGCAATGAGCTCAAATCGGCCTCCAACTCGCTCAGATGTGCATCCTTGCCCTTCTCTATGCGCGAGATCTCACCGCTGACAGACTCGATTTCCGAAAGCATAGCCGCGGACCTTTCGTCAACAGGCCTGGAGGAACGCGTGACGTCCATCACGCCCAGCTTGCCCAGGGACTCCAGGAAGGAATCCCGGTTCCCGCTGAGCAGGATGAAGTCGTAACGGGTCATCTTCTCGATCATAGCTCTTCCTCCTCTTCCGCTGCAGCGTGGCGGTTCTTGACTATCTTGGACGAAGCCTTGGAAAGGTTCTCCTCGTCCTCCATGTATCGTTTGATCTTGCGTATCGCCTCCTGATACCCGGGAATCTGCACCTTTTCGTACAGGTTGACCTTTTGAGTGGTCTTCTTGCGGTTGAATTCAAGGATGCGGCGCCTTTCTTCACTCACCTCGGATTCTATGCCGAGGGTGCTTAGCTCCTGCAGGATGCGCACTCCGTCGGCATACCAGGCAGGCTTGGCAAATGCGTTGAAAGGCTTGAGTTCGAAGTCTATACCGTCGAGCGCGGGAGCCTTGACTCCGGCAATCTTGACAGTCTTGAGCTTGACTTCGCGTATGCTGATCAGCCCCGGGTCGAACTCGTTCCAGAGAGCAGCGAGATAGTCGTACTCACGGAGCTTGTTCTCCAGCGCATCCGCCTGAGCCTGAGCTTCGTTTTTTGCCGCCACCACGCTCACGCGCAACGCCGACTCCTTGTTCTTGAGGGTAGGGAGGGCGTTCTGGCGCACCTTCAGCTGCTTGCCGAGGTTCGTCAGGGACGTCTTGTTATATTGGAACTTGATTGCCATTGCTTGGGGATTTCCCGACTTCGCTCGAAATGACAGGAGGAACCTCCTTATTTGTCATTTCTACCGGGCGAAGCGAGTGGAGAAATCTATTGGGACCAATATTTATCTACCAAAGCCTGTTTGATTCCGGTCTCGGCGGGGGAGAAGTACTTTGCAAAAAGCCGCCAGGCGGTATCGAGCATCTCGGTGATGGTGATGTTCACGTCGATGCTGAGGATCTGAGTGGCATAGTCCTTCGCATAATCCAGGCAGCGGAGGTCGTAGTCGGACAGGTCGAAGCCGTTCTGCAGCTTGGTCTTGGCGTTCTGGGCGTCGGCGTACAGGCGCACGCCGGCGTTCATTACCTGGCTGTGGTCCTCGCGGGTCTTCTTGCCCTGAACCAGCTGCTTGAGACGACTCAGGCTGCGGAAAGGATCGACGATGACCTTGCCGGAATCGGAATCTGCCCGAAGGAATATCTGGCCTTCGGTAATGTATCCCGTGTTGTCAGGAATGGCGTGGGTGATGTCCCCGTCGTTCAGGGTAGTCACCGCAATGATCGTAATCGAACCGCCGTCGGGCAGCTGAACAGCCTTTTCGTAGATCTTTGCAAGGTCGGAATAAAGGGAACCAGGCATTGCGTCCTTGGACGGAATCTGGTCCATACGGTTGGACACGATGGAAAGCGCGTCCGCATAAAGCGTCATGTCGGTCAGCAGTACAAGCACCTTTTCGTTCTTGTCCACCGCGAAGTATTCGGCGGCCGTAAGCGCCATATCGGGAATCAGCAGACGCTCCACCGGCGGTTCTTCGGTAGTATTGACGAAGGAGACGATGCGGTCCAGCGCGCCGGCGCTCTCGAAAGCATGACGGAAGAAGAGATAATCGTCATTGGAAAGCCCCATTCCTCCCAGGATGATCTTATCTACGTCCGCACGCAACGCAACATCTGCCATAACCTTGTTGTACGGCTGGTCAGGGTCGGCGAAGAACGGAATCTTCTGGCCGGAAACCAGGGTGTTGTTAAGGTCAATGCCGGCAATACCGGTGGGGATGAGCTCGCTGGGCTGACGGCGCTTGTAGGGGTTGACGGATGGTCCGCCGGCCTCTCTTTCGTCGCCTTCAACCTCCGGTCCGCCGTCGATGGGCTTGCCGTAGGCGTTGAAGAAACGGCCCGCAAGCTGGTCGCCGACCTTGAGCGTCGGGGGAGCGCCGAAGAAGGAAACCTCCGCGTTCGTGGGGACGCCCTCGGTTCCGGAGAAAACCTGGAGCGTGACGCGGTCTCCGCTGGTCTTGACCACCTGGGCAAGCTTGCCGCCTACGGACGCCAGTTCGTCATTGGCCACGCCCTTGGCGTCCAGGGAAACTGTAGCCTTTGTGATGGCGTGGAGTTTCGTATAAGTGCGTTGATATGCTTTAGTTGCCATAATCGCTGAGAAGTTTGTCTATGTTGCGGCGGTAAAAGTCGAACTGCTCCGACTGGTAAGGGGAATAGTTCATCTGACGCATCATGTTGATGAGTTCCTTGAACCATTCGCGGCATTTTTCGTAATCGTCGAAACTGAATTCGCGGTCGCAGATGCCGAGGATGAGGTCGAGCATATACTTCTGGCGCTCTACGGGGCAGACTGCGTCGATAGGGTCGAAAGCGTCCTGCTGGAGGAAGGCGAAGTCGATGAGCTCGCTCTTCCAGAATGCCTCGTGATAGCTCATGGGAACGCCGTCGTCGCCGAGGATGTTTATCTGTTCCGCCATCTCCTTGCCGCGGCGTACATAGTTCTTGGCCTTGAGCACGCGGCTCACCCAACCTTTCTCAATCGTTTCTTCAAGTGACTCCTGTATCTCAGGATATTCCAGATACTTGGAATAAGAATCAACGGGATTGACTGCAGGGTAGCGCTTCTGGTCGGCACGGTTCTGCTCGAGGGCATAGAAGCATCGGGCCGCCTTCTTGGTGCTCTCCGTGACGGGCTCCTTGAGGTTGCCGCCGGCAGGGGAGACGGTACCGATAAACGTAACGGCACCCCTCTGGCCGTTGTTCAGGACAACCTGCCCGGCGCGGGAATAGAAATTGGAAATGATGGCCGAAAGGTCCACCGGGAAGGCGTCCTGTCCGGGGAGCTCCTCCATACGGTTGGACATCTCGCGAAGGGCCTGCGCCCAGCGGGAAGTGGAATCGGCAAGCAGCAGGCAGCGGTATCCCATTGCGCGGTAATACTCGCAAATGGTCATTGCCGTATAAACGGAAGCCTCGCGGGCCGCGACCGGCATGTTGGAGGTATTGCAGATGATTACAGTACGCTCCATGAGCTTGCGGCCTGTATGCGGGTCGATGAGTTCGGGGTATTCGGTAAAGATTTCCACGACCTCGTTGGCACGCTCGCCGCAGGCTGCCATCACTACAATGTCGGCCTCACCCTGCTTGGCAATTGCGTGCTGAAGGACCGTCTTGCCGCAACCGAACGGACCGGGAATGAATCCAGTGCCGCCCTCGGCGATAGGGTTGAAGGTGTCGATTATACGGACGCCGGTCTCCATTATCTTGGACGGGCGGGGCTTTTCCCTGTAACCGCGTACGGCAACCTTGACAGGCCACTTTTGGACCATGGTGACGGGAATGTCCTCGCCGTCTTCGGAGGTGAGCGTGGCGATCACCTTGTCGATGTTGTAGCTGCCCGCAGGGGCAAGTTCCTTGACCTTGTATTCTCCCTCAAGACGGAAGGGGACCATTATCTTGTGGGGCAGCCAGTCCTCCTTAACCTCTCCAAGCCAGTCTGCCGCACGGACGGTATCGCCGACGGATGCCAGGGGCTTGTACTCCCAGAGCTTTTCGTGGTCAAGAGGATCGGTGTATTCTCCTCTTTTGAGGAATACGCCTTCCATCGTGGTGAGGTCGTTCTGCAGGCCGTCGTATATGCCGGAAAGCAGGCCGGGGCCGAGGCTTGCCTCGAGCATCCTGCCGAGGAATTCCACGCTGTCTCCGTTACGAAGGCCACGCGTGCTTTCGAAAACCTGCACCGAGGCTTTGTCTCCGGTCACTTTGATGACCTCGGCAAGCAGAAGGGTGCCACCCAGATTTATGTGGCAAAGCTCGTTCTCGCCGACGGGGCCGTCGACCTTGACTGTAACCAGATTGGAAACTATTCCAGTAACTATGCCGGTTGTTGCCATAAATATATCAGTCTCTTGTTTGTCTTATTTCTTCCACCAGCGTGCGGAACATTGCCCTCCCGGTCTGGGGATCCAGCCTGTTCCATCGGTCGGTTATCTTGATCTTTGCGATGAACGCAAGTATTACATCCATGTCGAATACGTGCAGCCGGGTAAGTTCGTCCGCCTTTTTCCACATAAGGTCGTCCAGTCCTCGCTCGCGCTCCAGGATGTCGGAGCCGGCGAGCAGGTTCTGCACCTGGGGCTTCTCGTCGAATTCCAAAGCTCCGGGAAGGTCGATCACATCGGCGTCCCCGGGCCTTCCGAGCCTGGCGTTCAGGAACTCGGTCTTGGTGTTGCGGACACGCAGGTCCCAGAGGAAGTACTCACGTATGAAGGCGTTTCTGCTCGCCAGCGCCGTGTTATACAGCTCCGCCGTCAGGTTACTGGAGTCGAAGCTGTCGGCAAGCAGGCTTATGAGCGAGTTGTCGGCAGGGGAGCACTGGCTGCGTATGTCCCGGATAAGGCCGTCGGCATCAAGGATCCCTGCCGCCTCAGGGACGGGAAGGCATGCGATTATGTATTCGTAATTATTCACCGAAGAGGAGTTTGCGGGTAACGGGGCGCAGATACTCGCAGATAAGTGCGTCGAAAGTCTTGTCCGTCATGCTCACATAGTAGCTGCCGTCCTTCGGTCCGATGGTGAATCCTCCGGCGATCTTCTTGCTGAAAGTGGCCTGGACCGGGGAGCCCAGCTCTTTGGACAGGCTGGAAGCCACCCAGGGTTCCAGCTGGCTCTTGAGGGACTCGGGAAGCACAAGCGATATGTCGGCGCCTTCTGTCGCGGAGAAACGCTCTGCAACCTTGAGGATGATTGTTTTCAGGAATTCAGGGTCGGACGTGGCGCTTTGGGACGAAAGCTTTGCGAGAATCAGATTCTCGATGTCGGAGCGAGTGGCCTGGAGAGCCTGGGCGGAAGCCATACGGACGTCAGCCTCGGCTTTTTCTTTAATCTCCCGGGCAGACTGTTCAGCTCCGGCGACAATGCCGTCCGCCTTTGAGCGGGCGTCGGCGATTATGGTCTCCGCCTGTGCTCGGGCCTCGGCAAGAATCCGGTCACCTTCCTCCCGGCCTTTCGCAAGACCTTGATTGTAAAGCTGGTCGGTAAGTTCCTGTAGTTTGTTCTGCATAATTATGTGTGTACTTTTTTATCCTAAGAATCCAAGCAATATACCGGCCGCCACGGCGGAACCGATGACTCCGGCCACGTTGGGGGCCATGGCGTGCATGAGAAGATGGTTGTCGGGGTTGGCCTCGCGGCCGGCGACCTCGGAAACCCTTGCGCTGTCGGGAACTGCTGAAACTCCTGCGTTGCCGATAAGCGGATTGATCTTGCGTCCCGGCTTCAGGAAGAGGTTCCAGATCTTGACGAACAGGACACCGCAGGTTGTCGCGATGATGAACGAGAGAAGTCCGAGGACGAAGATCTTGATGGAGTTGCCGGTAAGGAACTGGTCCGCCTGGGTGGATGCGCCCACGGTGAGACCTATGAGCATCGTGACGACGTCGATCATGGGACCGGCTGCCGTACTTGCCAGCCTGCGGGTTACTCCGGACTCCTTGAGGAGGTTGCCGAAGAAGAGCATTCCCAGCAGCGGCAGGCCGGAGGGGACGATGAAGGCAGTGCAGATGAATCCTACGATAGGGAAGATTATCTTCTCTTTCTGGCTGACCTCGCGGGGCTTGGGCATCTCGATGAGGCGTTCCTTCTTCGTGGTCAGCAGCTTCATGATGGGCTTCTGGATGACCGGGACTAATGCCATATAGGAATACGCGCTCACGGCAATGGCGCCCAGAAGCTCGGGGGCGAGCTTGGAGCTGAGGAATATGGCCGTAGGGCCGTCAGCACCGCCGATTATGCCTATCGCTCCGGCCTCGTTAGGGGCAAACCCGACGGCCAGGGCAAGGAGATACGCACCGAAAATGCCCATCTGTGCGGCGGCGCCGATGAGCATGAGGCGCGGCTGGGATATCAGGGCGGAGAAGTCGGTCATTGCCCCGATACCAAGGAATATCAGCGGGGGATACCAGCCCTGACGCACACCCTGATACAGGATGTTGAGCACTGAGCCCTGTTCGTATATGCCGATGTTGAGTCCCTGGAAAATGGGAATGTTTCCGATGATGATGCCGAATCCGATTGGAACCAGCAGCAGCGGCTCCCACTCCTTCACGATGCCGAGCGTGATGAATATCAGGCCGACGACGAGCATCACCAGATGCTGCCAGGTGCAATTGGCGAATCCGGTGAACTGCCAGAACTGGGCGAGCGAGTCGAATACCTGCTCCATTTATGATATCTTGATAAGCTCTGCGCCTTCCAGCACGGAGTCGCCCTTGTGTACGAGGATGGCTGCCACCGTTCCGTCGGCGTCGGCCTGGATTTCGTTCTCCATCTTCATCGCTTCAAGGACGGCGACCTTCTGGCCCTTTTTGACAGCCTGCCCTTCCTTGACATCGACGCTGATGATGACGCCAGGCAGGGGAGACTTGACGACGGAAGAGACGGCGCCGGCAGGTACGGCAGCAACGGGAGCTGCAGCTGCTGCAGGGGCAGGAACTGCGGCGGGAGCCACAGGCTGGGCTGCAGGTGCTGCGACAGTCTGGGAAACATCTTCCGAGAGCTCTACGCTGTACGGCACGCCGTTGACATTGAGCGATGCGATGCGGCCCTCTATTCCAAGAACGTCAACCGCGTATTCTTTTCCGTTGACGGTGAATTTATAACTTTTCATTTGACGAATGGTTTCTTTCTGAGGTTAAGTGATTTGTCTCCCCAGCTGGAGGGGATGTCGCGACGAATGGTGATGATGCCGGGCTCGATGTCGTGGACCGATTCCGACAGGTAGAGATGAAGGGCGGCTGCAATGGCAGCGGCCTCGTCTCCGGAGGAGGTATACTCGTGCAGGGCGAGCGCTATGGCTGCCGCCGTGGGTTCATCGGGAGTGCGCTTGCCTCCGCGCTTGAAACGGCCGGTAAAGATGGCGCCCGACAGGGAATACAGCAGGAAGAGTATTACCAGGGCGCCGAATACGACGGCTACCGCCACAATGGACAGCGTCCAGCCGTGGGGGTCAATCTCCTGCATCCTGGCAGAGCCCTGATGTAAAGCCTGAAGCAAAATCATAACGGTATATTATCGTGTTTCTTGGCAGGGATGTCCTGACGTTTTCCTTCAAGTACCTCGAATGCCCGTATAACACGGAAACGGGTGTTGCGGGGCTCGATTACATCCTCTATATATCCCTTCTGGGCGGCCTGGTATGGATTGCAGAAAAGGTCGTTGTATTCCTGCTTTTTCTGTTCGATGAGTGCAGCCTGCTTCTCCGGATTCTCCTCGGCCTTGATTTCCTTGCCGTATAACACTCCGACTGCACCGTCGGCGCCCATCACCGCGATGTTGGCCGAAGGCCATGCGTAATTGATATCACCGCGCAACTGCTTGCAGCTCATGACGATATGTGCTCCGCCGTAGCTCTTGCGAAGGGTGACGGTAACCTTGGGGACTGTGGCCTCGCCGTAGGCATAAAGAAGCTTTGCTCCATTGGTGATGACGGCGCCATATTCCTGCTGGGTGCCGCACAGGAAACCGGGGACGTCGACCAGGGTCAGCAGGGGAATGTTGAACGCGTCGCAGAAACGCACGAAACGCGCTGCCTTGCGGCTGGCATTGATGTCGAGCACGCCGGCCAGCACTCCTGGCTGATTGGCGACGACGCCGACGCTGCGGCCTCCCACGTGAGCGAAACCTACTACAATATTACGGGCAAAATCCCTGTGGACCTCGAAGAACTCTCCGTCGTCCACGACTGAGCGGATTACGGCATACATGTCGTATGCTTTGTTTGGATTGTCCGGTATGATGGAGTTGAGCGAATCATCCGTACGATTGACGGGATCGGAGGTTGGTTTGAGTGGGGAAGTGCCAAGGTTGTTCTGCGGAAGGAAGCTCAACAAAAGCTTTATACGCTCTATCGCTTCCTCTTCTGTTTCAGCGGTAAAGTGTGCGACTCCGGACTTGGAAGCATGTACTCTTGAGCCGCCGAGTTCTTCCTGGCTTACAACCTCTCCGGTTACAGACTTTACAACCGCCGGCCCCGTAAGGAACATGTAGCTGGTCTTGTCAACCATAAGGGTGAAATCCGTAAGGGCAGGGGAATACACGGCTCCGCCTGCGCAGGGACCCATTATCAGGCTTATCTGGGGTATGACGCCGCTGCAGAGGATGTTGCGCTCGAAAATTTCCGCATATCCCGCCAGCGCGTCGATTCCCTCCTGGATGCGGGCGCCGCCGGAATCATTCAGGCCTATTACAGGCGCACCTACTTTGAGGGCGGTGTCCATGACCTTGCATATCTTTTCCGACATGGTTTTGCTGAGGGAGCCTCCGTTCACAGTAAAATCCTGTGCATAAACGAATACGAGCCTGCCGTCGACGGTGCCCTGACCGGTCACTACGCCGTCGCCGTCAATATGGCTGGCGTCCATACCGAAATTGGTGCAACGATGCTGGACGAACATGTCGAACTCTTCGAAACTGCCCTCGTCAAGCAGGAGCGCAAGCCTTTCCCTTGCCGTCAGTTTTCCTTTCTCATGCTGGGCGTCGATACGCTTCTGGCCTCCGCCCATACGTGCGGCGGCGCGCCGACGGACCAAATCTTCAATCTGTTTGTTCTGTATGCTCATGGTTTCAGTCGTTTTCGAAGAGGTTGCCGTTTTTCCAGGCAAGAGTGATGCCGTATGCTCCATACTTGTCCTCCCCGATCATGAAGTTGAGGTATCTGGTAGTGCCGGTACCGGGAGTCTGCCCTACAAGTCCGTCGTTGATGGCCGTAACCGTGCGGTTCCAGAACTGTGATGAATTGGAAAGGGGAACTTCATACATCCCGGACCAGTTTACGCTGGTTCCGTCGGTGGGCGTACGGAGCGTGGCGACAACATTGAACGTCACTCCTTCGTCACGGGAGAAAACGTTGGGAAGAACGGTGTTGCGGAGCTTGACGGCCCGGAAAGCAAGCTGGACCTGACCGTCACCGGGCACCCAGGCGATATTGACTGTATCCCTGTTGTCGAAATTGCCCTTGCCGTGGATTCCCTTTTGGCTGCGATAGTGGTAAAAGACCCGGACGTAGTCTTTGACATTGGAATTGCATACCAGTTGCAACGTCATATCGCCATCGGGGGAAGGTCCGACGGAGATGTTGCGGCCGGCAGGGTCGTCGGGGCCGATTTTCTGCACGCAACAGGTCAGAAATGGAGCCAAAAACAGGGATAATAGCGCGATAACAAAAATGTTATGATTCATTACAATTATGTTTCTTTACTTGATTTACAATCAGATGGACAATTGGCAATATACTCCGCCAAAAAATGCAGAGCCCGGATCGAAAAACGTCTGATATTGGCCTTTCTGCCGTTATTATACTGGTATAAAAGCGTGCGTGTACCAAGCGGACCGGTGACGCCGATCCATACGGTACCCTCGGGATAACGGTCATTGTTTCCTTCCGCCAGGCCCGTAGTGGCCACGGCGAATGTACTGCCGGTCAGGGAACGAACGCCCTCGGCCATGGCGGCCGCCACTTCCGAACTCACTATTCCGAATGTCGAGATGGTTTCCGCTTTTACGCCCAGGACTTTTTCCTTGACAGATGCCGCATATGACGTCACGGAACCAAGATACCATCGGGAGGAGCCGGAAACCGTGGTGAGCAGGTGGGATATCCTGCCCCCGGTGCATGACTCTGCTGCGCTAAGGGTCGCTCCGGTAGCGGAAAGCAGGGAAGCTATTCTGTCCTGAACCGTCATTTGTTCTTGTCTGATAAGTGTTTGAGTATCTGTTCGACGAGCCTGGGGCCTTTCCGGACCAGCCCCATGCGGACTTCGATCAGGGAGGCTCCGCTTTCCAGGGCTTCAGCGGCCTGCTCCGGCGTTTTGATATGGCAGTTCGCTATGATCGGCAAGCGGCCTCCGGAGCGGGAATGAATATAACCGATTTGCCTGATGCTGCGCGCCTCTATGCCGTCAACGCTGTTCAGCATGCAGTAATCAGTTATTTCATCCAGTTGTTCAGACGACAAGTCCTCCGGAATCTTGACGACGACGGGCTTGTACTCATCGTAAGAAAGACGGGCGTCGAGTATGTCGTCGAACAAATCCATATCCGGATTGTCCGATATGTCTATAACGAAGAAGTCGAAGAAGTCATATGCCAGACAGAAAGAGCGGAAGTAATCGCCGGAAATGCACGGTGCCAGGATGTCGTTCTGGGGGTCTTTCTGGATGTTTGCTATGGCTTTCCTTACAGATGCCAGGTCTGCGAAAGGGCCCGTCTCAACGAAACTGAAGCCAAGGTCGTTCAGGTCGTTGTACAGCTCTCCGGCAAGGTCAAGGCCGGCTCCCAGGCCGACAGGATTGTAGAATTGCAGCCCGAAGACCTCACGCTCGAGTCCGCCGGGGCGATTGCCATGAATCATGCGGCTGACAAACCTGCCGCCGGGTATCTTGCCCTGGAACTTGAAATATCGCAAGGCAATCGAGCTGGCTTTGTCGTTGTCGGCAATCCGCTTGGTAAGAGGCCTGATCAATAAACTGTACATATAGCAGACAAATATAATAAAAAATCCGCTGGAATCAGCGGAATTCTCTGTATGTACCGTCTTCATAGAAGACGACGATGCGGTCGATTTGCGTTTTTACGCCTCCGGAGGGGGCGAAAAGATCCAAATCCTGTACGGCATCAGGTTCGCCGGGCGGTGTCCTGTACATTTTTCCACGGCCGGTTACAAGCCATTCAAGACTCAGGGCAGGGTAGTTGCGCGCTATGCTCTCGAGGAAATCGAAGCCCGGCTTGTTGCGGCCGGACACAATATGCGATATGCTCGCCCTCGCAACGCCGAGGGTGTCGGCCAGCTGGGACTGAGTGATATTTTCAGCAGAAAGAAACTTCATCAAACGGTCGTTCATATGCAGTTCATTGTTTTTACAAAAGTAAAGCATTTAACGGATATTTGCAAGAGGGAAAAGAACAACTTATCAACAGAAACAATTGAAACCGCCCGACAAAATAGCTAAATTTTTATTTATATGATAATACATATTTATTTGAAATACACTGCAATAATAACCTACAAAGATTATCCGGAACAGCCTCTGGGCGGTTCCAATAGCCAAAACCGCCCAAAACGGCTAAAACATCCATTTAGTCAAATATGATATTTTATTGATTAGCAATGGATTATATCTTATCATATTTTGTTATTATAATTGGTTATATGATGGTTGTCAACAGGGGAGTGAAAACGTGTTGAAACGGAGTTGATATTTTACAACTGTAAAGCCGGGTGGGCAAATTTTTGTTTCATTTTGTAAATCCATTTTTTCGTATATTGCAGTTCAATTAATGATGACGAACGAGATGATTCCAGACATCAACATACAAGACTTCGACTACAAGCTTCCCGATTCCAGAATCGCAAAATATCCTCTTCCCGTAAGGGACAGTTCCAAATTGCTCGTATATTCAAAAGGCGAATGCAGCGACCATCGTTTTTTTGAACTGCCGTCGCTGATACCAAACGGTGCCCTGATGGTCTTCAACGACACCAAAGTCGTCCCCGCACGTCTGTTTTTCCGCAGGGAAAGCGGCGCTCACATCGAGATTTTCTGTCTCCAGCCTGTCGATCCGGCTGAATATGTCACCGCTTTTGATGCAACAGGGCATTGCAGCTGGAAGTGCGTAATCGGCAATTCAAAACGCTGGAAGGACGATGTCGTCTCCCTTGATACCGATGACGCAGAATTGCTCGGCCTGGAATTGAAGGCCCGTCTTGTGGAGCGTCAGGAGCGTACCGGTACGGTGGAATTCACATGGAAAGGCGACGTTCCGTTCTCTCGTGTGCTCGAAATGTGCGGACGGATTCCCATTCCGCCTTATCTTGGCAGGGAAACGGAAGAAATCGACATCGAGCGCTACCAGACCGAGTATGCAAGAATCAGAGGCTCCGTTGCGGCTCCTACGGCCGGCTTGCATTTTACGAACGAGACTCTGGCAGCCCTGTCCGACAGGGGAATCACCCGGGAGACTGTCTGCCTCCACGTAGGCGCCGGAACGTTTCTTCCCGTAAAAAGCGAGAAGATTTCCGGCCATCCCATGCACCGCGAGCCTTTCTCCGTGAGCAGGCGTTTGCTTGAAGAACTCTGCGAAGCCAAAGGCCCCGTCACGGCCGTGGGAACCACATCAGTCCGCACGCTTGAATCCCTGTATTATGCCGGAGCATCCTGCATAGAAAACGGCGAACCGTCGGATGTAAGCCAGTGGGCTCCATACGAACGCGAATGGCCTTACAGCACGTCTGAAGCCCTCCAGGCACTGGTCGGCTACCTCGACCGGCACAATCTTCCCGAGCTCAGAACCGGCACGCGTATAATAATCGTTCCCGGCTTCCGATTCCGCCTGACCGACATACTCGTCACTAACTTCCATCAGCCCCAGAGTACCTTGCTCCTGCTTGTCAGCGCATTCGTCGGAGGGGACTGGCGGACCATTTACGATCACGCGCTGGCAAACGGATACCGTTTTCTCAGCTATGGTGATTCCTCATTGCTATTCAGGAGATAATTGCTAAATTTGCATTATGACAGATTTATCTGAATTCGAAGACATCCGTCCATACAGCGACGAAGAAGCGGTCCAGGCGCTTGGCAGGGTTGCCCGCCATCCCATGCTTCCCATCATTTCCAAATACCTCTTTCCCAAGAGCAGCGTGGACACGCTGGCCAAGACGCTCCGCAGCGTCAAGAGCATAGACGAGTTCCAGGCCGTGGTAATGGTGGATGTAATCAATGCCGTACTTGCCCGCACGTCCGAGGGCTTCACTTTCGACGGCATAGACAACCTGTCCTCCATCAACGGCCGCTTCCTTGCCGTTTCCAACCACAGGGACATCGTCCTGGACCCGGCTCTCATCCTCTATGCCATGCATGCGTCAGGCCTGCCTTTCGCCGAGTTGTGCGTCGGCAGCAACCTTCTGCAAAGCCCTCTCATCGAGGACCTTATGAAGTCCAACCGCATGATCAAGGTCATCCGCGGCATCAGCGCCAGGCAGATGTATCTCAACTCGCATACCCTTTCCAAATATATCCGCCTGTCCATCACTTCCGGCACATCGTCGATATGGGTAGCCCAGAAGGAGGGGAGAGCCAAAAACGGACTCGACAAGACAGAACAGGGTCTCCTCAAGATGTTCGATATGAGCGGAGACAAGGGCTTTGAAGAGAATTTCAAGGAACTCCATATCGTTCCCATGAGCATCTCCTACGAATACGAACCGTGCGACAGCCGCAAGGCCCGGGAAATCCTCATGAGCCGCGAGGCGCCCTATGTCAAGCGTCCCAAGGAAGACCTTCACAGCATTCTCACCGGCATCCGCCAGAACAAAGGCCACATCCATCTGAGCATTGGCAAGCCCCTTACTGCAGACGAGATTGCCGAGGCGGCCGCACACACCGGCAACGACCGCTACCAGGGCCTTCGCGACCTTCTGGACAAACGTATCCGCGGAGGTTACAAACTCTGGAAAACCAATTACATGGGTTACGACCTCATGAACGGCGCCAGCGAATACCTCGGCGTCAAGTATCTTCCCGAGGACATGGCTGCTTTCCGCGCTTACACCGAGCACAAGATCCAGAAACTCGAAAGGCGCCTCGACAGAGACGCCCTTCGGGATATATTCTGGCACATCTACGGAAACCCCGTAGAATCCAAGCTTAAATAGTTATCACCAAACCGGTGGTGACGAGAGTCGCGACCTTCGTATCCGGAACCAATCCGGAGAACTTCGTGACTATGCCGTCCATTCCGACGAAGAAGTTCAGGATCGGAGCGCGTAGGTTGAGTGCGGCGCCGAAAGAAGGGCCGAAGGTTCCATAGCCGCCGGAAGCCGCCAGGCTCAGGAACTTGAAAGGAGTGAAGTCGACACCAAGCCGGCCTTCCTTGTTATTCTTCTGGAATGTGCCGAGCGCACCGACGGTAAGCCCGTCATAGAAAGGCATGCGGTACTTTACTCCTGCATGGGCGGTATAATTGAGCATCCGGCTGAATCTCGGGCCACCCTGTTCCTTGATGGTAAGGATGCGGGAGAAATCATCTCCGTTGAATTCACCCTTGAAACTCATGCTGGAGTTGACGGTACTGTTCCAGGAAATGAATCCCAGATCCAGGACGGATGCGCTGATAGAAAGCCCGTCAACAGGCTCTACGGTAACGCCCAGATCCACAGCGGCGCCATAACCGGCGATGGTCTTATGTATGTCTTTGATATTGAAAGACGCCATCTGCTCGGCCAGGGCATTCAGGTCATAATAGGTATTGCCGTCATATGAACCGGTGGGCACTTGCAGATCGACCGGGAGAGAAAGGGCCAGATTGGCGTCGGATTCTGCATATACATCTTCAACAGAACCTTCTTTGCCCAGCGCGCTCCAGTCTGCGGCGGCATTGGCCATGCCGACAAGGGCCTTGACGCGGCCGCCGATGGTCAGGATGTCCCCGATTTTCTGGGAGTAACCTATCGCAAGTTCTCCGTACGTATCGACACCGAGATTGATGTTGGTGAACTGGTATACACCGCTGTAATCGCCCGTTTCAAGGCTGGAAAGGCCCCTTCTGGCAAAAGAGAAGAAATCCCTGGTCGCACCGACGGAAGCTCCGGCCCTGACATTGAGTTCAACGCTGAAGAGATGGTCGTCAGTCTGGCGGCCGAATGTCAGCAGGTTGACGTTTGCGTCGAGGGTCATCTTGTTGAGATCCGCAAGGGGAGTGAGGATGTCGGAGTCGGAATACTGGGCCCAGTTGAGGAAAGGCATCAGATAATTGCCGTCCTTGCCGGGAGCGATAAGTATGGAGGGAGGGAAGTTGGAATTCAACTCTGCAGAAACGTTGCCAAGACCGAGGCTGAAGAAAGTGAATTCATCTCCGTTCAGCGGCGATGCAGGATTGATCCTATACCCGTAGGTGTAGTTGTCGAGAAAATAACCCGTCTTGAAATCTTGAGCACTGGCTGCAACAAATGCAACCAGTGCCAGGATTCCGGAGATCAGTAACTTTTTCATTCCGGAAGAGAGTGTTATGATTAGTCTAACGGAGTGATCTTGTCGACGTCGATGGTAACCTTCACATCCTTGGGGATCTTGGCGCCGTCAACTGCGGCGGTAAGGGTAAGGGTGAGGTCCGCGGTCTCGATATCGCTGACCTTCTTGCCGGAATTGTCAGTAACGGTTACGATGACGGTGCTCGTGACAGGATTGCCGGTGCTGCCGGCCTTGGCAGCCTTGTCGGCAACGGCAGTGATGCCGTCGGCGTTCTTGGCGGATGCAAGAATATCGAAAGGAAGCGTGTTGGTCACGTTGAGGGTGATCGCGTACTTGTTGAAGGTGTACTCGCTGAGCCTGTCGAGATGGACGTTAAGATCGTGGAAAGTCTGATGGATGGTGATCGTGGTGCCCTTGGGGAAGCTCAGGAGAGCGCAGTACTTGGCATTGATCTCAATCTGGCCGTTTTCTCCGGCAGGAGCCGCAGCCTTGGTCTTTGAAGGGCTGAAAGTGATACCGGAAATCTCGATGGACTGGAAAGGCTTGCCGAAATTATTTGCCTTCATATCGGGCACTACGACGATATCGTCGGGATTGTCGAGGGTGGGAAGGTTGTTGTTGATATCGTCCTTGGAATACAGGATTTTTGTCTCGCCTCCGGCAGGGATGATGACAGGGGGTAGAGCGGCCATAGTGGCAGCGTCAACCTTCAGCGATGCTTCCATTTCTACGGGGGTGTCGGCAGGATTCTTTACAGAGATGAGAATACCGGCGATTTCCGGGGCTTCGCCGTTCTCGGGCTTGGAGATCTCGGGGAGATCCTTGCCGGAAATGACGAGGGATTCGGGAACGAGGCTCTTGGGCTTGGCATAATCCATTGCGAAGATGATGCTTTTTTCTGCGGGAGCTTCAACAGTGAGGTCACCCTGGGGATTGACGCTCGCATACTTGTTGTCTTTGAGGCCGATAAATTCGTCGGCGGCAACATTGCTGGTCTCGTTGACCTTAACGTCCTGCTCCTTGAATGTGTTTTTGAAAAGGTCGCAGGATACAGTCATTGCAAGTAACGCAACGCTCGCGAGAATGAGGGATTTTTTCATTGTGTTAGAGGTATTTGGATTAAACAATAATATCGCCTTCAAGTATGCTAACCTACATACAGAATACAAATATAATAAAATCTTGCGTCCGTCAAAGCATTTTTTGTTTTTTTAACGAAAGTGCCTGCCCTGGGCTATTGTTACACAATTTATATTATGTTAACATAGGTATATTGAAGGCACTTCCCCTGCCGACAGAAAACACTAAATGTTTTTTTATTATATTTGCAATGATGTCCAGAAACAAACCGCTCGATATAGTCCTTCACGACGTCGTCATCGAGAGTCTTGCCGCCGAAGGCAAGGCGCTCTCGCACGTACGCCTCGAGGAAGATCCCGACGACACTCCCGGCCGTGTGCTGTTCGTGGAATTCGCCGTTCCAGGAGACGTCGTTGACGTACGGGTCACCAGAAAGAAAAAAAGCTTTCTGGAAGGCCGCATCATACGTATCAGCAAGCCGTCCGACCAGCGTCTGAGTCCGTTCTGCAGCCATTTCGGCACCTGCGGAGGCTGCCGCTGGCAACCCTTGCCTTACGAAATCCAGCTGGCCGCCAAGCAGCGTCAGGTATATGATCAGCTGACCAGAATCGGCCATCTGCAAGTCCCCGAACTCTCCCCTATCATCGGCTCGTCCCGCACGGTAGAATACCGTAACAAATTGGAATTCAGCGCATCAAACAAGCGTTGGATACTCGCCGGCGAGGATCCTGCCGCACTGTCCGAGAGCGAGCGATGCGGACTTGGCTTCCACGTCGGCAAGTTCTTCGACAAAGTCCTCGACATAGACCATTGCCATCTCCAGCGCGAGCCGTCCAATGCCCTGCGCCTTTTCATAAAAGACTACGCAATACGTAACCGCCTGAGTTTCTATGACATACGTGAGAATCACGGAGTTCTCAGGAACATGTTCGTCCGCACTACCGACGACGGCCAGGTGATGCTGATAATCTGCTTCGGCGAAGACTCCCCCGCCATCCCCGGGCTTCTGGAAGCCATAGTCAGGGAATTCCCGGACCTTACCTCCCTTTATTACGTAATCAACACCAAGGGCAACGACAGCATCTCCGACCAGGAATGCCTTCTGTACCACGGCCAGGATGCCATTTACGAAAAAATGGAAGGCCTCCGCTTCCGCATCGGCCCCAAGTCTTTCTATCAGACCAACACCCTTCAGGCCCTGGAATTGTACAGGAAGGCCCGCGAATTCGCCGGCCTTACCGGAAATGAGATCGTCTATGACCTTTATACCGGCACAGGCACCATCGCGCAGTTCGTCAGTTCCCGTGCCGCACGTGTTATCGGAATAGAGTACGTCCCCGAGGCCATAGAGGACGCCCGTGAAAACGCCCGCGCCAATTCTATAGACAACTGCGAGTTCTACGCCGGAGACATGAAGGACATCCTGACCGATTCCTTCATAGAACAGCACGGCAGGCCGGACGTGATAATAGTCGACCCGCCCAGGGCCGGCATGCACCCCGACGTCGTAGAAACCATACTCAGGGCCGCTCCGCGCCGCATCGTATATGTTAGCTGCAACCCCGCGTCCCAGGCCAGGGACATTGCCCTTATGGCGCATAAATACACGATTACGGCGGTGCAGCCCGTGGATATGTTCCCGCACACCATGCACGTAGAAAACATTTGCAAACTCGATTATAATGCTGACTGACATTCTTCTGCTCCTGCTTGGACTTTCCCTCATAGTCCTCGGCGCCGAGTGGCTGGTTGACGGAGCCTCGGCCATCGCCCGCAAGCTCAATGTCAGCGAATTCGTCATCGGACTCACCATCGTAGGCTTCGGCACCTCCTGCCCGGAGCTTGTCGTCAGCCTCACAGGCGCCTTTGCCGGCAATTCCGACATTTCTATCGGCAACGTCCTCGGCTCCAACATTTTCAACACCCTTCTCATCCTCGGTACCACGGCGCTGATATCCCCTATCGCCATCACTGCCGCCAACCGCAAGAGGGACATTCCGGTTACCCTGCTTGTCACCGTCCTGCTGATTGTCTGCGGTATGAGCCACACCCTTTTCAAACTCGGCCCTGAAGACAATTTAACAAGAATCGAAGGTGTTGTATTTCTGATACTTTTCGCAATTTATATATATTCTTGCTTCAAGACAGACAAGGGCGCCGTACAAGAGGACGAGCCGGCAAAGGAGAGGACCGCCCCGGTCGCGGCCGTCCTCACGCTCCTTGGCCTCGCCGGCCTGGTTGCAGGCGGTCACTGGTTCGTCAATTCAGCCGTGCGGATCGCAAGCGCCCTGGGTGTCAGCGACAAGTTCATCGCCATTACCCTTCTGGCCGGCGGCACTTCCCTGCCGGAACTGGCTGCCTGCATAGTTGCAGCCGCCAGGAAAAAGGGTCAGCTGGCACTTGGCAACATCCTCGGATCCAACATTTTCAACATACTGCTCATTCTGGGAGCAGCCGCCACGGTCTCCCCTATTTCGCTTGGGAGGATTTCCCTTGTCGATGTGGGAACCGTCCTGCTGAGCGTCATTCTGGTCATGCTCAGCTCCTTTACTTTCAAGAAGAACGAAATCGACCGGTGGGAAGGAGCACTCTTCGTGGCCGCTTTCACGGCCTACTATGTCTGGCTGTTCATAAACCTCTGACAACATGCAGTTTCTCAAGTTCAAGCCCACCGTATATCAACTGGAAAACGCCAGTACCGGCCACCTGTTCGAGGATGACGGATGGGCCATGTCCGACCCTTTATCACCAGAACCCTCCCTAATCCGCGCGGTGTACTCCGAAAAACAGTTCCAGCCAAGGCCGGAACTCGGCGGCCTGTACAGATACGCCGGCTGGCTGCCCATAAAGCGCACGCTCCGCGGCTCGGCTGCACCCGTCACGTACAAATCGAAAGGCCTTGCCAGATTCCTGGGCCTAAATAATCTGTACATCACCTTTTCCGGCTGGGTCCCGAAGATCGGAGCCAGGATGAAGACATGTTCCTTCAAGGAAACGGAGGCCTATTCGGTATGCGCCAGGATAGACAGGAACGAGAAACGCACCCTCATAGTCCAGTCCGCGGGCAATACCGCAAGGGCTTTCGCCCAGGTTTGTTCCGACAACGGCATTCCCGTAGTCATCTGCATTCCGGAGGACAACAAACACGACCTCTGGTTCCACCGCCGCCTGAACAGATGCGTCAAGGTCATCGCGGTCCCCCACGGCTGCGATTATTTCGACGCTATAACCCTTGGAGAGAAACTCGCCGCCAGCCCGTCATTCTTCCTTGAGGGCGGAGCGAAGAACATCGCCAGGCGCGACGGCATGGGAACCACCATACTGAGCTTCGTGGAAAAAGCGGGACGCATTCCCGACGTATACTTCCAGGCGGTAGGTTCCGGCACCGGAGCCATAGCCGCGTGGGAGAATGCGGAGAGGCTTGCGGCCGACGGCCGTTTCGGCGAGAACAGAATGCGCGTTTTCGTATCCCAGAACTCCCCTTTCACCCTCATATACGACTCGTGGAAAGCCTGTTCGAGGGGCCTTGCCGAACTGTCGCCCGAGGTCGGAAGGCGCAATGCGGAAGTCATCCTCGCCAAAGTCCTTTCGAACCGCAAACCACCCTACAGCATTGCCGGAGGGCTGTACGACGTCCTTGTCAAGAGTCGCGGAGACGTCTATCTCGCATCCAACGACGACATCGTATACTGGCTGCTTCAATTCCGCAACCTCGAGGGTTACGACCTCCTTCCCGCAGCATGCGTAGCGGTTTCTTCCCTTGCCCGGTCAGTGCAGGAAGGCGCCGTCGGCAAAGACGACCTGATAATGCTCAATTGCACCGGAGGCGGTATTCTGGGTTCCATGAAACGAGGCTGCGTCCCCAAGGAGCCCGACCTCGTGCTTAGCCCGGATCTTCCCGCGGAAGAGATCGTCAAGCGCGTAAGTGAAATCCTCTAGAAGTTGATTGCGGCGCTGAGGTTCAGTCCCCAGTATTCGGAATAGTTGCTGACTATCTTGTCGGGAAAGATATAGGCGCCGGTATCGGGGTCCGAAAGGATGTCGTGGTCGAGCGTAAGGTTGAACGACAGCAGGAAATCGACGCTGATATGCTTGTAAACCTTGAACCGGCGGCCGGCTCCGAGGTTCAGCCTTGCGGAGGTTTCCCGCAGCGTGGCGGTCGGGAATGTGGCGGCCAGGCCTGCATGGGTGATCAAACCGTTCTCTTCCAGGCCGGACGGGCACCAGCGGGCCCTGAGCTCCACCGGAATCATCCAGCGATGCGAATAAACTCCCAGAAGCCCCGAATAGACCGAAAGGTTGACTGTCCCTGACAAATCAAGGCCGGCGCCCGCAAGGACGCTTCCGTTGGAATAGTACCACCATTCTGCGTCATTGTCTATTATCCTGGAGCCGGCGCTGTATATGTAGTTATATTGGTATGTGCGCAGAATGGTTCCCGTGTAGCCCCACTCCAGGCCGAAAGAAGGCTTGGGCTTCCATGCCATGAGGACGGACGCCTGCAGGATCAGGACAACGGTCAGAAGGAGCTTTTTCATCACAGACGGAACAATATGGTAATCTGGGGATAGAGCAGCTGCATCCATCCGTTGTTGTAAATGCTGAGACTGGGGGCGAAATAACCGTTCTCCTTTTCGTTGCGGCGGATATGGACTCCAAGGTCGCCGGCGAAGGAAAGGTCCAGGGACACGGCGCCGCCGAAGTCGAAACGGCAGCCGGCGTCGGCGCTCAGGGCCGCCACGACGCCTTCGTTATCGGCCATGAGGGAAACGAGGTCGATGCCGCGCCCCTTGTCGTGGTCTCGGACAAAGCCGGCAGTGATTCCGGGGCCGGCATAAAAGGTGAAGCCTACATCTCCGTTTGACTTGCGGCCGATGACATACTGGCGGGATACATTGAACCTCAGGCCCGGATTGGAACAACGGCTTGTGGCGACTCCGTAGATGTCGACGAAAGCGGTGGCGGTATGGAAAACCCCGTTTGATTCCGGCAGGCGCACCGTGGCGCCTATGCCCTTCAACGAGCTGAAAAGGCCCACGGATTCCTGCCCCTGCAGGCGCAGCGGAAGCAGGCCCAGCAAGACAAGCAAGAGGACGGTATGAATCCTGCTGTACACCTTACGAAGGTACAGAAAACTTTGATTATATCCAATAAAAAGTCTATCTTCGCAGTTGCAAGTACTGCCATAACAATAATTGCCAAGCCTATGCCTATCGAAATCAGACAAGTGGAGTCCAGAAGAGACCTGCGGGCCTTCGTCAATTTCCCTGAAACATTATACAAGGACAACGAATTCTACGTCCCGCCCCTGGTGTTCGACCAGATGGACACGCTGGACCAGAAAAAAGGCGCAGCACAGGAATTCTGCAAATCGGCGTTGTACATGGCCTACAAGGATGGCAAGCCCGTCGGGCGCGTCGCCGCCATCGTAAATTTCAAGGCAAACGAGCAATGGAACCACAAGGAGGTACGCTTCGGCTGGCTCGATTTTGTCGACGACCCTGAAGTCTCCGGCGCCCTTATGGAAAAGGTTTACGAATTCGGCAGGCAGTACGGCATGGAATCCGTCGTAGGCCCTCTTGGATTCACCGACTTCGACCCGGAAGGCATACTGATTGCCGGATACGACCGCCTCAATACCATGGCGCTCATCTACAACTATCCGTATTACAACGACCACATGGAGCGCATGGGATTCGAGAAGGATACCGACTGGGTGGAATACAAACTCTTCATGAAAGAAAGGCTGCCCGAGCGCCTGGAGAGGATAGCCAAGATTGTCCAGCAGCGCACCAACGTCCATGTCAAGCCCCTCACCCGCAAGATCATACGCAAGGAAGACTACGGAACCAAGGTCTTCAAACTCGTCAACGAGTGCTACAAAGACCTGTATAACTTCACCGTCCTTCCGGACCACATGGCAAAGAAATACCTCGATTTCTACCTCAGCATACTGGATCTGCGGTACCTCATCATGCTCGAGAACGACAAGGACGAGCTCGTAGCCTTCGGCATAACGATGCCTTCCATCGCCCGCGCGCTCCAGAAGAGCCGCGGCAAGCTCTTCCCCTTCGGCTGGTGGCACCTGCTGAAGTCCATGTTCCTCAAGCATGAGGAAGGCGTGGAAATGCTGCTTATCGGAGTGCGGCCCGACTACCAGAACACCGGAATCAATTCCCTGCTGTTCTACTACCTCTTCCCCTTCTTCCAGAAACAGGGTGTCCAGTGGGCGGAGACGAACGCCGTACTGGAGACCAACGTAAAGAACCAGGGCCAGATGGAGCAGTTCGCCCACGAATGCGTCAAGCGTCGCCGTTCCTACATCAAGAAACTTGAATACTGATAAGCGTGACCGCCGCCCCGTCTTCCATACCCCTGCCCGAAAGGATGCGTCCCTATACACTGTCCGATTATGTCGGCCAGCGGCATCTGGTAGGCCCGGGATGCATACTCCGCAACATGATAGACAGCGGCAACCTGTCTTCTTTCATACTTTGGGGGCCTCCGGGTGTCGGCAAGACCACTCTTGCGAGCATCATCGCGCGTACCCTCGACCGCGAGTTCTATACCCTCTCCGCGGTCAGTTCCGGGGTGAAGGATGTCCGGGACGTGATAGACAAGGCAAAGAACAAGTCCCTTTTCTCGTCCGCATCCGCCCCCGTGCTTTTCATCGATGAGATACACCGTTTCAACAAGGCTCAGCAGGACGCGCTCCTCGGGGCTGTCGAATCAGGCACGGTCGTGCTCATCGGCGCTACTACCGAAAATCCCTCATTCGAGGTCATCTCGCCCCTTCTGTCACGCTGTCAGGTTTTTGTATTAAAGTCACTTGGAGCCGACGACCTCAAGTTATTATTGAACCGGGCCCTCACAACTGACCCCATCCTCCTGGAGAAGCACGTAGTCATCTCCGAGTCAGACGCCCTCCTCCGCCAGAGCGGCGGTGACGCACGCAAGCTTCTCAACATCCTGGAAATAGTCGTAGATTCCACCAGGCCCTCCCCCGAAGGCACGGTGGTCATCGACAACAAGGCGGTAACGACCTGCCTCCAGGAGAATATGGCCATATACGACAAGGACGGAGAGATGCATTACGACATCATTTCCGCCTTCATCAAGTCCGTGCGGGGGTCGGATCCCAACGCCGCCGTTTACTGGATGGCGCGCATGCTGTCCGGCGGAGAAGACCCTCTGTTCATAGCGCGAAGGCTATGCATACTCGCCGCGGAAGATATAGGACTGGCCAATCCCAACGCACTCCTTATGGCGGATGCCACTTTCCGCATCGTCCACTCGATAGGTATGCCGGAGGCCCGTATTCCGCTCAGCGAGTGCGCCGTTTATCTGGCGTCGTCGCCCAAAAGCAATTCTGCCATAATAGCAATAGACGGTGCCATGGCAGCCGTGCAGGAAGACAAAACGGCCCCTGTCCCGCTGTATCTCCGCAATGCTCCCACCTCGCTGATGAAAGAGCTGGGTTATGCCGACGGCTACCTGTATGCCCACGATTTCAAGGGTAACTTCGTCGACCAGGAATTCATGCCGGAAAGCATGAGAGGAAGAGTCTTTTACTCCCCCCAGGCCAATCCGCAGGAGGATAAGCTGAAGTCGTATCTGCTAGCCTGCTGGCCCAAGTATTATACAAAGTAATGAACGTAATCAAAACAACCATCCCCGGTCTGCTCATACTCGAGCCCCGCGTTTTCAAGGATTCGAGAGGCTATTTCCTCGAGTCATTTTCCAAAAGGGTTTTCGAGGAACTTGTGGGCCCCGTCACTTTTGTCCAGGACAACGAGAGCCGCTCGGTAAAGGGTGTCGTACGCGGGCTGCATTTCCAGAAGCCGCCCTACTCTCAGGCCAAGCTGGTGCGCTGCACCCGCGGGCGCGTGCTCGACGTGGTTGTCGATATACGTAAGGGGTCTGCCACGTTCGGCAAGAGTTTCAGCGCCATCCTGAGCGAGGAGAATCATCTCCAGATCTTCATTCCCAAGGGATTCGCCCACGGTTTTTCCGTCTTGAGCGACGTCGCCGTCTTCCAGTACCTGTGCGACGAATACTACCATCCCGAAGCCGAAGCGGGCATCAGCGCGCTCGACCCTTCACTGGGCATCGACTGGCTTATTCCGGAAGAAGAAATGATAATGTCCGACAAGGACCGGGGCCGCTCCTGCCTCACGCCGGAAGACGCAATCTGAGATACTGACGTTCGCCGAAAATAGCTGTTCCTATACGTACTATGGTCGCCCCGTATTCCAGGGCGATACGCCAGTCGCCGGACATCCCGATCGAGAGCTCTTTCCAGTCCGTCAATTCAGGAAAAAGGTCCGCCAGATAGTCCCACAGGGCCTTGATACGGCCAAAATCGGCACGTATGTCCTCAGTGTCGTCGGTATTGGTGGCCATGCCCATGAGGCCGCAGAAACGCACGTTTGAATAGGATGCGGCGCGGAAAAGGATATCGAGGATCTCTTCTTCATAGAAGCCTTGCTTGGTATCCTCGGCGGCGACGTGAAGTTCCAGAAGGACCGGGATCACCTTTCCGTTCTTTTTGCCCCAGTCGTTGATGGCGTCAAGAAGATGGACGGAATCGACAGACTGTACCAAAGAAGCATAAGGCAGCACCATCTTGAGCTTGTTGGTCTGAAGGTGGCCGATGAAATGCCACTCGACTCCCCTGCCCGCGAGCGCCCTCGCCTTCTGCTCGAACTCCTGCGGACGGTTCTCGCCGAAAACGGTCTGGCCCGCTCCCATGGCCTCTTCTATGGCCTCCAGGGGGTGAAACTTTGAAACTGCCACCAGTTTTACACCTGGTGGCAGCTCTTTATGAATGGAAAGGATGCTCTGTGCTATATCCACTACCTGCGGTTGTTTTGCTGGGCACGCCTCTGCTGTTCCTGAAGTTTCTGGGCCTCCTCGAGGCGAAGCTGCCATTTGGACTTGGGAAGAGGCTTGCCCTCCGAAGCCTTGACCTTGGCAAGGATTTCCTCGGGATGGATGAAGTACTTCTTGATTACCCATGTCTGGACTATGGCAATCAACTGGGAAAGCAGATAATAGTAACTGAGCGCCGCGGACAGATTGTTACAGATGAAGAACATCATGATCGGCATCATCCACAGCGTCATGAACTTCATGGACGAGGCCGTAGGGTCGTTGGAGGCCGTCTGGTTGGCGGTGGTCATCTTGGAGTACACCCACATGACTGCCGCCATGAGAAGGGCGAACAGGGAGAGGTGGTCTCCGAGAAGAGGGATGCGGGCGCCGAAGTCCCAGATGGAATCGTAGGCGCTGAGGTCGTCGCACCATAGGAACGGCTGCTGCCGGAGCTCGATGGATGCCGGGAAGAACCGGAACATGGCCCACAGTATAGGGAAAGTGAGGAGGGTCGGGAGGCATCCGCCCATGGTATTGACTCCTGCCCGTTTATACAGGTCCATGGTGGCCTGCTGCTTCTTCATGGCGTCCTCCTGCCTGGGGTATTTGGCGTTTATCTTCTCGATTTCCGGCTTGAGGGCCTGCATCTTGGCGGATGACGAGAACGACTTGTACGTAAGCGGGAAAACTACGAGCTTGATGACCAGCGTCATGAGAAGGATGATGAGGCCGAAGTTCGCAATGTAACGGCTGAAGAAGTTGAACATCGGGATGATGGCGAAGCGCGTGAACCATCCGACGAGCCAACCGCCCAGCGGGATTATCTTTTCGTACTTGTGCCCGAAAGACTTGAGCGTGCTGAAGTGGTTGGGGCCGAAGTAGAATTCGTACGGCGCGCTGACGGAAGGTGCGATGCGGAAGTCGGAACGCATCTTGGCGCTGCAGGCCATCAGGTTATGGGAAGGATCCTGCTCGGGGAAGAAGCTGATGGAGACTTCCCCGTTGGCGAACTCCTGGGGAGCGCGCATGATGGCGGAGAAGAACTGCTGCTGGAACGCGAACCAGCTAAGACGGGCGCCAATGCTCTTGCCGGCACTCCTGCCGCGGCCGATCTCCGCGGGTTTCTTCTCTCCCTGGAAATAGTAATCCAGCTTGGAGTACTGGGACTCGTTGCGGTAACCTTTCTCAAGGCGCGGAACGGTGAGGTTGAAATCGATGTCGTAACTGCCGACGTTGCGGGGAATGATGCCGTCCATGCCCACGAACGAGAGCAGGTTGTCCACCTTGTAGCTGTCCGGAAGCAGGGTGTAACTCTGTTCAATGTAGCCGCCGTTGCTGAACGGAAGCCGGAAGACCAGGGTGGTGTCCGTCTGCCCGACCAGGGTGAAATTGAAATCGGAAGTGCGGATGTACTGGCCGGCATAAATACTGACGGCGTACTCGGCGTCACCTCCGCGGAAGAGCATGAGCTCACGTCCTCCATAACTGGAGTATTTCTTCAGCTGAGCGCTGTAAGGCTGTGCCCCTTTGGAAGTAAACTCAAGCTTGACGAGATCGTTTTCCAGCACCGCGATGGCAGCCTCGGCATTATGGGCGGCCTCAAGAAGAGGATCCGAATATATGGCGGACGCCTCTGCGGACGCAACCGCCTGAGGCACCGGCAGCTCATCTGCAAGGAGCGCGGCGGAGACGTCCAGGCTGTCGTGAGGCATGTTGGCCAGGGCGATGGAGTCCTGGATGCGCTGGGCCTCCATGCGCTTGCTGTTCTGACGCGACTGGAAAAAGGTAAACCCGAACAGGATCAGGGCTATGAGTATGAATCCAATGACTGAATTCCTGTCCATTACTGCTCGCCCTCCCCGGCCTGGCGTATCTTCTGCTCAAGTTCTTTCAACTCAGCCTTGGCCTTGTCGATCCTGTCCTGCATCTGCTTGATGAGAGGCTCGGAATTCTTGGATGCCGAGAAGAACCCTATGTTGTTCTCGTATGTGGCTATATCCTGCTGAAGGGCGCGGTATTTTTCCATGAGGACATCCCTCTCGCTGCGGGGAGCCTTGCCGGCACTGCGGGGTGCGCCGCGACGGCTGTCCTGGGAATGGGACGGGAATTTGGCCTTGACGGCCTCGCGCCATGCGGCGTTCACCGCGTCTTTCTCCTTGAAGGGGACATGGCCGATTGCCTGCCAGCGGTCGGTGAAGGCGGCGAGGGCCTCGGCGTCGGCGGCTTCGTCAGCAGGAACATATGCCTCGACCTCGGCGATAAGGGCCTTCTTTGCGCGGAGGTTGCCGTAGAAATCATTCTCGGGCTTGTTGTTCTTGTCGCGTTCGGCGAAGAACTCGTCGCATGCGGCACGGAAACGCTTCCATATCTGCTCGCTCTTCTTGCGGGGAACGGTGCCGATTTCCTTCCACTGCTTCTGGAGCTCGATGAACTGGTCGGTAGCCTTCTTCCACTCGGTACTGGATTTGAGGGCCTCGGCCTGCTCGATTATGGCCAGCTTCTTCTCCAGATTGGTGTTCATGGTGTCCTTGAAATCGGAATAGTAATCCCTCTTGCGGGCGTAGAAGGTATCGCAGGCGGCGCGGAAGCGGTCGTAAATCTTCTGGTTCTCCTTGCGGGTGGCGAAACCGATCTTGCGCCAGCGGGCCTGGATTTCCTCGATCTGGGAAGAGAGCTCGTTCCATTCCCCGGAGGACGTGACCTCCCTGGCCGCGATGGCTTCCACCTCCTCGCAGAGGGCCTGCTTGGCGGCAAGGTTCGCAACCTGCTGCTCCTTCTGGTCCTCGAAGTGGGCCTGGTAGCGCTTGTTGATGACTGCGGTGGCGGCCTTGAAGCGGTTCCATATATCGTCCCTCTTTTCCTTGGCCACCGGGCCGAACTCCTTCCACTGCTCGTGGAGCTTCTGGAGTTCGTGGAATGCGTTCACTATGTTCTCGTCCTCGGCAAGCTTTTCGGCGGCTTCGCAGAATTTTTCCTTGGCCTCCAGGTTCTTCTGGAAGTCGAGGTCGCGAAGGTCGCGGCTGATCTTCACCATGTCGTAGAACTTCTCGACGTAGTATTGATATGAATCGTTGATGTCGCGGAATGCTGTCGCGGGAACCGGGCCGGCCTCCCTCCACCTGGCCTGAAGCTGGCGGAAGGCGGGGAACGAGGCGCTGGCGTCCTCGTTGTTCTCCACTATGGCCTTGAGTTCCTCTATGATGCCCTTCTTGACTGCGAGATTCTCTTCCCTCTTCGCTTCCTGCTCCTTGTTGAATTCCGCACGCTCTTTCTTGTAGTCGGCGTAGATGGCCTTGAAGTTCTCTTCCACGGCCTCGAAGGGGTTGGAGATGGAATTCTCGGCGTCGGGGTTTTCGGCCTTGAGCTTGGACAGAAGCTTGTAGAAGGCGGACTTGATGTTCTCTGCCTCCTTGGAGCGCATCATGCTTTCTGCGCTCTGCTTGAGGTTCTGGAACATCTCAGAGAGCTCGGCGAGTGTCTTGTCGGCAAGATTCTCGGCCTTGGCGGCAATCTCTTCAACCTTCTCTGCGGCGGCGTCAACCGGGCTCTGAGCCTCTTCGGCGACGGGGGCTTCAGGAGCCGGTGTTTCTTCAGGAGCCGATGCTTTCTCAGGAGCCGATGTTTCCTCAGGAGCCGGTGTTTCCTCAGGAGCCGCTTCCGCTGCGGGGGCCTCCTGGACGGGGGTCTCTGCCTGCGCGATCTTTTCTTCTACATCCGAAACCGCCTGGACGGGGTTTTCGGGGATAATGGTGTCACTCATATCAAGAATTTAAAATGTTTCAACCTACAAATATAATAATTATTTTTCTTTCAGTTCAACTTCGTACAGGCGGGGCCAATTCTTTCCGGTGAGGAATATGCGGCCGTCCAGAACCGCGATGCCGTTGAGCACGTCGGTATCACGCGTACGGAGTTTTTGCGGCAGCAGCCCGCTGCAGTCCACCACCCCTTCCACTGCACCCGAGGACGGGTTGATGATGACTATCGTGTCGGTCGTATAGATGTTGGCCCAGATCCTGCCGTCGACCCATTCCAGCTCGTTCAAATAGCGCACCGGTTTTCCGTTGAGCGTCACTTTGACCGACTTCTGAAGGCGGAATTCCCCATCCAGGAAATAAAGGGCGGAAGAGCCGTCGGAAGCGATAAGGTTCTTTCCGTCGGTAGTGAGCCCCCACCCTTCCCTGGGATAGGAATACGACTTGATGTACTCCAGGGTGGATGCGTCATATACGAATGCCACCTTGCTCGTCCAGGTGAGCATGTAAACCTTGCCGTCGAAAATCACCGACCCCTCGCCGAAATACTTGCGGTTGAAGTCCAGTTTGCGCAACACCTTGCCGGTCTGCAGATCCACCTTGCGGAAACTGCTGCGGCCGGTCTGGCCAGTGCTCTCGTACAGCTGGCCATCCTCGAAAAACAGGCCCTGCGTGTATGCGTGGACGTCGTGGGGATACTCCCGGACCACCTTTACGGAATACTGCCTGGGAGCGGGCGCCGAACAGGCGGCAAGGCATAAAAGCGACGCCGCGACGGAAAGAACAAAGCGTTTCATCTGGGCAAAAGTAAGAAAAAATCTCGTATATTTGCCATTATGATGAGAATAGATATACTGAGCGTCGTCCCCGAGCTTCTGGACAGTCCCCTGTCCCATTCGATCGTAGGCCGCGCCATCCGCAAAGGCCTGGTCGACATACAGGTCCACAACCTGAGGGAATTCGGCATCGGCCCGCGTCGCAACGTGGATGACTACAGTTACGGAGGAGATGCAGGCATGGTCATGATGGTCGAGCCGATCTACCGGATGATTGAAAAGCTCAAGGGACAACGCGATTATGACGAAGTAATCTATCTTTCGCCAGATGGAGAAAAACTTAATCAAGCCATATCTAACGAGCTGTCTCTCAAGCAGAACATAATTCTGCTCTGCGGCCACTACAAGGGTATCGACCACCGCATCCGGGAGCACCTCGTCACGCGTGAAATATCCGTAGGCGACTATGTGGTCAGCGGAGGCGAAATCCCCGCCGCCCTTCTGGCCGATTCCATAGTGCGTCTCATCCCCGGAGCGCTCACCGACGAGACCTCCGCACTGTCCGATTCATTCCAGGACAGACTCCTCTCTCCTCCCGTCTACACACGCCCTGCAGAATTCAACGGATGGAAGGTTCCCGACGTCCTGCTGAGCGGCAACCCAAAGCTTATTCAGGAGTGGCAGGATACCCAGGCTCTCGAACGCACTAAGTTGCTGAGACCCGAACTGTTAGCTAATGATTAATAAATTTTTTTAAAAACCAAAAATACTTTTTTCAATTTTTTTCATCAAAAAAGTTGCCGAATCAAAAAACTTGGCTTATATTTGCACTCGGAAATCAACAACTATTCTAACCAATAATAATTAACCTTCAATAAGGTATACACTACTAACTAACCGTTAAAGCCCGCTGTGAAGCGGGCTTTAGTCGTATTATTGATTTTATTTTTATATTTGTAGTATGAAAGCAGCAATTGTTGGCGCGAGCGGCGCCGTGGGGCAGGAACTGCTCCGTGTACTGGAACAAAGGCACTTCCCTGCCGACGAACTCGTCCTGTTCGGATCCCCCAGAAGTGCGGGCCGCAAGTACACATTCCGCGGAAAGGAACTGGAAGTGAAGCTCCTTCAGCACAACGACGACTTCAAGGATATAGACTTCGCCTTCACATCCGCAGGTGCCGGCACATCGAAGGAATTCGCCCCCACCATCACGAAGTACGGAGCCATCATGATAGACAACTCCTCCGCCTTCCGCATGGACGAGGACGTTCCCCTTGTCGTGCCCGAATGCAACGCTGAGGACGCCCTGGTCCATCCCAGGAACATCATAGCCAATCCCAACTGCACCACGATCATGATGGTTGTCGTGCTCAAGCCTGTCGAGCGGCTATCCCACATCAGGCGCATTCACGTAGCCAGCTACCAGTCCGCCTCCGGAGCCGGAGCGCAGGCCATGGCGGAATTGCAGCAGCAGTATAAGGAAATAGTGGAGGGCAAGCCGGTCACTGTCGACCGATTCGCCTATCAGCTCGCATACAACGTAATCCCCCAGATCGACGTCTTCATGGACAACGGCTACACCAAGGAGGAGATGAAGATGTTCAACGAGACCCGCAAGATCCTCCATTCCGATGTGGAATGCAGTGCCATGTGTGTCCGCATCTCCGCCCTCCGCTCCCATTCCGAGGCCGTCTGGATCGAAACCGAAAGGCCCCTGGGCGTCAAGGAGGTCCAGGACGCCCTCGCCGCCGCCCCCGGCGTCACCCTTCAGGACGACCCCGCAACCAAAACATACCCCATGCCGCTCTTCACAGGCGGAAAGGACGACATCTACGTCGGCCGCGTACGAAAGGACCTCGCCAATCCCAACGGCATCACCCTGTGGCTGTCCGGCGACCAGATTCGCAAAGGTGCCGCCCTCAATGCAGTTCAGATCGCCGAATATCTGGTCCAATCGGCATAAACCAGGATGTCTGAAGAGCTCAACCTTGTAGCCGACCTTGCGGTAATTCTTATTGCCGCCGGGGTATTTACGGTCATCTCCAAGGCGCTCAAGCAGCCCCTCATTCTGGGTTATATCATAGCGGGTTTCATCGTCAGCCCGCATCTGGGACTCCTCCCCGCAATCTCCAGCACGGAATCCGTCAATCAATGGTCGGAGATCGGAATCATCTTCCTCCTGTTCGCCCTGGGCCTTGAATTCAGCTTCAAGAAGCTCCTTAAAGTCGGCAGCAGCGCCCTCATCACGGCCGGCATAATCTGCATAGGAATGTTCCTGACCGGCCTCATCGTCGGCAGCGCCCTCGGATGGGCGATGATGGAAAGCCTTTTCCTCGGCGGGCTCCTGTCCATGAGTTCCACCACCGTCATCATCAAGGCGTATGACGACATGGGGCTCAAGAAAAAGCCCTACGCTTCACTGGTTTTCGGCACTCTCGTCGTTGAAGACCTCATAGCCGTGCTGCTCATGGTACTCCTCTCAACCCTGGCAGTATCCAAGCAGTTCTCCGGCACCGAGATGCTCCTGAGCCTCGTGCGGCTGGCATTCTTCCTGATTCTCTGGTTCCTCGTGGGCATGTTCGTCATACCGCTCTTGCTCCGGAAGGCCAAGAAGTTCCTTAACGACGAGATCCTCCTGATCATCTCCATAGGCCTCTGTTTCGGGATGGTCGCCCTCGCATCGTTCGCCGGCTTCTCTTCCGCCCTGGGCGCCTTCGTCATGGGATCCATCCTCGCGGAGACGGTAGAAGGAGAACGCATCGAGCGCCTTCTTACCGGCATCAAGAATCTCTTCGGGGCCATATTTTTCGTTTCCGTGGGCATGATGGTAGACCCCGCAGTCATAGGCGCGCACTGGGCAACCGTTCTTCTTATCGCCGTCGTTGCAGTCGGCGGCATACTGGTTTTTTCCACCACAGGCTCCCTGCTTGCGGGACAGGGGCTCGACAATTCCGTCCATGTGGGCTTTACTATGGCCCAGCTTGGCGAATTCTCCTTTATCATCGCCAGCCTCGGATGCAGCCTCGGCGTCATGCGCGATTTCATCTATCCCGTCATCATAGCGGTGTCCGTCTTGACGACATTCACGGCGCCGTATATGATCAAGGCAGGCGACCCGGCAAGCCGCTGGCTTGCATCCAAGCTGCCTCCCGGCATTCTGGACAGAATCAACCCCAGGCAGGAGGAATACGCCTTCTCATCCAAGGCGCAGAGCAACGAATGGTCCGGCCTGCTCAAGAGCTACATAATCCGCGTCGTGTTGTACGGAGTTATCCTGATTGCCATTCTGCTGGCCTCCAGGCTTCTTCTGGGCAAGCTTGCAGAGACGGCGCTCCCCTTCCTCGACGAAAAATGGCGCCGGCTCGCATGCCTTGCCGACACCTTGACCGTCATGGTTCCGTTCCTGTACGGCCTCGCCGTCACCAACGGCTCCATCAACACCCACGCATCCAAGCTTCTCAAGGAAAACGCCACCAACCGCTGGCCCATTCTTTCGCTGATGATCTTCCGGATACTCATAGCCATCGCTTTCATACTGGCGGCAATCACCAGCTACTTCAAACTCGGCGGCTGGGGCATCCTGGCGGTATTCGGAGCCGGGCTGCTTTTCTTCCTCGTAGCCAAATCTTCCTTCCACAGCCTGTCCGGACTGGAAAAACGCTTCATGGAGAACTTCAACGCCCGTGAAGAGCAGGAACGCCGCAGCAAGCCGGTGTCATCATCAGTAAAAGAAAAACTTTCCGGGTACGACATCCATACGGAGATCATACAGGTGTCGCCCGATTTCGCATACATAGGCAAAACTCTCCGGGAGATGCCGTTCCGCAAGCATTCCGGGATCAACATCATAAAGATACAAAGGGGCTCGACGTCCATTCAGATCCCGTCCGGAAACGAACCGGTCTATCCCTATGACAAACTGGTAGCCGTCGGTACCACGGCGCAGCTGCAGGCCTTTGTCCAGATCATGCAGGACAACACCGCCACCCCTGCGGAAACAGAGCAGGAACAGGATTTCATCCTCACAAGCAAAACACTCACGGCCGACTCCCGTCTTACGGGCAAGACGCTCCGCGAAACGGACATGCGCCGCAGCGGCTGTATGATCATAAGCGTATTGCACGACAACAAACTCATAACGAACCCCGGATCGGAATTCCGCTGCTCCGAGGGTGACACAGTATGGATTGCAGGAGAAAAAGAATCCTGCGAATGGTATTTATAGTATGGCAAGAATCATCCTAACAGGCGACCGCCCCACCGGCAGGCTCCACCTTGGTCACTACGTAGGCTCACTGCGCCGTCGCGTCGAACTCCAGAACCAGGGCGGATTCGACAAGATTTTCATCATGATCGCCGACGCCCAGGCCCTTACCGACAACGCAGACAACCCCGAGAAGGTACGTCAGAACATTATCCAGGTAGCCCTGGACTATCTCTCCGCCGGACTCGACCCTTCCAAGGTCAACATATTCATCCAGTCGATGGTGCCCCAGCTTACCGAGCTGACATTCTACTATATGAATCTGGTGACGGTGCAGCGCCTCCAGCGCAATCCCACCGTCAAGCAGGAAATCAAGCTCCGCGGTTTCTCCGAGACCGACGACGGCTCCGACAACAAAGCCGGTACGCCGGTGGGCTTCTTCTGCTACCCCATCAGCCAGGCGGCGGACATCACCGCCTTCAAGGCGACCACCGTCCCGGTCGGCGAAGACCAGGAGCCCATGCTTGAGCAGTGCCGCGAAATCGTCCGCAAGTTCAATTCGGTTTACGGCGAAACACTGGTGGAACCGGAGATACTCCTTCCGGACAACGCCGCCTGCATGCGCCTCCCGGGAACGGACGGCAAAGCCAAGATGAGCAAGTCGCTCGGCAACTGCATCTATCTGTCGGACAGCGCCGAGGAGGTCGCCGCAAAGGTGCGCGGAATGTTCACCGACCCCGGTCACCTGCAGGTCAGCGACCCGGGAAAGGTAGAAGGCAACGCCGTATTCACATATCTTGACGCATTCTGCCTTCCCGAGCATTTCGAGCGCTTTTCATCCTGCTTCGTCGGCAAGAAGAGCAGCTTCGAGTTTCACACCCTTGACGAGGTCAAGGCCCAGTACCGCGCAGGCGGACTTGGCGACGTGATGCTTAAGAACTTCCTCACTGCCATTCTGAACGAGCTTCTGGAGCCCATGAGGCAGCGCCGCGCCGAGCTTGAGAAAGACCTTCCCGCAGTATGGGAAATACTCCGCAAGGGTACCGAGGCGGCATACGCCGAGGCCCAGTCCACCCTGGACGATGTACGCAGGGCTATGCGCATCGATTATTTCAACGACAGCACCCTCATAGGAAAATGAGTTACCTGATAATCCCCCGGTCATACCGCTCAGCCCTCACTCCCGAAGAGACGGAAAGAGGTATCAAACTGGTTAAAGATTTCTTTCAGCAAGGGCTCGCCAAAGCATTAAGGCTCAGGCGAATAACTGCACCTCTATTTGTGCTTCAAGGGCGCGGTATCAACGATGACCTGAGCGGTATCGAAAGGGCTGTGAGCTTCCCCGTAAAGGATCTGGGAGACGCCCGCGCCGAGGTGGTTCATTCGCTTGCCAAGTGGAAGCGCCTCTCCCTTGCCGACTACAAGGTCCGCCCCGGTCATGGCATCTATACAGACATGAACGCCATCCGCGCAGACGAGGAACTCGGCAACCTTCATTCCCTTTACGTCGACCAGTGGGACTGGGAACGCACCATAACGGAGCGCGACCGCAATGTCCGTTATCTGAAGCGTATCGTGCGCGAGATCTATTCCGTGCTGCTGGATACGGAACTGTTCATCTGCACCTGCTATCCCCAATTGAGGCCTTTCCTGGCCCGCAGCGTGCATTTCATCCACTCGCAGCAGCTTCTGGACCTTTACCCGGACATGAGCGCAAAGGAGAGGGAGGACGCCATCTGCCGCAAATACGGCAGCGTATTCATTATAGGCATAGGCGGCAAACTCTCAGACGGCAAGCCCCACGACTTGCGCGCGCCGGACTATGACGACTGGAGCACTCCCAATGACGAGGGCTTCACCGGTCTCAACGGAGACCTCCTTGTATGGAATCCGGTCCTTGAACGGGCGTTCGAGCTTTCGTCGATGGGTATACGGGTAGACGCCGTGGCCATGCACCGCCAGCTGGAACTGTCGGGCAAGGCCGAAAGGGAAAAACTCTATTTCCACTCTAAGCTGCTGGGCGGAGAACTGCCTTTGAGCATAGGAGGCGGTATCGGCCAGTCCCGTCTTTGCATGCTCTTCCTGCAAAAGGCCCACATCGGAGAAATACAGGCCAGCATCTGGCCGGAAGAGATGAGAAAAGACTGTCTAAAAGCCGGAATCAAACTGATCGAGGCCTGATAACAAAAATGTTATAGGTTTAAACTAAATTGTTACATATATTAATAACTAATAAATTAGCCTTATGAATCTTGAAGGAAGACGTCAAAGCACAAATGTTGATGACCGTCGCGGTCGCAGCGTCGGAAAAGCCGGCGGACTGGGCATCGGAGGCATAATTCTGGCAGGAATTCTGTACCTTGTCTTCGGTATAGACGCCACTCCCCTGCTCGAGCAGGCCGGATCCCTGACCGGCGGAGCCCAAACGGAAACCAATTACACCCCGAGCGCCCAGGAAGAGGAACTCGCGGTATTCTCCAAACAGATTCTCGCCGGAACGGAAGATGTATGGACCAAGATTTTCGAGCAGAGTGGCCTTACCTATCAGCCCCCCAGGCTCGTCCTCTACAATGATTACGTCCAGACTTCTACCGGCACCGCTTCCGCCCAGATGGGACCGTTCTACAGCAGCGCCGACCAGACGGTTTACCTCGACCTGTCCTTCTTTACCGAGATGAGCAGGACTATCGGCGCCGACGGCGACTTTGCATACGCTTATGTCATCGCCCATGAAGTCGGTCACCACGTGCAGTACCTCCTCGGAACGCTTCAGGACGCACACAGCAAGATGCAGCGCATGAGCGAGAAGGAATCCAACCAGATGAGCGTCCGCCTTGAGCTCCAGGCCGACTTCTATGCCGGAATCTGGGCGCATTACGACAACAAGTTCTTCAAGTCCCTGGACGACACCGACTTCCAGGAAGGCGTGAACGCAGCAGGAAAAATCGGCGACGACTATCTGCAGAAGAAGTCCCAGGGATATGCGGTCCCCGATTCCTTCACCCATGGAACGGCAGCACAGCGCACCCGCTGGCTCAAAAAGGGTTTCACCACCGGCAACCCTTCTGCCGGCGACACCTTCTCAGTTGCATACAACAGCCTATGACATACGACATTACCCTCCCCCTCTCTGCGGAATGGATAAGGGAAGAAGAGCGTTACGAAGAGATTGAGAATGCCGTCATTACTCACCTCGAATGCCATCTTCCGGGAAGCGTAGAAGGAAAATACGAGGCAGTATTCGACCTGTATGTAGGCGACCTCCCGTCGGACACCACCGCCGAGGATGAGGCATACGCCAACTATGCCGAAATCATAGGATGGGACGAGGAAGACGAAGAAGATGATCCCATCGCCGAATGGACTTTCAAGAACCGCAAGGCTTACGGATTCACCGGTGAATGCGAGGACGGCTCCATCATGCTTCTCATGTGCTCCGAGATAGTCAAGGGCGGGCTGCTGATATGCTCGGTGATCGCCCCCGATGACGAGGCCGTATCAAAATGGTCGCAGTATCTTGAAGCGAATCTAAAGGTAAAAGCTGTCAAGTAGCTTTAACTAACTGACATACTTGCCATGGCAGAAGCGGTAAGAAAGGCCGCTTCCGCAGGGGCATGGATCGTCCGGCGGCACGGGACGCACGCGGTTGGCGCGGTCGAAGTACTGCATCATTTCCTCTCCGTAATTGAGGTTTTCCTCGAACTCCTCGCGGAAGAAATCCTCCGGAAGGGTGTATATCAGAAGACCTGTCTGGTCTGCGCTGTGGCCCTTGAGAAGCCATTTGGGGACCGAATTGGCATACTGGATGATTATGCGGGCGTACTCGGTGAATTCCTCGTAGGTCTCGATATACGCATCCCTCTGGGTGACGGGCGAAAGGAGTATGTCCAGGTTCTTCTCGTCGGGTTCATACTGGGAGTTGACCCAAACGGAATGCGCCGCATATTCGAGTTCCTCGCCCTCGTAGCCCGTCTGCTCCAGCATGTCGAGTAGCGCCTGTCCCTCACGTGTGTGGGCGCCATAGAAGCAGAACGGGGAATTCTCCCCTGCCGCACGGAGGTCCGTCACGTCAAGACCGGCATAACGGCGTACGCCTTTATACATCTTGGCGCGCTTGCGCATCAGGTCCTCGAAATTCTCTATGTCCGGCGACACCATGTAAGCCGTGCCTTTGTATTCTTCCTGATACAGGCGGAACACGGGGCATTTTACCAGACTGGCAGCAAAGGTGCGCATCTGCTCCATGTCGTCGAAGTCGCTGAAAATATTTTCCACGAAAGTGGCCAGAGGAACGACGCCAAAGGCGTTAAGGGCGCCGAGGGCAAGGCGCTCAACCTCAAAGGAGCCATCTTTCTCCTTCCTTTCGATGACGGCATCTATATCATTATGTATCAGGTCATAGAAAACCGAAGGAATACAGACCGACACAAGGTCTGATGCATTGGGTGACTTGTCGAAGCGGGCTATATGAAGGACCTCTATCACCATGGGGTAATCTGTAGGAATCAAGTCGACGGGAACATCCGGACCGGCAGCGCACAGGCGCCCCAGGACACGGAGGTCGCCTTCCATCAGGCGGTCAAGCCAGCGGGCCGGCTGAACGGTAAACAGATCCGCAAGGGCCTTCACAAGGTCCTGACGGCGGCGGCCAAGGCGGCGGGGATACGCATCGAAATAATCGAGGGTGGCCTCGATTTCTTCCAGGGTGCGTTCCTTCAATAATTCGTTGATTCCTGCTGACATTGAACCGCAAATTTAATATTTTTCCGCAGACCGCACAAACAACTTTTCTCCTTGTACGCAGAATTTGACGTCAAATCCGCAAAAGTACATCCCGTATATCCTCTCCGGATCGTCCTGATACCCCGGCCTGGGATCCTGCGACAACAGCTGAACAAGGGCCTTGATCTCCTTCTGCGGCATTTTTTCAGCTACATCCCCGGGGATGACGACCTCCAGCGCTTTCCATGCGGCCGAATCCACGAATCCGCTCTTTGCCCCCGGTCTGCTGTCCGCATACCCTACATATGGCTTGATGTCGTATATGGGAGTCCCGTCGGCCAGGTCTGCGCCGGACACCTTCAGCCACCCCTGCTCCACGGACTCTATACGGACGCACGAAAGACCGAGGCCGTTGGGACGGAAAGGAGAGCGCGACGCAAAGACGCCTACGCGGTCGTTTCCCCCGAGGCGGGGTGGACGTACGGTAAGATGGGACGAGCCTGCCGGATTGAGCGAGAAGCCCCATATGAGCCAGCAATAATCGAATCCTTCCAGTCCGCGGACGGCCTCCGGGGCATCGTATTTGGGCACGAAACGAACCTCCCCGGTCAGGTCCGGAGCCAGGCCCGACTGCCTCGGTATGCCGAATTTTGCCTTCAGCGGAGAGTGGAAATAAGCGACGGGCTCGATATTCATCGTGCTGAGAGAGTGTCCAGATAGGCCTGATACAATTTTCCGAGGGAATCGAGATTCTCGCTCCTGAGGGGCTCCGAGGGCGGAGAAATCATCTTGAGAGGGTCTATGGGGGTGCCGTCCTTCCATACCCGGAAATCCAGATGGGGACCGGTAGAATGCCCCGTGGAGCCCACGTAGCCAATTACCTGTCCCTGAGCTACGCGGGAGCCCTGCCTGATGCCTGAGGCATATTTGGACAGGTGCATGTAGCATGTCTCGTACCCGTTCATGTGACGGATCCTGATGCGGTTGCCTCCTCCTGAACCGTCCCAGCCGCAAAGGGTTACGGTGCCGTCGCCTATGGAATGTACAGGCGTGCCGGTGGGCGCGGCATAATCGACAGCGGTATGGGGACGGACCTTGCCGGTGATGGGATGCTTGCGGTGATATGTAAAGCGGCTGCTGATACGTGTGAACTGCAGCGGGGCCTTGAGAAACGCCTTGCGCATGCTCTCCCCTTTCTCGTTCCAGTATTTGTTGCCGCCGTCGCCCTGGTCGAACCTGATGGCGCTGGCGCTGAAGGAGCCGCTGTTGTAGAGGGCGAAATCGATGCCGTCAATCCTTATTACCTCGCCGTCGCTTTCCGTCTGGTTGTAAACCACCCGGAAGCGGTCGCCCTCCTGGAGGCCGAAAAAGTTTACGGTCCAGGCATAGACGTCGGCAAGGTCGACAATGAGCAGCGGCGACGCTCCCGCGTCGATCATGTCGTTCCAGAGGGAATTGTGGATGGTTACGTCGGCAATCTTGCGGACCTTCTGCACAGGACGGGAATACACCCATCCGCAGATGGAATCCCGGCACTGGAAAACGGTGGAGCGGATGCGGTCGTTGTGGTAAACCACGTACTCGAGCCTGCGGCCGGAGCTGTCTGCCGAATAATATGCCTCGACGTCGTTGCCGGCGCGCATGCGGCGCACGTCGAATATGCTGTCGCAACGCTGTACGAGAGTGTAGGCATCCCGTGCCCCCATGCCCAGGCGGTTCATCAGGCCGCTGAAGGTCTCGCCGTCGCGCACTCTGGACGAATCGACCTGATAGGCGTCCGTAAGGAATCCAAGGGGCAGGACGGTATCCTTCTGCTGCGTTGCTTCCCCGCTGTCACCGGGCCGGTGACGAAGGCAGGAAGGCAGGAGAACAGCGGCGGCAAGCAGTATGGCCAGGAACCGGCGCATCATTTGATCAGGCTGCCGAGAATGCTGCGTGCAAGGGTACGGACGGCTGATGAAGTGGCATTGGAAAGGGCCTTTCCGCCAGTTGTCTGGCTGCCTTTCTTCTTGCCGTCGGAGTCTTTGATTATGGAATCGGCCGCCGCTTTGCCGGCGCTGCGTGAAAGGCTGGTAATGGCAGCGCCTATGGCGGCTCCTGCGACTACGGTACCGAGGCCTTTGCCCTTCTTGCTGCTTTTCTTGGCAGAGGCGCTCGTGCGCTGGAGTTCCTTTTCCCTGGCCCTTTGCTCGCGTTCCCATTCCTTCTGGGCGCGCTCCTGTTCCTTGCGGGCGAGTTCGGCCTGGCGTTCCTGCTCGGCGCGTGCCTTCTGGTCCTCGATCTGCTGTTGTTGGAGAGCCTGCTCCTGCTCCGCCTTCTGACGGTCTGCAAGAAGTATCTCGAAGGCGGAGACGCGGTCGATGACGGTGTCGTATTTGCCTTTGAGGGGAGAAGCGTTGCGTATGTCAAGCCTCTGGCCGTCGGTAATGGCGCCGATCTGGCTGAGCGGGAAGAGTATTCTGGCACGCTGTACCATTGCCGGGGCGCCCTTTGCGTCGAGGAAGCTGACCAGGGCCTCGCCTGTTTCCAGCGTGGTGATGGCCTCTTCCGTCTTGAACGCAGGGTTGGCGCGGAAGGTTTCTGCAGCGCTGCGGACGGCTTTCTGGTCCCTCGGCGTATAGGCACGGAGGGCATGCTGGATGCGGTTGCCGAGCTGGCCGAGTATGCTGTCGGGAATGTCGATTGGATTCTGGGTGACGAAATATACGCCAACGCCTTTGCTTCGTATGAGGCGTATCACCTGCTCGATCTTGCTGACAAGGGCGGGTGCAGTGTCGGTGAAGAGGGTATGGGCCTCGTCGAAGAAGAAAACCAGCTTGGGGAGCTCAAGGTCTCCGACCTCCGGAAGGGTTGCGTAGATGTCCGACAGGAGCCAGAGGAGGAAGGTCGAATAAAGCTTGGGATTCATCATCAGTTTGTCCGCAGCAAGGACGCTCATGATGCCGCGGCCGTTCCCGTCGACGGCGAAGAGGTCCTGTATGTCGAAGGCAGGCTCTGCGAAGAACTTCTCCGCGCCCTCGTTCTCCAGACCGAGGAGGGCGCGCTGGATGGCGCCTACCGTGGCCGAAGTGACGGTACCGTAATCTATCCGCAGCTCGCTCGCGTGTTCATTAATATATGCAAGCATGGAACGGAGGTCCTTGAGGTCTATAAGGAGCAGGCCCCTTTCGTCGGCCACTTTGAAAACTATATCCATCACTCCGGACTGCACCTCGTTAAGGCCCATAAGGCGGCTCATAAGGGCCGGGCCCATGTTGGAAATGGTGGTGCGCATGGGGTGGCCCTGCTCGCCGAAGACGTCGTAGAAACGCACCGGACAGGGAGCGAAATGGGGATCGGTTATGCCGAATTCCGCGCAACGTTTTTCTATGAAGCCGGACATCTTGCCGGCCTGGCTGATACCGCTGAGGTCACCTTTCATGTCTGCCATGAAACAGGGCACTCCTGCCTGGCTGAACGTTTCTGCCAGAACCTGCAGGGTGACGGTCTTTCCGGTACCGGTGGCGCCTGCGATGAGGCCGTGGCGGTTGGCCATTTTTCCTGTGATGCTTATAGGGCCCTCGGGGCCGTGCGCGACATAAAGTCCGTTGCTGGATGTGTACATATCATTGAAAATTTCACAAATATAATAAAAAACGTTGATACTCCGGACGCCTGAAATGAAGCCGGTGACACATGTTTATAAGTGTGTTGAAAACTTCTTCCCCGGCGGCAGTCCTAAGCGGTTTTGTTTGACTAACTTTGTAACCCAAACCGCCCGAAAAAACCAATAGACTATATGGAAGTACGTAAAACCAATGGCTTGACCGAAGAATACGACAAAGCGAAGCTTGCCCGTGGCATACACGAGGCATACAGGAGCGCAGGACAGTATTGCGATGACGCTATAGTCGTATCCATTATCAACAATCTTTACATTTATGACGGCATAGCGAGCACGGAAATCCGCCGGCAGGTGGAAGAGTCCCTCATGTCCATCAACAAGAAGGTCGCCCACGCCTACATCGACAAGTTCGACGCAGACCTGGACCTCCGCAAGAAGCGCGACTTCATCAAGGACTACATCGCCGCTACCAACGCCGCAACCGGTTCCAAGTTCGACGCCAACGCCAACGTGACCCGCAAGAACATAGTCACGCTCGGCAACGAGCTCTACAAGGAGAACAATATCAAGCAGAACCGCTACATCATGGTCGACAAGATCAAGACCCTCTACGGCCGCCATCTTGCAGACCAGTACCTCAAAGACCTCGAGTCCCACGTGCTCTACAAACACGACGAAAGCGGCACTCCCGGTTTCCCTTACTGCGTGGCCATCACCATGTATCCTTTCCTCGTAAGCGGCCTGCGCGAGCTCGGAGGGGTTTCCATCGCCCCCACCGACCTCAAGAGCTTCTGCGGCGAGTTCATCAACCTCGTCTATTCCGTGTCGTCCCAGTTCATGGGCGCAGTGGCGACTCCCGAGTTCCTCATGTACCTGGACTATTTCATCCGCAAGGACTACGGTGACGATTACCTTGAAAAACTGGACGAGATCGTCGAGAAGAACGCCAAGCAGCGCACCCTGCGGAAGGTCATCGACAACAGTTTCCAGCAGGTCGTCCACTCCATGAACATGCCTGCAGGCAACCGCGGATACCAGACCGTCTTCTGGAACATCAGCTACTTCGACAAGCCCTATTTCGAGGGCGTGTTCGGCGACTTCCGCTTCCCCGACGGCAGCGCCCCCAAGTGGGAGACCCTCGACTGGCTGCAACGCCATTTCATGAACTGGTTCAACGAGGAGCGCAACCATTACATCCTCACCTTCCCCGTTGAAACCATGGCCCTCCTCACCGACGGCGGCGACGACTTCGCAGACAAGGATTACGCCGATTTCACCGCCGAGATGTGGTCCAAGGGACACAGTTTCTTCTGCTATCTGTCCAACAGCCCCGACTCCCTGAGCAGCTGCTGCCGCCTGCGCAACTCCCTCAAGGACATGGAGGATGCCAGCCACAACCATACCCAGCACCAGTATTCCATGGGTACGGCATCCGTGAGCACCGGTTCCAAGTCGGTCATGACCATCAATCTCAACCGTCTCATCCAGGACTCCGTCCGCCACTACTTCGCAGAGAGGCGCGGCGTCCACCTGGAGGCCGGCAAGCCGCTCGACCCCGTCAGCAATTTCTACGACAAGGACGACCTCTACACCAACTACATCACCAAGGACATCCGCGAGATGACCGAGAGGGTCCACAAGTACCAGATTGCTTTCAACGAGATCATCAAGGACTTCCTCAAGGCTGAGATGCTCGACGTCTACAAGGCAGGCTTCATCGACATGAAGCGCCAGTACCTCACGGTCGGCGTAAACGGCCTTACCGAGGCAGCCGAATTCCTTGGCCTGGAGGTCGCCCCCAACCCCGAATACGGCGCATTCGTCAACACCATCCTTGAGACCATCAACATAGCCAACCGCAAGGACCGCACCCCGGACGCCATGTTCAACACCGAGTTCGTGCCCGCCGAGAACCTCGCAGCCAAAAACTACAAGTGGGACAAGAAAGACGGCTATTTCGTCTCCTCCAAGCACAACCTCTACAGCTCCTACTTCTACAATCCGGAAGATACGAGCGTCTCCATGATCGACAAGTTCAAGCTGCATGGGGAAGACTTCGTCAAGTACCTTGACGGCGGTTCCGCCCTCCATATGAACATCGCCGAGCACCTCAGCAAGGACCAGTACCGCCAGCTGCTCAACACTGCGGCCCATTACGGCACCAACTACTTCACCTTCAACTGCCGCAACACCGTCTGCAACGACTGCGGATACATCAGCAAAGACACCCTTACCCAGTGCCCCAAGTGCGGCAGTGAAAACCTTGATTACCTTACCCGTGTAATCGGTTATCTCAAGAGGGTCTCCAGCTTTGCGGAGCCCCGTCAGATAGAGGCGGAACACCGTTATTACACCCCCAAGGATGCTTAAGTACATCCCTTCCCTGACCGACATCGTCATGGAAGAAATACCCGACCGCGTTACCCTGGCTGTTGAAATTACCAACTGCCAGGGTAATTGCCCGGGATGCCACTCCCCCTTCCTTCGTGACGACATTGGGGAGGAACTCACGTCCGCGGCAATAGACCGGATGGTCAAAGACAACTTCGGAGTCAACTGCTTCCTCTTCCTGGGCGAAGGCCGCGACCGCGATTCCCTGTTCCGTCTTGCCGGTCATATCCGCAAGGAGTTTCCCGGCATCCAGACTGCGCTTTATACCGGTCGCGACAGCGTCGGGCCGGAGTATTCAGAGTACTTCGATTTCATCAAAACCGGGCCCTACAAAGAAGAGCTCGGCCCGCTCAACAAGCCCACCACCAACCAGCGCCTGTATTATCACGGCGAGGATATCACTTCCAGGTTCTGGAAAAGATAGGATACGACAAAAATCAGAATATGAAGAATTGTATATTTAAGCTTTCTGCAATAGCCGCAGCCCTGTTATGCATTGCATCCTGTTCCTCCCAGCGCGTCGCTGCTTCCGGTAAAGAAGACCGCGGCGTTTACGGCAACGCCTCCCTCACTCCAGGCGAGAACGAGAGGAATTCTTACACGAACATCTACAGTTACCTGAGGGGCAAGGTCCCGGGAGTAACCGTAAACGGTACGGAAGTTCATGTCCGCGGAGTAGGCTCCGTCAACTCGGGAACAGCCCCGCTCTTCATAGTTGACGGCGTGGAGCTTCAGGACATCTCCACCATCAACCCTCAGGAAATTGAAAGGGTGGATGTACTCAAAGACGCATCGGCCTCCATCTACGGCTTCCGCGGCGCCAACGGCGTGATCAAGATCACCACCATCAACGGCCGCACAAAGCAGAAATAGGCACTGATGTCGATAGAAGGGATAGCTGCGAAGCAGCGCAAGGGGAACCTTCCCCTTGTCCCCTGGGGGTGCAGGGGGATTA
>JAFZZW010000063.1 GCA_017615615.1 Bacteroidales bacterium
CCCGACTGACGAGAGTCAGCCGGGCATTCTTCGTTGCTGCACAACCTTTCTTAATGCGCTGACATCCAGCCACATGCAAATCGACCTCTGGGAGAATTTCCCAGAGGTCGATCAGTAAGTGCTTGATTTACTGGAGATTCTGTGAAATTGCATGTGCGACTGTCCAGGCGGTGGACCAAGCGGCCTGGAGGTTGAAGCCGCCGGTGACGGCGTCGACGTCAAGGACTTCTCCGGCAAAATAGAGGCCGGGAATACGGCGGGATTCGAGAGTGTCCGGCCGTATTTCGTTTAATGAAACCCCGCCGCAGGTCACGAATTCTTCCTTGAAGCGAGCCCGGCCAATAATTTCGTAAGTATCAGAAATCAAGACATTTATAAGTCTTGCCATTCCTTTGCTCCCAAGCTCTGCCCAACGGCAGTCCGGCCGGATGCCTGAGCGGCTGACCAGCAGGCGCCAAAGCCTGTCGCTCAGCATGGACGGGTGGCAATTGGCTATCATTTTGTCCTTGTTGCTTTTCGACTGTCCGTCCAACAGTGCGCGGGCACCGGCTTCTCCGACGCCAATCCAGTTGACCAGAAGCGTCCCGCGATAACCGTTCTCTGCAAGGTATCTTGCGGCGTACGATGATAGCCGCAAAGTTGCCGGGCCACTGACGCCCCAGTCGGTCAGAAGCAGAGTGCCGCGACTGCGGAACCGAGTGCCGGCGAGGCCAAGGGTGACATTATCCACCACCGTACCCATGAGGGAGCGGAGGCCGGCATCGGCGACCTTGAGGGTAAATAAGGACGGGACGTCGGGGATCAGCTCGATGCCGGTGCCGGCAAGGAGGGATGCGGTGCCTCCGCCTGTGGTAAGGACGATGGCGGAGGGCCTTATCAGCGGGGAGATTTCTCCACTCCGCTTCGCTCCGGTCGAAATGACAGAAAGGTCTGCTCCGACAGCCTCTACCTTGCTGTTGCACAGCACTTTAACGCCGCCGTCGCGCATCGCGCGTTCGAGCGTGCGGACTATCTGCATGGCGTCCTGGCTGGATGGGAAGACGCAATGGTCCGGCTGGACTGTAAACTTTACTCCGCGGGCCTCGAACCATCGCAGGCAATCCTCCCATCCGAAACGCCCCAGGGCTTTGCGCATAAGCTTGTCCCCCCGGGGATAAACTTCTGCCAGAGACTGCACCCCCTCGAAGGTGTTGGTGATGTTGCAACGCCCGCCGCCGGTGACGGCGAGCTTGGCCATAAGCCGCGGCCCGGCCTCCAGGACGGTAATGGACCAATCCGGATGCAGAGAGGACAATTCAGCCGCGCAGAAACAGCCCGCGGCGCCTCCGCCTATTATGACGACGCTGCGCACGGCGTAAATATATCAAAAATAATTCGTAAGTTTGTAGGACTAACTGAATAATTCCTATGGCCAAAAAAGCAAAGAAAAATCCCGGCTACGAGTGGACCTACTGTTCCCTTGGCGGCGTAGTGCGCGTGAACATCAAGAACGGCGAGGATATCGCCCATCTGCGCGAACTGGACAAGAAGCTCTGGACCGTTCTCAGCTGCCCCACCGAGGGCCTCGAATTCCCCACGGAAACCCTCAAGATGATAGACACCGACGGCGACGGCAAGATCCGCGTCGACGAAATCATCGCTGCAGCCGACTGGCTCTGCACCGTCCTCAAAGACAAAGACCTGCTGGTCAAAGGCCTTGACACCCTCAAACTGGACCAGATCAACACCGGCTGCGAGGCCGGAGCCAAGCTCCTCAAATCGGCAAAGCAGATTCTCTCCAACCTCAAGCTCCAGAAGGACGAAATCTCCATAGCCGACACCTCCGACAGCGTAGCCATCTTTGCAGAAACTACCGCCAACGGAGACGGCGTCATCACCGAGGCCGCCGCCCAGTCGGACCACCTGAAGGATGTCATCCGCACCATTATGGACAAGGCCGGTTCCGCCATGGACCGCAGCGGCCAACCCGGTATCACCCAGGAACATATAGAGTCGTTCTACTCCGCTCTGGCCGACTACAAGGCCTGGCAGGAGGCGGCCACAAAGGACATTTTCCCCTTCGGTGACGATACCCAGGCCGCCCTGGATGCCGCGAACGTCCTCAAGGACAAGGTGGCCGATTACTTCATGCGCTGCAAGCTCATCGCATTCACGGAACTCGCAGCCCCCGCAGTCGACGTATCCGCCGAGAAGATCAGCGCCATATCGGACCACAATCTCTCCGCCGAGGCCGAGGAAATCGCCAAGTATCCCATCGCACGTCCATCCAAAGAGGGCGTAATCGTTTTCGACGCCGTCAACCCCGCATGGAAGGCACGTTTCAACGCCCTTGCCGCCATCGTATTCAAGGGCAAGGACAGCGTCAATGAGGCCGAATGGAACGCCATGCTCGCATCCTTCGCCCCTTACGTTGCATGGAAAGACTCCAAGAAGGGCGAATCAGTAGAGAGCCTCGGGCTCGACGCCGTCAAGGCACTTCTGAAGGCAGACGACAAGCAGGTCCTCCTCGACCTCATAGTGGCCGATAAAGCCCTGGAGGAAGAAGCCAACTCCATAGACGAGGTCAACAAGCTGATGCACCTCTACCGCGACTTCTACAAGCTCCTCAAGAACTACGTAATACTGAGCGACTTCTATTCCCCCAAGCCGGAGGAAATGGCGATATTCGAGGCCGGCAAGCTGTACATAGACCAGCGCTGCTGCCGCGTCTGCGTACGCGTCGCCGACATGGGCAAGCACGCCGACATGTCCGGCCTCAGCGGGATGTTCCTCCTCTATTGCGTCTGCACTTCCAAGACGACGGGAAAGACCATGGATATCGTAGCCGTCATGACCGACGGCCCCACCAGGAACCTCCGCCCCGGCACCAACGGCGTGTTCTACGACAGGGAAGGCCTCGATTACGACGCAACCATCGTCCGCATAGTAGAGAATCCCCTGAGCATCAAGCAGGCCTTCTGGGCGCCGTACGTCAAGTTCTGGAACTGGATTACCGGCCTGGTCAACAAATCGGCCGCAGAGAAGGACGCCAAGGCCATGGAGAGCCTCCAGGCTGGCGCCGAGGCCGCCCCGGCAGACGCCGCGGCCAAGAAGCAGCCGTTCGACATCGGCAAATTCGCCGGCATCTTCGCCGCCGTTGGCATGGCCCTCGGCCTTCTGGGTGCCGCCATCGCGGGTATCGTGGCCGGCATCGCCAAACTGCCCTGGTGGGGCTTCATCCTCATCATTCTCGGCATAATGCTGATTATTTCCGGCCCTTCCTGCTTCATCGCCTGGGGCAAGCTGCGCCGCCGCAACCTAGGCCCCGTCCTCAATGCCAACGGCTGGGCCGTCAACTCCGGCGCCGTGGTCAATATCCCGTTCGGCCGCACCCTCACCAGCGTCGCCAAGTATCCCAAGCTCAAGCTGGACGACCCGTATAAGCCCAAGGTGCCTCTGTGGCGCAGGATCCTCTGCTGGTTCCTCGCGATTGCCCTGGTGGCCTTCGGAGTCCTGTTCTTCACCGACAACCTCAAGTGCATCGGCCTTCCTTTCCATAAGGACAAGCCCGCCGAAGAGCAGGTTGAGCAGGCTGCGCCTGAGGTTGAACCGCAAGCTGAAGTCGAACTGTCAGACGCCGTCCAGGAATAATGGAATTCTCCGATAAACTTAACCTGATCAAGCCCAAACAGGCCAACGTAGGTCTTTTCAACGACTGTTTTCCTCCGGTTATGGACGGCGTATCCGTCTGCATGGAGAATTATGCCTTCTGGCTTCAGAAAATGGTCGGAAAAGTCAATGTGATTACGCCGAAGGTACCAGGTACCGATTATGACAAGCTTCCTTATGAGGTGCTGAGTTACTTCAGCTTCCCGGTGCCCAAGCGCCCTCCTTATGTTACCGGCATAGCGGAGGTGGACCCTGTCTTTGTGGCCAGCATTCTCAAGACCCGCTTCAAGATAGTCCACGCCCATTGCCCGTTCGGGAGCGGGAGCCTGGCCCAGAGAATCGCCAAGTTCCAGGGCATCCCCATGATAGCCACGTTCCACTCCAAGTACCGTGACGATTTCTCCCGCGTGTTCGTCAAGCCGGTGGTCGACGTAATCATCAAATACATAATCGATTTCTACGAGAAGGCCGACCTCGTGTGGGTACCTCAGGAATCCGTGATAGAAGTCATGCGCGAGTATGGCTTCAAGGGCAACGTGGAGGTTATGGACAACGGCTCCGACCTCGTAGCCGATTATTCCGAAGAATTCTTCGCCGATGCCCGTAAGGAATTGGGTATCAAGCCGGGAGAATTGGTCTTGCTGTTCGTCGGACAGCATATATGGGAGAAGAATCCCCGCCTCGTCATAGAGTCTCTGGCCCGTATGAAGGATGTCCCCTTCAAGATGTTCTTCGTGGGCAGGGGATATGCCGAAAACGAGATGCGCGAACTCGTGGAAGCCAGGGGCCTGTCGGACAAAGTCACGTTTACGGGCAATATCGGCGAGCGTGATGTCATCACCCGCTATTATGCAGCGGCAGACCTGTTCCTGTTCCCTTCGCTGTACGACAACGCTCCACTGGTGGTGCGTGAAGCGGCAGCACTTCATACCGCTTCCGTAATGGCCGAGGGCTCTACCGCATCCACCATTATCAGGGACGGCGTCAACGGCTTCCTGGTGGAGAATACGGTCGAGTCCATGGAATCCAGGCTCCGGGCTCTCGCCGCCGACCGCGACCTCCTCCGCCGCGCCGGCCTGGAGGCCTCCCGCACTATCGTCCGCAGCTGGGAAGACTGTGTGGGCGAGGCCCTCGACCGCTATAATATGCTTCTGAAAATCAGGAACTTGCCAACAATAGACAGAATATGAAACGTTTTCTCCCCGCATTTGCACTTCTGCTTATGATCACAGCATGCAACAACACCCCGGCGGCCGATCCCGCCAAGGCAGTACTCGACAATATCGCAACCCGTACAAGCATCCGTGCCTTTACTGACGAGCCTGTGAGCGACGCCGATATAGAGACCCTCCTCCGTGCCGCCATGGCGGCTCCTTCGGCCATGAACCGCCAGCCCTGGGAGTTCATCGTCCTCAGCGACCGCGACTCCCTGAATGCCCTCGCAGGCAAACTCCGTCACGCAAGGATGCTCGAGCAGGCGCCTCTCGCCATTGTGGTGTGCGCCGAGACGATGCTTACGCTTCGCGACGGCACCGTGGTGGAGAATATGTTCTGGGAGCATGACGCCTCAGCCGCTACCGAGAACCTTTTGCTTGCCGCCCACGCCATAGGTCTGGGCGCAGTCTGGACCGCAGCCTCCGATCCTGAGCGTTCCGCCATCATCAAGGAAGCCCTCGGTATAACCGGAACAGTAATGCCTCTTTGCGTCGTTCCCATAGGCCATCCCGCCGAGAATCCGGAACCCAAGGATAAATGGAAACTGGAAAAAATCCATTATAACTGCTGGTAGCAGGACAACTACTTTACCGTAAAGATAACGGCTCTGGAAGCCCCGCCGGCGTCCATCACCGTAAGCATGTGCCGTCCGGGCTCGGGGTGCAGCAGCAGGTCGTGTTCGCCGACGGTCTGGCCTGCGAATTCGTCGTCAAGGTGCCAGAACAGCACTGCGGTGGGGTCGCGGTGAGCGGCCCGCACCACGAAGCCCTGCTCCTTCCCGCTGAGCGAGCGTGTAGTCACTACTGTTATCCCGTTTTGCGGGTAGATGATTTCTATTGGATTACCCTGGTCGGAGTAGGCGTCGAAGTCGGGATGCTTGGGAGGTAACGGCCTGTAATCCAGGTGGTTCTTCATGTAGTACCATTCCATGGCGGGGGGCAGAACGAACCATACTGCCTCCACCATTTTCTCTACAGGATAGCAGCTGCTGTTGACCAGGTAATTGCGGTCGGCATCCAGATGTACCAGCCGGTGATACTTGCACTCGTCGGGCCTTTCCTTTATGTCCGGTACCCAAACCGTATCGACCTGCGGGCAGATGCGGCTTGCAGGCAGGCCGCTCTGATGGCAGACCTCCAGGGGGACCATGTCGTCCAACGGCTTGCTGAACCAGCGTGTGGAGGGGAGTGCGGTTATCACGTCGAAAAGTACAGGCGCTGCGTATTGCACTCCCGTCATGCCCGAGCGGCCCTCGCCGTCGCTGTTGCCTACCCAGACGCCAGCCACGTAGTCGTGCGTGACCCCTACGCTCCAGGCGTCGCGGTTGCCCCAGCTGGTTCCGGTTTTCCATGCCACCTTGCGCCCGGAGCTGAACTCTCTCCAGGACGACTCTTCCTCGGGCCTTCCGGCCTTGCTCAACGCCTCGAATGTCAGCCATATGGATGCCCTGCCCAGGGGCGTTGAATCCTCCTCGCACGCCAGTTCTCGCGCCATCATCAGATATGCGTTCACGAGGCTTCCGAGCGTGATTTCCGCGCCTCCGAGAATCAGCGAGAGGCCGTAATGGTCGGCGTCGCGGTTAATCGTGGAGAATCCCATTTCCTGCAGCAGCTCAAGGAATTCCGGTACGCCGTACCGCTCCAGCATACGTACCGAGGGGACGTTCAGCGAGCGCTCGATGACCTCGTCTGCCGGGACGGCGCCGTCGAACTCCCGGGAGTAGTTGTGAGGCGAGAAGTTGTTGTAATTGTACGGTGTATCCTTGATGAGCGTTCCGGGCAGGATGAGGCCTTTGTCGAGCATGGCGGCGTAGAGCAGGGGCTTGAGGGTACTGCCGCTGGAACGGGCGGCGGGAATCATGTCTACGTCGGCCCCCCGCAGACCGCTTGCAAGCCCCTTGGTGTTGCCGTAATAGGCTACGGTCTCCCCGGTCTGCACGCTGCGGACGAGGATGCCCATGTTGTCCACCAGATTGTTGTGGTAATCGGCGAAATAGGACTTGGCGACCGCGTTAACCCTGTCCTGCAGTACGGGGTCGAGCGAGCATACGTACGCCTTGTCGCCGCCCTCGGCCCGCAGCCTTTCCAGCAGGTGGTAGGCCTTGTCCGGCATAGGCAGGGGCTTGTCCGGAAGCGGCTCGTCCTTGGCCAGCTCGCACTCCACTTCGTCTATGACACCCCTGGCCTGCAGCTTGTCCAGCAGGAAGTTGCGCTTTTCCAGCAGGTGTTCGCGCCCGCGCCCCGGGTGAATCAGGGCGGGGGAGTTGGGCAGTACCGCAAGCATGGCGCTTTCCGCCCAGGACAGTTCGTCGGCGGGGCGTCCGAAGTACCTCCATGCCGCGGCCTCTATCCCCACGACGTTGCCTCCGAAAGGGGCGTTGGATGCATAAAGCAGAAGTATCTCTTTTTTTGAACAGCGCAGTTCCAGGCGGGTCGCCAGCACGGCCTCCAGCAGTTTCTCCGGAATGGAACGCGGGGCGTCCGGACGGCTCAGGCGAATTACCTGCATGGTGATGGTGCTGGCGCCGGAGACTACCTCGCGGCGGCTCAGGTTCTGCCGCACGGCACGCCCTATGGAAAGGAAATCGATGCCCGGATGCCACCAGAAACGCTTGTCCTCGTATGCAACGATGCATTTGGCGAATTTCTCGGGGACGGCTTCCGCAGGCTCGAAGTACCACTGTCCCTCATCGGAGATGCGAGCGCCCATGAGCGTGCCGTCGGCGGTGGTGAGCGTTGCGCTGAGCGGCTGGTGGAAAAGATGCCTCGGCAGGCAGAACAGATAAAGCAGCGCGAAAGGTGCTATTATCAAAATTATTTTCTTAAATTTGGACATCTGTAACAAAAGTACGCATTTCTATGAAACTTGCCAAATTACTCCCCGCAGCCATCATTGCCGCAGCGCTCGTCGCCGCGTGCGACAATTCAACCCCTTCCCCGGGTGAAAACCAGCCGGTCGAAGTCTCCACGGACAATACCCCCCAGGCGGCTCCGCAGCAGGATTCTCCCTATCCTTCGTATGAGGGCGTGGAAGATTCGTCCGAGGCACCCGAAACCCCGGAGATCAAGCTCGTCAGCAACGGCTCCATCCTTCCGTCCACCGGCAACATGGACCTGCTGTTCTCCTCCTCGGGATATGCGGGAGCCCGCGTCAGGGTACGCAAGATATTCACCAGCAACATTCTGCAGTTCCTCCAGTTCGATACGTACGAGGCCCGCTACAACCTCTACAAGGTTGCCAAGATAGTGGCGGACACCACCCTCGTGCTCGGCTCCACCAGCGCGCCCCATATCCGTGCCGTACGCAATTACGCCGTCAGCCTGGACGAACTCATCAAGCCCGAGCCCGGAGCCATCTATCACGTGGAAATCCGCGGTACGGAGCCCCTCGTTGAAGAGGACTACTGGGACAGCGACACCTACTTCGGCGACTACGACACATACGATGTCCGCAACACCTACCTCCTTGCCACGGACGTCTCCCTCATCGCCAAGCAGGGTGACAACCAGTGGGAGATATTCGCCACCGACATCCTCTCCGGAGCCCCTCTCCGCGGCGTCAAGGTCAAACTGTACGATTCCGTCCTCCAGGAGCTCGGCAAGGGCACCACTGACAAGGACGGCCGCGTCACCTTCCCGGCCGACGGCGACGGCAGCTATGTCCTCGCCTCCTCCGACCGCGGCAGCGCATATCTTGCCCTCAAGTATGGCAACGCCCTTTCCACCAGTGAGTTCGATGTGAGCGGCACCACCAGCTACGGCGGGCTCAAGGCATACATCTTCGGCGAGCGCGGCGTATGGCGTCCCGGCGACACCCTGCACGTCAGCGCCATCACCATGGCCGAGGGCAGCGACCTTCCCATCGGCCATCCCGTCACCGCCGAGCTCCTCAACCCCGACGGCCAGGTCACCCGCACCGTCACCGTCAAGAACGACGGCAGCCACATCTTCCACTTCCCCCTGGTAACAGATCCCGACGCCCCTACAGGCCGCTGGTCCGTCAACGTAAAGATCGGCTCACGCAGCTTCTCCAAGGGCCTCAAGATAGAAACCGTCAAGCCCAACAAGCTGGATGTCAAGATAGCTTTCGAGCAGCCCATCCTGGTTCCCAAGACCAGCTGCGTCGGTACCATCAGCGTCGATTGGCTTTACGGCGCGCCCGGCAGCAACCTCAAGGTCAACGGCGACATAGAACTGAGCGCGGCGCGTACGGCGTTCAAGGGCTATGAGAGCTACGACTTCAAGGACGACACCCGCTCCTTCTCCAGCCAGAGCCGCTATTACAGCGACATGCGCACCGACGCCGAGGGCAAGTGCTACGTCAATACCAACATGAACCTCAACCTCGCCACCATCCCCGGCATGCTGGATATGGCATTCTCGCTCCGCGCCTTCGAGCCTTCCGGAGAGTTCTCCACCGGTTGGTCCACCTGGAAGATGTCCCCGTTCGACACATACGTCGGCATGCGCACCACCCAGAACCAGACCCGCTGGGGCGAGGAATTCCTCAAGTCCGGCGAGATGCATCAGTTTGACGTCGTCACGGTCGATCCCGAGGGACACCCCGTCTCCGTATCAGACCTCCACGTGGAAGTGTTCCATGTCGACTGGAGCTGGTGGTGGAACTCCTCCTCCCAGATTGCCAGTTACATGTCCGGCAAGAGCAAGGAACTCCTGCTCGACAAGCATATCTTTACCCGCGGCGGCGTGGGCAGCTTCGTCTACGACTGGTCCGACGCCCCCGACGGCCTGTATTTCATACGCGTAAGCGACGAGAAGGGCGGACACGCCACCTCCATGCTCTGCGAGGTCTATGAGAACTACTCGTCCCGCGACAACGACAATTCCGGCGCCGCCAAACGCCTGTCCATGAGCGTCAACAAAGACAAGTTCAAGGTGGGCGAGACGGCAAAGATCGTCATTCCTTCCGCCGCCGGCAGCCGCGCGCTGCTGTCGCTCGAGAAGGCCGGCAGGCTCCTCGGCACCCGCTGGATCGACTGCTCCGAGGGCAGCACGGAGATCACCGTTCCCGTAACGGCCGACATGCTACCCAACGTCTATGCCTTCGTAACGCTGGTGCAGCCTCACAAGAATACGCTCAACGACGCCCCCATCCGCATGTACGGCATCCAGAACATCAACGTCGAGGATGAATCCTCTCATCTGGTGCCCGTGCTGGATATCCCTTCCGACGTCAAGCCGGAAACCACCGTCAACTTCAAGGTCAAGGAGAAGAACGGCAAGGCCATGAGCTACGTGGTGGCCCTGGTCGATGAAGGCCTCCTCGGACTTACCTCTTACAAGACACCGGACGCCTGGAAGGCATTCTATGCAAAGGAAGCCCTCCGCGTCCGCACCTGGGACCTCTACGACGACGTCATCGGTGCCTACGGCGGCCGCATCGAGCAGCTGTTCGCAATCGGCGGTGACGAGGAGGCCGAAGGCGCCACCAAGCCCCAGAAGGCCAACCGCTTCAAGCCGGTCGTTTCCTACCTGGGTCCCTTCACGCTCAAGGCCGGCAAGACTGCAAGCCACAGCGTGGCTATTCCCCAGTACATCGGTGCTCTCCGCGCCATGGTCATCGCCACCGACGGCCACGCCCAGGGCAGCCTGGAGAAGGATATCACCGTCACCAAGCCGGTAATGGTCCAGGCAAGCCTCCCGAGGGCCCTCAATATCAACGAGACCATCAAGGTTCCCGTCACCCTCATGACGCTCAAGAACGGCGTAGGAAAGGTCAAACTGTCCCTGTCCACCGATGACAAGCTTGCCGTAGTGGGCAGCAGCACCATCGAGGTCGCATCCGACAAAGAGGGCCAGGAGGTCTATGACTTCGCCGTCAAGGTGCTCGACAAGACCGGCATCGGCCACGTCAAGGCAGTTGCCGAGGCCGCGGGCGACAAGTCCGTCAGCGACATCGAGATCGACATCAACAACCCCAACCCCGAGGTTACCCGCACCAGGAGCATTCTCCTTGCGGCAGGGGAGACCAAGGAACTGCCGGTCGAGCTCTTCGGTACCCCCGGCACCAACACCGCCACCCTTGAGCTTTCCACCATCCCCGCCATCGACCTTGGCAACCGTCTCAAATACCTCCTCACCTATCCTTACGGATGCGTCGAGCAGACTGTATCCTCCGCGTTCCCCCAGCTGTATCTGGACAAGGTCATGACATGTGACGAGAAGGTCCGCGCCCGCAGCCGCTTCAATGTGGAGGCCACGCTGCGCCGCCTGCAGAGCTTCCGCCGTCCCAACGGCTCGCTCTCGTACTGGCCCGGCAGCAACGTCTCCTCCCTCTTCGGCAGCGCGTACGCCCTCCACTTCATGCAGGAGGCCGAGGCCCAGGGTTATGCGGTTCCCGCAGACCTCAAGAAGGAGCTGATCTCCTGGCTCACCAGGGAAGTCTCCGACCAGAAGACCGAGCAGGTCGCCAGGGCTTACGGACTCTATGCCCTCGCTTCCGCCGGCAAGCCCAACCGCAGCGCCATGAACCTCATGCGCGAGAAGGCCAAGAAGCTGTCTCCGAGCGCGGTATGGCTGCTTTCCGCCGCCTATGCCGTTGACGGCAAGAAGTCCGTCAGCAAGGAGCTCTATGCCCCTCTCAAGTACGCAGACGAGACCTACGAGGCCTACGGCAGCATGGACCGCAACCTTGCGGTGGCCCTCAAGACCATGCTCCTCACTGGTGCCAAGGAAGACGCTTTCCGCGTTGCGGAAGAGGTTGCGTCCCACCTGAACAACCGCGACTACTACATGAGCACCCAGTCCACCGCCTGGAGCCTCTATGCCATCTGTGATTATGCCCGTGCCAACGCAGGCGGCATCAAGGCGGGCTACTCCGCCGGCGGCAAGAACGGGAAGGTCTCCACGGACCGCTGCATCGAGAGCCGCGACATCCCTGTGCCCGACGGCAAGAACCTCAGCGTGAAGGTGACCAACAACGGTACCGGCAACCTCTACGCAGTGGCTTCCGTCACAGGTATTCCCGCCGCTTCCGAGGAGAAGGCCATGGCCAACAAGCTCAAGATGATGGTCGTTTACACCGACGAGAACAACAATCCCATAAAGATTGACACCCTTTCCCGCGGCCGTACCGTCGTGGCGCGTGTAAGCATCACCAATACCACCAAGAAGGCCCTTCTCGACCTGGCACTCAACCAGAAGTTCCCTTCCGGCTGGGAAATCCAGAACGAACGTCTCAATTCCAATTCGTTCAGCTATCCTGCGGGCATCACCTATCAGGATTTCCGTGACGACAGGGTATATAGCTTCTTCCACCTCGGTGCCGGCGCAAGCGTCAACGTAAACATCAGGCTCATTGCCACTTATCCCGGCAAGTTCTATCTGCCCGCGGTGAGTTGTTCAGCCATGTACGACGACACCGTCCAGGCCCTCGTACCCGGCCGCTGGATTGAAGTCAAGTAGTAGATGTGGTCTATTCTGGCGGTCTTTTCCGCCATACTTCTCGGGCTATATGATGTAGCCAAAAAGACAGCGCTTAAGAAGAACGGTGTTCTCACCGTTCTTCTTGTCGCGACTGCCCTTTCCACTCTGTTCCTGGCGCCTTTTTTCCGGCTTGGTCCGGCTTCCGGATTCCTCCGTCTTGGGCTCAAGGCGGTGCTGGTGACAGCTTCGTGGATAAGCGGTATGATCGGCCTCAAGATGCTGCCGCTGACTACCGTGAGTACCATCAAGGGGTCGCGCCCCGTGTTCGTCGTGCTGTTTTCCATCATCCTTTTCGGGGAGCATCTCAACTGGATGCAGTGGAGCGGTATAGCGCTGGCGCTGGTCGCCTTGTGGCTCCTCGGACGCACCAGCAGGGCCGACGGCACCGTGAAGGCGCGCCGTACGGGGTTCATCTGGATGGGGGTGTCGGTGGTCACCGGCGTCGCCAGCGCCCTTTACGACAAGCATATAATCGCCGGCCTCGATCCTCTCTTCGTCCAGTGCTGGACGAATCTGTTCATAACGGTCATCCTGGCGTTATGCGTTTGTGTTGAGCGGCTGTTTTCCGGAGCCTCTGTCTCAGGAACCTTCCGCTTCGCTTCATCCCTCCCATCTGCGATGGGCCCCTCCCGTTCACATGGCCACGGGCGGCCATGTTTTCCTGAGACAGAGGCTCCGGAAAACAGCCTGACGACTGAGTTGGACAGTACTGCCACATTTTCCAGCAGCAATACTGGCGAAGACGCTAGCCAGGATGGGCGGGTAAAGCCGGTAAAGTTTCAATGGGACTGGACTCTGGTTGTGGTGGCGGTGCTGATTACGGCGGCGGATATGCTGTATTTCTTTGCGCTGAAGCAGCCGGATGCGTTGCTTAGCGTGATTTCGGTCATCAGGCGAGGTTCCGTGCTTGTGACGTTCATATGCGGGGCGATCATTTTCAAGGAGGGCAACCTCCGCGCCAAGGGCCTCAACATGCTCCTCATGGCTGCTGGTATAGCGCTGCTGCTGATCGGGAGCTGATTGCTCACCCCTCTCGCGAAGACAACGTTGGGGCTCCTACCAGACTATATACTCCTCTCCCAATTGATGAATGAAGGAGAGGATTTCTTGTTCTCTTTCTGCGGATGGTACTTTAAAACCATTGATGTAGCCGCGCAGCAGAGAAGCATTCAAGCCGAACTTCTTTGCAAAACCGCTTACGTTGATCTCCGGATGCGAGAGGAAGAAACGCTGCAGCCTTGATGGCTCGGCATCCGGGTACAAAAAACTCTCAAAACTGACTTGTACATCGAGTTTGTCCCAAAAGATACCCTCCACTCCCAATACGTAATCATTACGCTCTTCTTCAGAGGCAGATGATAACGTCGGATACCATAACAAGGACTGTTTGAATACCTTGTTGTCTTCGGATATTCCGATGAGATAATCATCAGAAAAAATAATCTTCACTATCTTGATCATCGACTCCAAAGTACCTGTTCCAGGCTGCTATGATGATGTCTGCATTCTCATTGATTATCTCTTCTATGCGTTTCTGGTCGGCTGTTGTAATACCTTTTGTATAGTTCTTGAAGAATCGGTTCGACAGATCATCATAATCATACTTGGCGATTCCGCCTTTACCTTCTACGTGAATGTGAAGCGGGTCATGCTCCCTGACTTCTGGCATAGTTCTTCATCGTTTAATGAATGGTTTCGCAAATATAGGTAACGTTTTTGATACCTGCAATAGCAAGGCTTATTAATTGCTCACCCCTCTCGCGAAGACAACGTGGGGGCTCCTCGATAGTGCTATGATTCTTTGGCTACGGAGTTAAGCGACTCGCGAATCCAGGCGGGAAGGGTTCTCCCTTTGAGATTATCGCTGAGTTTTTCCCTGATGCTCCTGTTAATATGGTAGATACTACCACTCTCCAGAACACTGGACAGCTCTTTGGAAATAAACCCTGATGCATACAGGGCGCATAGACCTATCTCTTCGGAATTCAACCCGTGCTGGACAAGGACTGATACAAAAGAGGGGTAAGACAACGAGAAAACAATTCCGATGTTTCTCAACATTTCTTTATTGTCACTCTTTATCCTCGATAAATCATTCCGTCCGATTGTTTTAGCCGGGGTGTCTTGAAAAAAAGGAATAAGTGCTTGTTGACGATCGCGTAGCAGTTGTCTGATGTCTTGATTGGACTCTCCGGAATTGGCAATTGCCTCGCGTATAATAGAATACTCTCCTCTTGCCTCAATCAGTTCGCGCTTAATTGCTCTGTGCTTGATAATGCTTAAGACTGTTACGGTAGAAAGTGACACAAACAATACAAGCGCCAGAATCATCAGGCCTCTTTTTTCTCTCTCTTGTTTTTCCCTGGTTATCTGGTTTTGGTAACGCTCTTCTAAATACCGAACATCATTCTTGAACACATTCAGATGCATTTCCTCAATCAGGCGCCTGTTCTGGGATACTGAATAAGCGTAGTTGTCAAAATCTTTTAACCCTTCGAATACTTTGCTTGCGGCATAATAATACTTGATAGAATCTATGGCGCCAGATCCCGGATTCGGTGCTATTCTTTGGAGCACCGATAGCGCTTTTTCGTATTCTTTGGAGGCAAGCAGTACACTGGCCCAAAGCAAATCGTCAGGTTTCTTGGACTCTTTCTCACAAGATTCCAGATATAGATTATGATATCGTATTAGCGAATCAGGCTCCATATCCTCTCCGAGAGTCATTTGATACAATAATAGTCTATAGTAATTAGATGGAACTGATGCACTACTCTTTTTAATCCAAAGACCGAGTGAATCAAATTCGACCGAGGCTTCGTTGAAATGGTTCTCCACATGCAGAATCCTGATGATATCCAGGCTACTGGAAATATAAAAAGATGGATTGTCAAGTTCGGATGAATAATGCTTTGCCTTCTTTGCTTCGTCTATGGCTTTATCCATGGCAAATTGCCAATAATACACCCGGCACTTTGCCAGATATAGCCTTGCTGCATAGTCTGACGGGACCGTTGGGCTCAGATATGCCTCTGCGTTGATAAATGAAGCCAAAGCATTTTCATAGTCCCTGGCGTTTTCATATACCCGGCCAAGATAATAATAGGCCAGAAAGGAGTGATATGAATCATTGTGTTTTGGGTAATAGGATACTGCAGGACGGATTATGGAATCAGTACATACGTCAATATAGTTCTTGTCCAAAGCCATCGAATACAACAAAGAGTAAAGGCTTTTGTCCTGCCGTGAGAAACCGTCGTGTGAAAGCCCGGACAGTTCATTCAGAGCCTTTCCGGGCTCCGACTGGATGTGATTTTCTATGCGGATCAATTCTGTATTGACCCTGTGTACAGGAAGGCAGGAGGCAAGAATAGCGATGGGCAGACAAAGCTTGACAAAGACTCTCATTTCAGTTCTATTTCCTGACAAATATAGCCGATAAAACCATCCCTTCAACAGCCTGTAAAACTTTTATTTTTCAATGGGCTGATAATCAATGCTTTGCACCCCAGCAAATCAAACTTTTTTTTGCGATGAATCGAATCCGAATCTCTAACTTTGCAAAAACAACGCTGCTTTATTATGATTCTTTTTTCTCTTCTTGCTGCCGCAATGATGTTCACGACACCGACGCCCACCCAAATCTCTCAACTTCCCACTGAAATCATTATCATAGAAGGTCCGTATGGTGAAGATGATCCTCGCCAGCAAGGTCCTGTCCCTATTATCGCCTCGGTAATGGGAGAGACGATAATGGTGTCTTTTATTTCCGACCTTGGAAATGTAAGTGTTGTCTTGTCTGAAGCTTCCGAGGGGACTATTTACCAAGCAATCGTGGACAGCTCGGATATCCTTGCCGCAATCCCTTTTAGTGGTAATGCCGGGAACTACACTATCACATTCAACCTGTCATCCGGAGTCAGATACTCTGGTGTTTTAGTCATTTAATCATTAAGGTATGCTCATTTATTAAGCTTCATAGGAAAGAGTGCTGCGTAGATCATCTCGAGTTTTTGGATGGCATACATGGTCACGTTGAGGCAAAGGATAACTGGTAAATTGTTTTCGAGAAAGAAAAAGTATGACTATCTTTGCACCATCCTAAGAGACAATGTGTAGCGCTTTACCAAGAATCCCTCAATTAGAGTATGATTTAAACTCCACCGTCATTGCAAAGCGAATTAGCCGACAAGTACCGAAATTGTTAGCCTGCGCTCAATTACATGACGTTAACAATAGAAATGTGCTTATTAACAAAACCAGGGAACGATAATAATGGCATTCCGTGAATTCCGTAATGAAAAACTGTCTCTTATGAAAATTGAACTGTTAATATTTCTGTCTTTATTTGTTTTCTTTCTTTCTTGCTCGAGAGATCAATTAGAGCCTCAACGCCCCTATATCAACATTTACGCTAACTATACGGGCATAGAGAGTAAAGAAACTGTTGTATCCATCAAGGATATTTGCTACTTGCTTGAACAAGAAGCGTTATTGACTAAAAGCAGTGCCACTGACCAGTACATTATTCAGCCGTACATTGGAGAGCAATCAGATACGCTTATGTATATTGTAAATACAAGGGGAAGAAATGGGTGGAAGATTTTTGCGTCTGATAAAAGAGTGCCGGCGATATTGGCAGAGGGTTATTCGGGATATTTCTCAGTTGAAGATGGTAATCCCGGTGTTGCTTATTGGCTTAAACGCTTGGCTGATGATATGAAACGGGTTCGCACAGCATCGGATAGTCAGCTTGCTTTTAGTGAGATGGAGATTCAGCTAAATAAGTCTTTTTGGGGCGAACGGCCGCCGCACTACAAAGATTCTCTAAATAACCCTCGTTTCGTTGCTTATGGCCATTGGGAAGAAACTATTACTTCAGAAACAGTAGTATATGATAGTTTGTCTCACATAGTTGCTAAATGGGATCAGGGTTATCCTTATAACACATATTGCCCTCATTCCGTTATAAATCCTACTCAGAGGGTTAGCGCTGGATGTGTTGCGGTTGCTGGAGCTCAAGTTATTCACTATCTTCATGATAAAATAGGGCTCCCTTCAAGTATGTGTAGTGATGGGTATTGCATTGGAAATATTGATTCTTTTGAGAGTGATTTTTACGACTGGACAACTACAGTATGGTCTGGTATGAGTTATAATTACAAATCCTTTGGAGAATCCATTCCGGAAGCTTTATTGTTAGGTTATGTCGGAAAGCAAGTTAACATGCATTACCATGAAAATTATTCATGGGCGTTTCCTAGCCGAATTCGCAACCTTTTGGATTCTTTAGGTATATCAAGTCTGGGTGGCCCTTATGATGAAGTTGCTGTACGAAGCAGTATCGCTGAGCAGATGCCAATAATAGTTACAGCTACCAATTCTGATTTTCCTTTAGGTGGGTGGCATATACATACGTTTGTCATTGATGGATATCTAAGGAGTCGGATTAAATACACGCATCATCATTATTACGTATTAGATATCACTCCACCAAATCCAGTCCCTATTCCAGTGGACTACGATACTTACACATACTCAGAACCATATATATCTAAGATAAAAATCAATTGGGGGTGGAGTTCCCAATGGGGTAGTACTCCTGTTAATGATGGGTGGTACACTTTGACTGGTAGTTGGGTTGTTACTAATGGAACCACGTACGACTATTACAGCGATAGCGGTGGAATAATATACGGCTTTGCCGAAGAAAATGGTGATTGAAATGATTAAAAAAAGGTTATTCATACACGCCGTATTGGCCTTATTGACCATTACGGCAGTGTCTTGTCATCCTGAGGATCTATGGGATGATGCCGGCGTAACTACGATGCATTTCTTGCCGGGGGAGTGTTTGGGGTCTTATGAATTGAAGTGTTTTTACCCGCAAGGGAAAAACTACCGGACAGAAGCAGACTGTTTTACGTTTGTATTCCAGATGAATGCGAATTCCACCAGCGTTGAAAAGAGCGTTTCGTCTTATTCTGATCCTCGCCATTTATGGACCGAAATGCCGGATTCGGATTTGTTCCAAAGATATGGGGCCAACAGCAATGCCGTAAACAGAAGATTTGAGAAGGTATATGCCGATATGCGCAATTATTGGACAACGAAGTCTAATACAAGCGATGCCCTCTTTGATTTCATTACGGTCTTTTACTCTGGCGGTATGTCCCTCAAGGCCGACAAGGCCTTTGCCGGACAACCGGCCGGCACGGAACTGACCGGTTATCTGGAATGTCGACCTGATTGCAGCGGGGCGTCAACAGACGACCCGTTGTTAATCAAGCCATTTACAAAGTCGGAATCCGGAAGTGTATATGGCCTGCCGATAGAATACAAAGGCGTTCTGGGGACGATAATCGCTTTCTGCATTCCCCTCAAAGAACACACACTCACAAAGGATCCCGTTACGTTCCATCTGGAGATCCCGGTGAAGAAGGTTTTATATTTGTCCTGGCTGAATGACACAATCGATAATCCCAATGCACCCGTGCCATATGAGGACGCAATCCTGACTTGTGATTTCAAGTCGGATTATAATCTTAAATAGAAGCCGTTCAAAGGGTAAGATACGGGCCCGTGACGGAGTTGCTGTCGCGGGCTATCTGTTCCGGGGTGCCTTCGGCGACGATCAGTCCGCCGCGGCGGCCGCCCTCGGGGCCCATGTCGATTATCCAGTCGACGGACTTTAGGATATCGGGGTTGTGCTCGATGATAATCACCGTGTTGCCCTGGTCCACAAGTCTCTGGAGGACGCCCAGTAGCGTTTTGATGTCTTCGAAATGCAGGCCAGTGGTGGGCTCGTCGAGCATGTACAGGGTGTTGCCGGTGGCTTTGCGGAAGAGCTCGGCGGCAAGCTTCATGCGCTGGCTTTCTCCGCCGGAAAGCGAGACGCTTGACTGCCCGAGGTGAATGTATCCGAGGCCTACGTCCAGCAAAGCCTTGAGCTTGGGCGCTATCCTTGGATGGGACTTGAAGAATTCGTACGCCTCTTCCACGGACATTTCCAGCACTTCGTTGATGTTTTTTCCCTTATAGCGTACCGCTAGGGTGTCTTCCTTGTACCGATGCCCTCCGCAGGCCTCGCAGACCACGCTTACCGAGGGCAGGAAGTTCATCTCCACCAGCTTGAGACCTGCGCCCTTGCACTCCTCGCAGCGCCCTCCGGCTACGTTGAAGGAGAAGCGTCCGGACTTGAAGCCGCGGACTTTGGCGTCGGGGGTGTCCTCGAAGAGCTTGCGGATGTCGTCGAAGACTCCCGTGAAGGTGGCGGGATTGGACCTGGGGGTGCGCCCGATGGGACTCTGGTCTATTTCTATTACCTTGTCTATGAATTCGACGCCTTCGATGGCCCTGTAGGGGAGAGGCTTCTGTTTGAGGTGGTAGAACTTGCCCTTGAGGATCGGCATCAGCGTTTCGTTCACCAGAGACGACTTGCCGCTGCCGGACACGCCTGCTACGCCGATGAAGCATCCGAGGGGGAAGCTGACGTCGATGTTCTTGAGGTTGTTGCCGGACGCTCCGCGCACCGTCAGCATCCTGCCGCTGCCTTTCCTCCGCACCGACGGCACCTCTATCTTCCTCCGTCCCAGCAAATACTCGGCGGTAACGGATGACAGGTCCGGTTGAACGGATGCAGGGATTGTCTCCGGGGACAATTCCTGCGGAGTGGACGCCGGACCGTTGTAGCAGACGTAGCCTCCCTGGGCGCCGGCGCCGGGGCCGACGTCGACGAGCCAGTCGGCGCTGCGCATGGTCTCTTCGTCGTGCTCCACGACAATCACCGTATTGCCCTCGTCGCGCAGCTTCTTGAGGGATGCGATGAGCTTGCGGTTGTCCCTCTGGTGCAGGCCGATGGACGGCTCGTCCAGAATATAGATGACGCCGACCAGCTTGGAACCTATCTGGGTGGCGAGCCTGATTCGCTGGCTCTCGCCGCCGGAGAGCGAACCCGTGGGCCTGTCCAGCGACAGGTAATCGAGCCCGACGTCCACGAGGAACTGCAGGCGGTCCCTGAGCTCACGCAGGACGTCCCTGGCGACGGCCTTGCCGCGCCCGGACAGCTTGCCGTCCAGCGAACTTACCCACTCCAGCAGCTGCGAAATCTCCATTGAGGACACCTCGGTGATGGTTTTGCCGTCGATGCGGAAGCAGGACGTCTCTTCCCGCAGGCGCGTGCCGTGGCAGACGGGGCAGACGATGCGGTCCTCCACGTCGCCTACCACGCCTTCCCACAGGGCCATCTGCGTACTGCTGCCGTCGCCGACCCGGTAGAGTTCCTCTGAGCCGTTGACAATCAGGTCGATATATTCCTGCGGAATGTCTTCGATGGGCTCGTACAGGGAGAAATTGTGCTTGCGGGCCATCGCTCGGACAATCTCGAACTTGTGATTCTCCCGATGCTTGCCCAAAGGGACAATGCCACCTTCCGCAATGGACAGCCTGGGATCGGGTATGAGAGCCTCGGGGCTGATGTCGGCTACCGTGCCGAGTCCTTTGCAGTGGGGACAGTAGCCCTCGGGTGAATTGAACGAGAACGTATGCGGCTGGGGCTCCTGGAGCGACACGCCGGTCTGCGGGTCCACCAGATGCTTGGAAAAATGCCTCAGGGAACCGTCGTCAGCGGCAAGAACGGCCACGGAGCCTTTGCCTGCGCTCAGGGCGCTTGCCACAGACCTCCGGATGCGGGCCTCGTCGCCATCTCCGGGCTTGAGCTTGTCCACCACCAGCTCGATGAAATGGGGCTTGTAGCGGTCTACGGCGTCCATGGTGGACAGCTCGAAGATTTCCCCGTCAACCCGGATCTCCGAATACCCGCGCTTGCGACACTGCTCGAATAGCTCGCGGTAGTGTCCCTTGCGGCCCCGTACGAGGGGCGCGAGCAGGATGCAGCGGCGTCCGGCGAACTCCCTCATGATGAGGTCTACGATCTGGGCGTCCGTATAACGCACCATTTCCACTCCGCTGACGGGGGAGTAGGCGGTGGAGGCCTTGGCGTACAGGAGTCTCAGGAAGTCGTAAATCTCCGTAATGGTACCCACGGTGGAACGGGGATTGGCGCTGGTGGTCTTCTGCTCGATGGCGATTATGGGACTGAGCCCGGTGATGCTCTCCACGTCGGGCTTCTCCAGCACCCCCATGAAATGGCGGGCGTATGGCGAAAGCGTGCCCAGATAGCGCCTCTGGCCCTCGGCATAAATGGTGTCGAAGGCCAGGGAGCTCTTGCCGCTGCCGCTCAGGCCGGTGATGACTACGAACTTGCCACGCGGGATCGTGAGGCTGATGTCCTTGAGGTTGTGCGCCCGGGCGCCGTGTATGACTATGCTGTCGTCTGCCATGAGTTATCTGTATAATTCCCGCAGTACCTGCAGCGAGCGGACGTTGAGGCGGGTGTCCGTATGATAGCCGATATAGTCCAGCAGCAGGGTCGCGACCGCATTCCTCTGCGCCCCGTTCATGGGGATGAGAAGAGACGAGGCAGCATCGGCCTCCAGCAGCCTGCCCAGTACGGACAGATTCTCTCCGGCGAAGGGCGCAAGATCCTCCAGCGAAGGGGAGAATCCGAGCGCTCCGGCGAATTCCAGCAGGAACCGGAGGTGATAGTTGGAGAAATCGGCCTGCAGCGCGTCCAGCGTGAGGATGCTCCGGCGGCACCATTCGAACAGGCCGTCTTCCCGGGAACCGTCCCGCAGGGTCCGGAGCAGCACCTCGCTCATGAAGAGGGTCATGGTGTTCTTGCGCAGGTCGCTCCTGATGCCTCCGAGGGGTTCGGACGCGCAGGCGCTCCGGAGTCTCCAAAGGTCCGATTTGGGATTCTCCACCACTTCCGCATCAAGGAGCGAAAGGGGCTGATACAAGGCCATGCCGCCCTTTTTGCCTACGCTCGTGATGAAGCTGCGCCGGCCCCATCCGGGACTCAGCGTGCTCACCACCAGCGAGCCTTCGCCCACCTTGACGGACGACAGCACTATGAGCGGGGTGGCATGTACCATGGTTAAAGCGTCTGGCCTCCGATGAATTCACGCATGATGGAGGTCGGAGGGACGGCGGCTATCTCCGAAGGCTTGAGCGCCTGGACTTTCGTGAGGAAAGACAGCAGCGACTGCGCCTTTTCGTAAGCGGGGGAGGATTCGCTGATGCCGTACAGAAGGGGCTCCGCGTAATATTTGAGCAGAGGAACGTCGTACAGGGTGGATGTGTTGAGGACAACCTCGGCATTCTCCTCGAAGGGGAAGATGTTGCGGGTTTCGCCGCGGCGTACCGAGGGCCAGCGGAGGATGTTTTCCTCGGGGCTGATGCCGCGGACGCGGTTGTCGCGCACTATGCGGCGAAGGAGGCGCTTGTCGGTGGTGCTGTTGTGCACCTTTTCGCCGCCGGGGAGGGCGGACAGGGACGAAATGTAGATGTGGAAGATCCTGTCCTGGTCCACTGCGTAGGTTAAAGCCGGGTTGAGGGCGTGGATGCCCTCCATGAACAGGATGTCGTTCTCCTTGAGCTGCATGCGGCGGCTTTCGTCGAATATGGTGGCTCCTGTCTTGAAATCGAACTTGGGAATGATGACCTCCTTGCCGGCCAGCAGGTCGTTGAGGTTGGTGTTGAGGAGCTCCAGGTTCATGGCGCCCAGCGCCTCGAAATCGTAATCGCCGTTTTCGTCAAGGGGCGTCTGCTCGCGGGGGAGGAAGTAATTGTCGAGCTCGATAACCTTGGGGGAGATGCCGAGCACGCGGCACTGCTGAGCGATGCGGAGGCTGCTGCTGGTCTTGCCGCTGGAACTGGGGCCGGACATCATGACGATGTTGGAATGCCGCCTGCGCCAGAATATCTGGTCCGCGGCCTCGGCGTATTTGCGCTCCTGACGGGCCTCGCAAAGGTTTATCAGGCTCACGGCCTGTCCCGACATAACGACTTCGTTTACTTTTTCCAGCGTGTCTATCTCCACTGCGGAGCACCAGTCCTTGTACTCCTGCCGTGCGGCTTCAATCTTGGTCATAAATGGTCTCTTGTGGTTCGTTGAAAGGCTCAAGGAAGGGATTGGTCATCCTCTCGTGGCCTATTGTGGTAGGGGCGCCGTGCCCCGGATATACTGTGATGTCGCCCGGAAGCGTCATCAGTTTCTCCATTACGTTCCTTATGAGGGAGTCGTAGTCGCCGAGATACAGGTCCGTGCGGCCGATGGCCCCGGCGAACAGGGTGTCGCCGGTGAACATGGTCCCGTCGGATTCCTCAAGGTAGCACACGCATCCGGGGGAGTGGCCCGGAGTGGCTATCACTTTGAACTCGAGGCCTCCGGCGCCGATCGTCTGTCCGTCGGATATGTCTGTGGTCCGGAAATCGAGGTCGGGCACCGGAATGCCGAATTTGGCCGCCTTCTGGAAGTAATTGAGGACCGGCCAGTCTGCGCCGGACATATATACCGGCATGCCGTACAGGCGCTGCAGCGCGGCGACTCCGTACACGTGGTCCATGTGACCGTGGGTGAGAAGCACCGCCTCCGGAACAAGGCCGTTCCCCTTCAGGTAGTCCAACAGGGAGTCGCGCTCGGAAGAATCGAGGAATCCGGGGTCCACTACAACGCACTTTCCGAGAACTCCGCTGACAATCAGCGTGTTCTCCGACAGGGGGTTGAAAATAAATCTCCGGATATCCATTTCTTGTGAAGATTATTTGGCAAAAATACGAAATTCTGATTATTTTTGTAAGACAAGAGTTAAACAAATGCATATAGGTATCGCAGGCAATATCGGTTGCGGCAAAACGACGCTCACGCGCATGCTCTCCGAACATTACGGCTGGACTCCCAAGTACGAAGCCGTGACGTACAACCCCTATCTGGAAGACTACTACAAAGACATTCCCCGCTGGTCGTACAACCTGGAGACTTATTTCCTAGCCCAGCGTTTCAGGGACGTGCTCGAGATCGCTTCTTCCAAGGACGTGATAATCCAGGACCGCACCCTGCTGGAGGGAGTCCACATCTTCGTGGCCAACAATTACGAGCAGGGCAACCTTTCCGCCCGCGACTACGACACCTACATGCAGCTCTTCCGCCTCATGATGAGCATGGTCAATCCGCCGGACCTCCTTATCTACCTCAAGTCCAGCGTACCCCATCTCGTCTCCCAGATCCAGAAACGCGGCCGCGATTACGAGCAGAGCATAAGCCTGGAGTACCTTTCCGGCCTCAACCGCCATTATGAGGAATGGATAGGCTCCTACGAAGGCCGCCTGCTGGTCATAGACGCAGACTCCCTCGATTTCGAGCACAGGCCGGAGGATTTCTCCCTCATAACGGATAAAATCGACGCCGAACTCTTCGGACTTTTCGAATAATTACTATCTTTGTAAGTTGTAACAAAACAAGATATGCATATAGCGATTGCAGGAAACATCGGAAGCGGCAAGACGACGCTCACAAAGATGCTCGCGGCCCACTACGGGTGGACTCCCAAGTTCGAGCCGGTTGATTTCAACCCATACCTGGCTGATTACTACGAAGACATGGAGCGCTGGTCTTTCAACCTCCAGATCTATTTCCTTAACAAGCGCTTCAAGGATATCCTGGAAATCAACAAGTCCGACAAAGTCATCATCCAGGACCGCACCATCTACGAAGACGCCCGCATCTTCGCCCGCAATCTCCACGAAATGGGCCTCATGAGCACCCGTGACTTCGAGAACTACACGGACCTCTTCGACCTCATGATGTCCCTCGTCGGCACCCCCGACCTCCTGATCTACCTGCGATCCACCATCCCCAACCTCATCGCCCAGATCCAGAAGCGTGGGCGTGAATACGAAAAGAGCATCCGCATCGACTACCTCACCGGCCTCAACGACAAGTATGAGGACTGGATCGCCACCTATCCCGGCAACCTTCTCATAGTCGATGCCGACAACATAAAATTCGGCAACAAGCCGGAAGACTTCGAGCTCATTACCAACATGATCGACGCCAAGCTCAACCCCTTGTTCCCGGAGGACAAATAATGAAAGATTCAGCAAGACCAACAATAATCGATTTCGTCCGCAAGTACACCTCCCGGTACGAAAACCTCACCTACCTTCGCGAGAAGGTCGACGGCGTGTGGACGGAAACCACTTTCGGAACCACATGGCACGAGGCTTTGCTCTATGCCGCGGGTTTCATGTCCATGGGCCTTGAAAAGGGCGACAAGGTATCCCTTCTGTCCGAGGGGCGCAACGCCTGGATATTCTGCGAGCTCGGCATCCTGTTCGCCGGCGGCGTGAATGTCCCCATGTCCTTCAAGCTCGAGTCCGACTATGACCTCACCTTCCGCATCAACCACTCCGATTCCCGCTTCGTCGTGGTGTCCGAGGGCCAGTTGCCCAAGGTTCGCCGGGTTCTCGCCCAGTGCCCCGCAGTAGAGAAGGTCATAGTCCTGGACGACATCCCCCTGCAGGCCGGAGAGATGCATTTCAGCGAACTGCGCCGCATGGGAGAGGAATTCCTTTCCGCCCGTCCCGGCGAGCTCGAGACCCGCATGGACTCCATCGGCCCAGACGATTACGCCAACATTTCCTATACTTCCGGCACTACGGCAGACCCCAAGGGAATCCTGCTCACCCACCGCAATTACACGGCCAACGTAGAGCAGGCAGGCTCCGTCGTCAGCATAGACGTCGGCGACGTGATGCTCATCATCACCCCCCTGGACCATTGTTTCGCCCACGTCTGCGGAATGTACTTCATGATGTGCCACGGCGGCAGCGTCGCCACCGTCCCCGGCGGCAGGAACGCAGTCACCATGCTCAAGAACATTCCGGTCGCCATCCGCGAGACCAGGCCCCACCTCATGCTCTCCGTACCCGCGATTTCCCGCAACTTCCGCAAGAGCATCGAGTCCGGGATCCGCAAGAAAGGCAAGACCGTGGAGCGCCTGTACGAATTCGCCCTGTCCAACGCCGTCAAATACAACCGCGAATACTACAACATGGGCAAGCCCTGCTGGAAACAGTGGTGGCGCGCTCCCATCAAGGCCTTGATGGACAAACTGGTTTTCAGCGGCGTACGCGAGGGCTTCGGCGGACGCCTCAAGTTCTTCGTGGGCGGAGGCGCCCTGCTCGACATCGAGCTCCAGCGCTATTTCTGCGCCGTGGGAATGCCCATTTTCCAGGGCTACGGCCTGTCGGAGGCCACTCCGGTCATCTGCTCCAACTCCATGGGGCACGCCAGGTTCGGTTCATCCGGCCGTACCGTCCAGCCCATGGACATCAAGATCTGCGGTGAAGACGGAGAGGAACTTCCCGTCGGCACCACCGGAGAGATAGTCATCCGCGGAGAGAACGTAATGGCCGGATACTGGAAGAATCCCGAGGCCACCGCGTCCACCATAATCGACGGCTGGCTTCACACGGGCGACCGCGGCTACCTCTGCAGGGAAGACCCCAGGTACCTTTATGTCACCGGTCGTTTCAAGAGCCTGCTTATCTCCTCCGACGGGGAAAAGTATTCCCCCGAGGGCTTCGAGGACAGCCTCGCCGACGGCTCCAGGTACATAGACGCCTCCATGCTGTACAACAACCAGAGCCCCTGGACGGCGGTGCTCGTAATTCCCGCCAAGGCCGCGCTGGCCGAGGCCGTCAAGGCCAAAGGGCTCGATCCGGAGTCTCCGGAGGGCCTCAAGGCTCAGCTGGGTATCATACAGTCCGAGGTGGATTCCTACCGTCCCGGTGGCCGCCACGCAGGCATGTTCCCCGAGAAATGGCTTCCCGCCGCCATCGTAGTGGGAGACACCCCGTTCACCGAACAGAACGGTATGCTCAACACCACTTCCAAGATGGTCCGCGGCAAGGTGGAGAAGTTCTATGCGGACCGCATAGCCTTTGCCATGACCGCCGAGGGCAAGGACCTCTTCAATTCAAAGAATATCGAATCACTCAAATAACAATCAATTATGACCAAGACCGCTACCAGCAAGAGTTATGCACCCGCCATCGCGGTGTGTTTCGCACTCTTCTTCATGATTGCCTTCGTCACCAACCTCGCAGGTTCGATGGGCGTCATCGTCACCAACCAGTTCGGTGCATCCAAGGCACTTTCCCAGCTCGGCTCCCTCGCCAACTTCATCGCCTATGCATGCATGGGTATCCCCGCAGGCCTCATCCTCAAGCGTAAGGGTTACAAATTCACATCCCTGCTCGCAGTCATCATCGGCCTCGTAGGAGTCGGCATCCAGTTCCTTTCCGGATACGTAGAGTCCTTCGGCGTATATGTGGCCGGCGCATTCGTGGCAGGTTTCTCGATGTGCATGCTCAACATCGTCGTCAACCCCATGCTCAACACCCTCGGCGGCGGCGGCAACAAGGGCAACCAGCTCATCCAGTGGGGCGGCTCCTGCAACTCCATCGGCGGTACCATCGCCCCCGTTTTCGTGGGCTGGCTGGTGGGCGGCAGCATAGCTGACGCTTCCGTCGCCAAGGCCGCTCCCGTCATGATCATCGCGATGGCCATCTTCGCCCTCGCCTTCGTGATCATCATGCTCACCAACATCCCCGAGCCCCATATGGAGACCCCTGAGGAGAAGGCCGCACGCCTCGCCGGCAACGCCGTCAAGGATCCTCACAGCCCCCTGTCCTTCCGTCACTTCGTGCTCGGCGCCGTGGCTATCTTCTTCTACGTGGGCATCGAGGTCGCCATCCCCAACACCGCCAACGTCTATTTCTCCGGAACTTCCGTCGGTCCTGCGCTTACAGGTACGATGATCGGCGCCTACTGGTTCTGCATGCTTATCGGACGTCTTGTCGGTGCTTCCATAGGCGGCAAGGTCAGCAGCAAGGCCATGCTTTCCTTCACCTCCGCCCTGGCCATCGCCTTCCTCATCTGCGTCCTGTTCATCCCCGAGAGCGTCAGCGTCAGGATCGGTGAGAACAGCATCCCCCTGATCCTCGGATTCGTAGTGCTCTGCGGCCTCTGCACCTCCGTCATGTGGGGAGCCATCTTCAACCTCTCCGCCGAGGGCCTCGGCAAATACACCGCTGCGGCTTCCGGTATCTTCATGACTCTCGTATGCGGCGGCGGCATCATCCCGTTCCTGCAGAACCTTCTCGCAGACAAGGTCGGTTCCATTCCCAGCTACTGGCTCATCGTCGCCTGCCTGTGCTACCTTATTTTCTACGCCTTCTGGGGCAGCAAGAACGTCAACAAGGACATCCCTACAGAGTAGCAGATTATGGATAAGCCTTACGTACTCGGTATAGACATCGGCGGCCAGACCGCCAAGTGCGGCATAGTGAACGCCCGCGGCGAGGTCCTCGCCCAGAGCATCATGGTATCCAACAAGCACGACGACGCCGAAGGCTTCGTCGCAGCCCTGGCCGCAACCCTCCGAAAACTCATCTCCGACGCCGACCTCAACGACCAGATCCGCGGTATCGGCGTAGGCGCCCCCAACGGCAACTACTACACCGGAGAAATCAAGCAGGCCCCCAACCTGTCGTGGGCGCACGAGGGCAACGTCCCCTTCGCCTCCATGCTCTCGGAGGCCATGGGCGGCATGCCCGTGGCCCTTACCAACGACGCCAACGCCGCAGCTGTCGGTGAGATGACCTACGGCGCCGCCAAGGGCCTCAAGAACTTCATCATGATCACCCTCGGCACCGGCGTCGGCAGCGGCATCGTAATCGACGGCAAGGTGCTTTACGGTCACGACGGTTTCGCCGGCGAGCTCGGGCATACCTGCGCCGTTCGCGGCGGCCGCCGCTGCGGTTGCGGCAAGCTCGGCTGCCTGGAGGCTTACTGCTCCGCAGTCGGCGTAGCCCGTACCGCCGTGGAGTGGCTTGACCAGCACCCCGAGGAGTCTTCCCTCCTGAGCCTCCGCGAGAACATCACTTCCAAGGATGTCTACGAGGCAGCCAAGTCCGGCGACAAGATGGCCAGGGAAATCTTCGAATACACCGGAACCATCCTGGGCCGCAGTTTTGCCGATTTCATAGCTTTCTCCGCCCCCGAGGCCATAGTGCTCTTCGGTGGCCTGGCCCGCGCCAAGGAGTTCCTCACCGGACCCATCGAGGAAGCCATGAACGACAACGTCCTCCCTCTGTGGAAAGACAAAGTGAAGCTTATGTACTCAAGCCTGTCGGAGTCTGACGCCGCAATCCTCGGCGCCTCCGCACTCGCCTGGAATTTCTAATGTTTAACTTTATAATTTAATGAAAACCTACAAATTCTTCTTCGCACTCGCACTTGGCGCTGCAGTCGTCGCCTGCACCCCCAAGCCCGCCGAGCCTGCCGTTGACGGCGATGAGGCCGCAACCGAAGCAGTCAAGACCCTCAAAGATTTTACCCCCAGCAAAGCAGAGATAGATACCGTCAGCTATCTGATCGGCGTCAATTTCGGAAGTTTCCTCAAGGGATACGACTTCGGTGACATCAACTACGGCAAAATGATCGCCGGTATCAAGGACTTCGTCGCCTCCAAGGGCGACTTCCGCGATCCCGACTTCGACAAGCAGTTCAAGATCAGCCCCAACCGCATCAACGACGTGTTCAATTCATATCTTGAGAAGAGGCACAACTACAAGCTCCTCGCCAACAAGGAGAAAGGTGAGAAGTGGCTTGCCGCCAACCTCAAGAAGGCCGGCGTAGAGCAGACCGAAAGCGGCCTCCAGTACAAGATCATCGAGCCCGGCAACGAGGAGCTTAAGCCCACCGCAGCCGACACCGTAGTCGTCCGCTACAAGGGCACCCACCTCGACGGAACCGTCTTTGACGAGACCGCCGAAGGCGCAGATCCCGCACGTTTCACCCTTGGCGGCGTCATCCCCGGCTGGACCGAGGGTATGCAGCTTATCGGCGAGGGCGGCCACATCGAGCTCTATGTTCCCGCAGACCTTGCATACGGCGAGAACGGCCGTCCCGGCATCGAGCCCAACTCCACCCTCATCTTCGACATCGAGCTTGTCCATGTCGGCAAGACCGTGCCTTCACCCGAGGCTGAGTAATATTTGATCCCGATAATTATCGAAGGCGGCCTTCAGAGGTCGCCTTCGATTGTTTTGCAGTGGGCGGAAATGATCCGCCGGCAGTCGGGATTGTCCATCGTCCCGGGACAGGGAAGTATCCGCACAGGGGTGCCTCCGACCTCGGCCATGACCACCAGGTCCCTGAGGGCCTCGGCCTCGATGACGAGGAAACGCTCGTGGCTGTCGGCGTCGATCTGCTCCAGGGGGCTGCCGATCTTATGCTCGATGTAGGCCTGCAGATCCGTGACGGGGGCATTCGTGCCGTCCGGGTCGACCGTGCATATGGTGGTCATAGCTTGACGAATGAATAGAGCTTGTAGTTGCCTGCGTTGACGCGGTACCTGTATCGCGGGCGGGTGTTCGCGGTGCCGTCGGGGGAGATGAATATCTCTACGGCGGCGGTTTCGTCGCCTGCCCGGAATGCCGCCAGGGCCTCCTGAGGGTCACGGACGAGTCGAGTGCCGGCGGGACGGCATTTCCGTACGCCCGGTACTCCGGCGTAAGCGACGCGCTCGGAGCTGATGGCCGATTCGGCGTAATCCTGGACTATGCTCAGGAATGCTGCCATATATTGCAGGCTGTCGAAACAATTGTCTCCGGCGACGGGTACCGAGAGCAGCTCGTGGTCCCGTCCGCCCTTGGTGAGGACCAGGCTGATTATGCCTTTGGAACTGACCGGACGGAGGAAATAGGAGAACGGGTCGCCCTTGAGCTTTTCGTATTGGGCGGGGGTGCAGAATTCGTAAGGGGAAACCGTCCAGATGGATGTCGCGTCTTCCCTCAGGGAGGATATCAGGCTCTGCGGACCGTCCAGCACAATCCTTGTGGTACGGCTCTTGAAATCCTGCAGTATGTAGCTTTTGGTGTATATCTTCATTTGGGCCCCGGCCGATAGCGGAAGCATCAGCAGGGCCAGTGGCAACAGTATTTTTCCTATCGCACTTTTCATGTCGGCAAAGTTAAGAATTTTCACTACATTTGTAAAAAATATATATGGCACAGTACATAGTCTCCGCCCGCAAATACCGTCCCGACTCCTTCGAAAGCCTCATCGGCCAGGACAACATAGCCCGCACCCTCAAGAATTCCATCCTTCGCGGGCAGCTTGCGCACGCATACCTGTTCTGCGGCCCCAGGGGGGTAGGCAAAACCAGTGCCGCCCGCATCTTCGCCAAAACCATCAACTGTGCCAACCCGGGTCCCGATATGGAGCCCTGCGGCGAATGCGAGTCCTGCGTTTCTTTCCGCGAGGGCCGCTCCTACTGCATCCATGAACTGGACGCAGCGTCCAACAACGGCGTCGAGGATATCAAGGCCCTGATGGAACAGGTCCAGATTCCCCCGCAGGTGGGCAAGTACAGCGTGTACATAATAGACGAGGTCCACATGCTCACGCAGTCGGCCTTCAACGCCTTCCTCAAAACGCTCGAGGAGCCGCCCGCACACGCCATATTCATCCTCGCCACCACCGAGAAGCACAAGATAATCCCCACCATCCTCAGCCGGTGCCAGACCTACGACTTCAATCGCATCAGCATACCCGACATAGTCCGCAATCTGCGCAGCATAGCGGGCAAGGAAGGCGTCAGCGTGGATGACGAATCGCTTCACGTAATTGCCCACAAGGCCGACGGCGCCATGCGCGACGCCCTCACCATATTCGACCAGACCGTCGCTTTCTGCGGCACGGACATCAAATACGAAGACGTCATCCGCAACCTCGGCGTCCTTGATTACGAATACAGTTTCCGCCTTGTCGACGCGTTCCTCGGGAAGGATTACGGCACTGCGCTGCTGATTTTCGACGATATCCTCTCCAAGGGGTTCAACGCCCTGCATTTCATTTCCTCCCTCGGAAGCCACCTGCGCGACCTGCTCGTCAGCCGCACGGGCGGTCTGGACGCCTTGCTGGACCTTCCCGCCTCTCTGCGGGAAAGATACCGCGAACAGGCCTCCCGCTGCAGCGTGAAGTTCCTCTACGATGCCCTGGGGATCGTTTCCCAGTGCGAGGCCGGTTACCGCGCCTCCACCAACCAGCGGCTCCACATCGAGTACGCCTTGATGAAGATCGCGTTCCTCGGCGGAGTGCCGGATACCGCTTCCGTCTCCACTTCGCAAGAGGCAGTTCCCGGATCTTCCGCTTCGCTCCATCCCTCCCACAGCCTCTCCGAGTCTGCGGGCCCCTCCCTTTCACGCGGCCAAGGGCGGCCACGGATCCAGGAACCGCCTCTTGCATCCGTTCCGCCGGAAGCTCCTTCCACTGCCGCCCCGAGTCCTTCTGCCCCTGTCATTTCGAGCGAAGGCCGACAGGCCGGAGCCGG